>NZ_JBGCDL010000114.1:0-30639 GCF_045105435.1 Kordia sp. | reverse complement strand
CAATTATACTGTAGTCTTTTTGAAGAAAAAAATTATTCTCTAGATAGATTTTATCATTTTCTCAAAATTTTCTTTATCAATTGCAGATTTATTAATTGATGCTCTGTAGTTATAAATAGTATTAACAGAATATCTTAAGATTTTTGCTATTCTTGAGCTATTAGTAATCCCTAGTTTTATAAGCGCAAGTATTCTTAATTCTGTATTTAATATCGTATAATCTGTTAATACAATTTGTTTTTCTGGTTTTAGTAAAATATTGACATCTTTAACAAAACTTGGATGGATATGTAAAAATGAATTATCAAAATTCTTATTGAATATTTGTAGCTCTTCATTAATAAGCTCTTTAGATTTAGATAATTTCAGTAATGCATTTATTCTATTTGCATTTACATATTTACTTACTAGTTTTCTGTAGACATCTAGTTTAGTGATGTATTCTGAATAGAGGTTCAAAAAATTACCTATATAATGCTCCTTAATTTTATCAACTTCTGAAAGTTCTAGATAGAGGCTTTTTAATTCTTCATTTGCAACTTTCAATTCATTTCTTGCACGTGAAACTTTTTTTACTTGCTTGTAAACAGAGTAAATTGCTACTAATAAAAATGCAGCTAAAACACTAATAAACATTAGCGAATACTCTAGTTTATGTTTTTGTTTTGCAGTTTTCTGCTCGTATGCTTTTGTGATTAAAGGCATATTATTAGCTATATCTACAAAGCGTAATCGCGAATTATAAAACTCTGCATCATCGTAAGAAAAATTTATGTATTGATGCGCTCTGTCTATATCTCCTTCTGTAAAAAGAATTTTTGCTAATGTACCCATTGAAGCATTATCCTTTACAGATGCTTGAATATCTGATATAGCAGAAAGCGTTAAATATTCTTTTTGTTTGGTGAATTCGTTTTTCAACTCATACAATAAAGACCTTTCAAAATTGATTAAAGAGAATAATCTAGAACCCATTTGCACTTTTTCTAGCCTTTGCGAGTTAATTTTAAAAGCCATATCCAAATTACGACTATCCCTATATTGCTTTTCTTTCAGTCTTAAAGCATCTTCTTTATTTGGTTTTAATCTAGAATATAAAGAATCTTGGTATGCTGTATATAGTTTTGAATAAATTAATCTATTACTGTTTACTGCAGTATTATACGCCAGACCAGAATAACCTTCTTTTTGAGCAATGAAATAGTCATTAATTAATGATTCAGGAAGCGAGTTTCGGTCTATTTCACTTAAAGCATCAATAGACTCTTTAAATCGACCTGTATTAACCAAAAGCAATCCCATTTTAAGTTTTGCTTCATCCAGTAATAAATGATTATTAAGTTTTTTACCTATTTGAATGTTTTTTTCAATGTACTGAAGTGCTTCGTTGAAACTATAAAACTGATATTCTTCAAAAATGGCATTGCTTATTCTATATTGCTCTTTAAGATTATTTGTTTTATTACATAATTCAATAAGAGATTGTATTCTTCCCTCTTTTTGTTTATCGTAAAATTCTTTTTTTTGTATTTCTTTTTCAAGTTGTATTGATAATGAATCTAATTCATTATTTGAGTGTAATATATTGAAAAACAATAAAGCAATAAATAATTTTTGCATAGAATTACTATAAAATAACAAATGTAATTGATTATTTTATATTAATGAAGAAACTCAACTACAATCAAAAAATATTAAAATTCTGTCGCAACATTTAACAAAAATCATATAGAATTTAATACATTAGTTTAACCTAACTTTTTTTCAAGATTTATTTTTTTTAGTTTACTTTTTAGAGCATTAATATCTTCGCTAACCTTTCTTTCAATAACTTTTGCGTAAATTTGAGTAGTTGCAATTTTAGTATGACCTAGAAGTTTTGAAACCGTTTCTATTGGCACACCATTACTTAAAGTTATAGTTGTTGCAAAGGTATGTCTAGCAATATGAAAAGTGAGGTTCTTTTTAATGCCACATAAATCTGCAATTTCTTTTAGGTAAGAATTTAGTTTTTGATTTGAAATATTAGGGAATAAAGTTTTTGTTTTCTTCGTTTTAATATGCTCTTTATATTTTTCAATTAATTCTTCAGCCATAGGCAAAATAGGTATTTTAACTTTATTGTGAGTTTTCTGTCTGCTTGTAATTATCCATCTACCGCCATCTATACCAATTGCAATATTATCATAGTTGAGGTTCATAACATCTATATACGATAAACCTGTATAACAACTGAAAACAAATAAGTCCTTAACGAGAGTTAACCTCTCTATTTCAAATTCTTTTATAATAATATTCTGTAATTCATCTTCTCTTAAAAACTCACGTTCATTCTTAATATAAGTTGGTTTAAATTTTATAAAAGGATCTTTGTTTATCCATTCCATCTTATACGCTAATGTTACCATCTTACGAAGTCGTTGAATATGCTTCATTACTGTATTGTTTTCCATTTTTTTTTGATGGTCCTCTGGAACATACGAGCGTAAAAACTTTTCAAAGTCAACTAAAAATCGAAACGTAAGTTGTGATAAATAGATATCTTGTATTTTCTTTTTAGAAAGGAATAGCTTAATGTATTTTTGAGTAGTAAAGTAATTCTTTAAAGTACCATAAGTTAATGACTCACTCATTTGGGTATTATGGTAATCTACTAATGTTAATAAAGAATATTCTTCGTTATCTTCCCCTAAAAAACGAGCTTTAATAGATTGAGCACAGATAAAGGCTTTTTCTTTTACTAGTTCATTATAAGCTTCAAAAATTCTATTATTAACTTGGTCTAAATACCGATTTAATAATCGTGATTCTTGTTTTGTTCCTCTTGCTCGTCCTTTACTAGAATTCCATTCGGAAACAACTACTTTTCTTTTTAGGCTAATGTTAGCTCGTTTACCATTTACCGTTATTCTTGCATAAACAGAAACTTGATTGTTTTTTGCTCGCGAAGCATTAACCCAAAATAATAGGTTAAAATTTGTTTGTGATTGCATAGTTGTCGTCTTTTTAGTTAAACTAATTTTTAGACGAAAGTCAAATCAACTATTTCAATTATAATGTTTTAAGTCTTAATTCGGTTCACACTTTATTAGTTTTAAATGTGTTAACCGAATTGTTAACCGAATTAAATCATATTGATTCAATTCTTATGATTACTCAAAAACTATAAAACCTTGTAAATCATACGACTTACAAGGTTTTAGTTTCTATTGGTATTAATTTTAGTCGGGGTGGCAGGATTCGAACCTGCGACCTCCGCGTCCCAAACGCGGCGCGATAACCGGGCTACGCTACACCCCGAAAAAGTTATCTAAAATTGGATTGCAAATATAGAGCTTTTCTCTTAACAGAAAAGCAAAAACTATTTATTTTTAAAATAATTTTCAATAGTATAAAATCAAAATCTAAAAAACACTTCAAATCAAATGATATTAATGGTTTAACAACATTTAAAAAGTAATATTTCACGATTGAAATCAGATTCTAAAGCATTCATTTTTATACAATTACGCACTTTCAAAACAGCTGTATTCTAACAACGAAACGATCTAAACTCTTTTCTATAACAATAATGAATAATTTACTTAATTTTGTAGCATCTAAAAAACACGAAATATATGCTCATTATTGGTATTGGCGGAGGAACTGGAAGCGGAAAAACTACAGTAGTAAACGAAATTATAAAACAATTACCCGAAAATGAAGTTGGAGTCATCTCTCAAGATTCTTACTACAACGATACTTCACACTTAAATTATGAACAACGTACAAAAATCAACTTTGATCATCCACGATCAATTGATTTTGATTTGTTATGTGAACATTTAAAAGAGTTAAAAAAAGGAAACGAAATTGATCAACCTGTATATTCGTTTGTAAAACACAATCGTACTGGCGATACCATTCACACATTACCAAGAAAAGTGATGATTGTGGAAGGAATCTTAATTTTAACGAATTCAGAATTACGTAAAATGTTTGATATAAACATCTTTGTACATGCCGATTCTGACGAACGTCTCATCCGAAGAATAAAACGCGATATCACACAACGTGGACGCGATATTAACGAAGTTTTAGCACGATATCAAACCACATTGAAGCCAATGCACGAACAGTTTATTGAGCCTACAAAAGAGTTTGCTGATATTATAATTCCAAACAATCGCTACAATACCGTAGCCGTAGATATTGTGCGCACAATTATTAGTGAACGATTATCCTAATATTTAGTACATTTACACGTATAAAACTACAACAGCTCGCTTGAAAACATGAAACTGAACAAGTTCAAAAATATATACATCATTATCTCAGCCATATTTATTGTATGGATGCTATTTTTAGATGCAAATTCTTGGTTTTTTACACACAAAGAACTCAACAAACAAATTGAACTTTTAGAGGAGCAAAAAGCGAACTTAAATCAATCCTCCGAAAATGATAATAAAAACATTCTAAAGTTTTCAAGCCTAGAAGAACTAGAAAAATTTGCGCGCGAACACTTTTATATGAAAAAAGAAAACGAAGTTATTTATATCATCGAATACGAGGACAGCATAAAAACAACCACCAATGAGTAAGTCACTATTTCACGAATTTGATGCTGTTTCAGCAGCGCAATGGAAACAAAAAATACAAGTCGATCTTAAAGGTGCCGATTACAACGAAACCTTAGTAACAGCAACACACGAAGGTATTGATATTACGCCTTTTTATCACCGTGAAAATTTTGGCGAAACACAAGTTATAACAACAAAAACAACCAATTGGAAAGTAACGCAACACATTGAAGTTACAAATGCTAGTGAAGCAAATAATACGATTAAAGATGTATTGGCAAGAGGCGCCGAAAGTGTCGTGTTACAAATTACAAATGAAGACGTTACTATCACTGAAATGCTTGCTGATATTGACGTGCAAACTGTTCCTATTCATATTGAAATGGACTTTTTGTCGGTTTCGTATTGTTCAGATATTCACGCTTTCGCGAAAGAGAACGCTGCAAGTATCACCATTGGAGTTGATTTGATAGGAAACTTAGCTTCCACAGGAAATTGGTTTGAGAATCTTACGAAAGATCATGAAGCGCTAGCACAAATCCTTACGTTTGATGATCTCAAAAGCGTACTTACTGTTCGCTTGGATACCTACCAAAACGCAGGCGCAACAATGGTGCAACAACTTGCCTACGCACTTGCACATGCAAATGAATACTTGAATCACTTTGGTTCAACCATTACAAACACAATCACGTTTAAAGTAACAGTTGGTACACATTATTTCTTCGAAATTGCAAAATTGAGAGCCTTACGACATTTATGGAGCGTATTGGCAAAAGAATATAACATACAACAAGCCTGTATCATTATTGCTTCACCTTCAAAACGTAATAAAACGCTGTATGATTATAATGTAAATATGTTGCGAACTACAACCGAATGCATGAGTGCCGTTTTAGGTGGTGCTGATTTTGTGTACAATCTTCCGTACGATGCGTTGTATCATCATGCAAATGAATTTGGCGATCGTATTTCAAGAAATCAATTGCGCGTTTTAAAAGATGAAAGCTATTTTGATAAAACAGACAATCCAACCGAAGGTTCGTATTATATAGAAAGCATCACGCAGCAACTTGCCGAAAAAGCACTTACGTTGTTTAAAGATATTGAAGCCAATGGCGGATTCTTAAAACAACTCAAAGCAGAAACAATACAACGTAAAATAAAAGAAAGTGCTGCAAAAGAGCAAGCATTATTTGACGAAGGAAAGGAAATACTCTTAGGAACTAACAAATATCCAAATCCTAAAGATCGTATGAAACACGATTTGGAAATAACACCTTTTTCAAAAATTGAAGTTGAAAAAGTAGTAGTAATTCCAATTGGTGTTAGGCGTTTGGCAACTAAAATAGAAAAAGAAAGACTTAAGAATGAATAAAACGATATATATAATACTACTCAGTTTTTTCTTCATTCAATGTGAAGATGACAAACATATTGCTGTTTCTAACAAAAATGTGCCTGGAAAATACATTCACTTAGAAAGTGAAAACATTTACCTTTTTGTTCCTGAAAAAGTAAAATTATTTTCCTTGAATGAATACAAAGGATTCGTAAATAGTATTGAAGATCCTAAAATTCGAGAGATAGAACGTGCTCGCTACTTAAATATGAAATACGGACCCGATAAGTCGTATATCATGCGAAGTGAAGATCTGGAAATTGATGTTGCCTACATGTCTATTCCGCATATTGAGATAGACAAATCTATTTCGCAAACGCTGCTGCAATTATTGAACAGGCAGCACAAAGAAAATGGTAGAGTGTTAGGTTTACAAAGTTCTTTTAGTCGCGCAGGAATTATAAAAAAAGGACGTGATCGAATTTTTAGAGCCATCTTTTTATACAAAGGACACGATTTGGTAACTGGTAAAGATGTACAAATTTATACCTACTTTTATGTGGCAAACCAAAAAGGAAAGACATTTGTATTAAGTTTCAACTCCAAAAAGGCGTATGATTTTGATGCGTACTTTCAAAAAATAAGACTATAAAATGGGCAGAAAAGATATACAACATATTACACTTGATAACGTCACGAAAACGTTTGAAAAACCAAAAACTACTGCTTCATTTACCACAGCAGAAAATATTGAAGTAAAAGCTTCATACAGCAAAGAAGATATTGAAAATGTAGCACATCTTGATTTTGTAGCAGGAATTGCACCCAATCTTCGCGGACCGTATTCTACAATGTACGTGCGCAGACCTTGGACAATTCGCCAATACGCAGGATTTTCTACCGCAGAAGAAAGCAATGCTTTTTATAGAAGAAACTTAGCAGCAGGACAAAAAGGATTGTCAGTTGCCTTCGATTTGGCAACACATCGCGGTTATGATAGTGATCATGAACGTGTAGTTGGTGATGTTGGAAAAGCCGGAGTTGCCATTGATTCTGTTGAAGATATGAAAATTCTTTTCGATCAAATTCCACTCGATAAAATGTCCGTTTCCATGACTATGAATGGTGCCGTTTTACCAATTATGGCATTTTATATTGTGGCAGCGGAAGAACAAGGTGTATTGCCTGAAAATTTAGCTGGAACGATTCAGAATGACATCTTAAAAGAATTTATGGTGCGTAATACGTACATTTATCCGCCATCGCCATCCATGAAAATTATCTCTGATATCTTTGAATATACATCGGCAAATATGCCAAAATTCAACAGTATTAGTATTTCCGGATATCACATGCAAGAAGCTGGCGCCACCTGCGATATTGAACTTGCATATACGCTGGCAGATGGTTTGGAATACATTCGTAAAGGACTTGCCGCAGGAATGGACATTGATACCTTTGCGCCTCGCCTTTCTTTTTTCTGGGCAATTGGAATGAATCATTTTATGGAAATTGCCAAAATGAGAGCTGCAAGAATGTTGTGGGCAAAATTGGTAAAACAATTCAATCCGAAAAATCCAAAATCACTCTCTTTACGTACGCATTGTCAAACAAGTGGTTGGAGTTTAACGGAGCAAGATCCGTTTAATAATGTTGCTAGAACCTGTATTGAAGCGGCGGCAGCAGCTTTTGGTGGCACGCAAAGTTTACATACCAATGCCTTGGATGAAGCTATTGCGTTACCAACGGACTTTTCTGCACGGATTGCACGTAATACACAAATTTACCTGCAAGAAGAAACCAAAATCACTAAAACGGTTGATCCGTGGGCAGGAAGTTATTATGTGGAGAAATTGACAGACGAAATAGCGCAGAAAGCCATGCAACTGATTGAAGAAGTTGAGGAATTGGGCGGAATGACGAAAGCTATTGAAGCGGGAATTCCGAAAATGCGCATTGAAGAAGCGGCGGCACGAAAACAAGCACGAATCGATTCTGGACAAGATGTAATTGTGGGTGTTAATAAATATAGACTTGACAAAGAAGATCCTTTACATATATTAGAAGTAGACAATCAAACAGTTCGGAATGCACAATTGGCGCGTTTGGACGAATTGAAGAAAAACCGAAACACATCCGAAGTTACAGAAGCGTTAGAGAAACTGACAACAGCGGCAAAATCTGGTAAAGAAAATTTACTTGCATTAGCAGTTGATGCAGCGCGTAAACGTGCAACTTTAGGTGAAATTTCAGATGCACTTGAAATTATTTTTGGAAGATATAAAGCACAAATTAAATCATTTTCAGGCGTGTATAGCAAAGAAATTAAAGACGATAGTTCGTTTCAGAAAGCAAAAGAATTGGCTATAAAATTTGCTGAATTAGAAGGTAGACAACCGCGAATTATGATTGCGAAAATGGGGCAAGATGGACATGATAGAGGCGCAAAAGTAGTTGCTACAGGGTATGCTGATGTTGGTTTTGATGTAGATATTGGACCTTTGTTTCAAACGCCTGCCGAAGCTGCCAAACAAGCCATGGAAAATGATGTACATATTTTAGGGGTTTCTTCGTTAGCGGCTGGACATAAAACCTTGGTTCCGCAAGTAATTGCAGAGTTAAAGAAATACGGTCGAGAAGATATTATGGTCATTGTTGGCGGTGTTATTCCGCATCAAGATTATGAGTTTTTGTTTGCTGCTGGCGCAGTAGCCGTTTTTGGTCCTGGAACAAAGATTAGTGAAGCTGCTATTCAATTGTTAGAGATTTTGATTGACGAATAAGTTTTTTTTGAATAAAGAATCTAGATCGCTCTTTGCTCTTGGAGTCAAGATTGGAATTGATTCAATAGTATCTTTGAATATCTAAAAATAAATTTCCTCACGAATACGGATTGATATCTTTATAATCAATGATACCATTTGTAGGAACAAACATGATTTCTGGAATTGGAGATTTAATAATTTCACTATCTCTTCCTAACATGCCATCATCTGCTGGATCGTATTTTATGATTTCTTTTTCAATTGTTGGATAAATTTTTTCAACATGCTTCACAAACTTGTAATTATCTCGATTGTATGAAGGACATTCTTCTTCGTTTTCAAATTTGGTGAAATATTTTGGAGAAGAAAACCAATACATCATCAGCGCAATACCTTTGTCACAATTTTTATTTTCAAGGATTTTATACAATTTCGTATATCCATCATCCCAATTATGTTTTCTTGCTCGCTTATACAAGTTTTCCGTTTGTTTCATGTTTATTCTTTTGATAAATATATAAAAACTACCTGAAAACACGTATTATTTCCGATACCAATCCACTTCAAATTCTTTTAAAATGGAGTCGTTTAGTGTATCCGCATGCAAGGTTTTAAATAATTCCGTTTCGTGTCTGCTTTGTATACCGCCGCCAACTCTGATTAACGCATCGATATAACGTACAAAGTCTTCCGATTCAGCACCAAACCGATTTCCTCTGATGATTTTCTTCTTCACAGGATATACGCCACTTCGAACTCGCAACGCTTGTTTTGCTGAAAAACCTACAGTTACAAAATCGAATTTTTCAGCCAATTCATACGCAATTTTTGGAACACCAGAATTTGTATAACCACTTACAATTTCTACGGTTTCGTCAGTATGTTTTTCTTTTATTTTCTGAAATTCGTTTTGTAATATCTCATGCGCAGCTTTTTGATCAAACTGATTTCTGCTAAATCCTACAATTCCATATTTTACTGTTGGTTTCACTTTTATTTTTAATTATTTATTTAGCGTCAAAAATACACAAATAACTTTCAAGAGCAAATTTGATTCTATAATTTATCTTTTTCCATTGTGCTGCGTAGTTTGTTTGTTTGTTTTTATATTTTAGTTCGACTGAATCTTATATCTTTAAAACCAATCCGATGAAAAAAATACTTGTGATTACCGTTTTTATGTTGAGTTTCAGTTGGCTGTCTGCACAAAACATGAACAATACGAAATTAGGCGAAATTTTAACGAAACATGCGGATACCATTCAAAGACAAACTGGAAATTGGCGTTTTGCTATTAATGACAAGCTTTTTGTATGTTTGACAGATGAAAAAAATAATAGAATGCGAATTATGTCACCCATCACAGAAGTTTCAAACGTAGACGAAACGATTTTAAAAAACTGTTTAACAGCAAATTTTCACACGGCTTTAGATGTAAAATACGCCATTTCTGATGCTATTATTTGGTCCGTTTTTATTCATCCATTAAAAGAACTTTCAGACGCGCAAGTTATTGATGCCATTTCGCAAGTATACAACGCTAATTATACGTTCGGAACTATTTATTCGAGCACAAATTTGTCCTTTCCAGGCGCTATTGGACAAGAGAAAGAGCAACCGAAAGAGATTAAATTGAAGAAACGAAAAATATAATTTATGAGTTGGATACACATGATTCCGTTCGAGAAAGCAACAGGAAAACTCAAATCAATTTACAGCAAAATAAAAGGTCCAAACGATCAAATTGATAATGTGTTGGGCATTCACAGTTTGCGTCCGCACACGTTGACAGGACACATGAGTTTGTACAAAAACACCTTACATCATTCCAACAATACGTTTCCAAATTGGTTTTTAGAATTATTGGGTACATACACGAGTTTCATTAATAAATGCGACTATTGTTATGAACATCATTTTGCAGGTATGAAGCGTTTTTTAGGTGATGATACAAAAGCCGATTCCATCAAAAAGCATATTGAAAATAACTCGTTAGCCAGTATTTTGTCTGAAAAAGAAATGTCGTTGGTTCATTATGCGCAAAAATTGACGTTCGCTGCCGCAGATTTGACACGCGATGATATTGATACACTTCGCCGTTTTGGGTACGACGATGGTGAGATTTTAGAAGTCAATCAAGTGGTTTCCTATTTTAATTATGCTAACAGAACCGTTTTAGGTTTAGGCGTCAATACTGCTGGTGAAGTATTGGGTTTATCGCCAAGTAATAAAAGTGATGAAGCTTCTTGGGAGCATCAATAAACGTTATGTAGTAGTTACAACCAACATTCGGAATGTATGTTGCGCTTCCGTTTTCCAAGTTCCAGAAAATCCTTTTGGCAATACAAAAAAATCATTACGATAAAAGATTTGTGCCTTTCCGTTTTTAGGAGTAATTGTCACAATTCCGTCTAATACGTGTATAAATTGTTCTTGTGTATTTTTTAGTATTTCTTTCGTTTCTGGCTTTTCTGTTACAGTTTTCATTGTCAATTCCACACCAGAAAATAACGTATGTTTTTGCGGTATTTCTCCAATTCCAGATAAGCGTTCTTCACCTAATAAAAAAGGTTTTGCAGGAGTTGAAACCGCTTCTTTTGGAGCTCTTTTATTTGAAATAACCGATAATTCTAAGTGATATTGATTTCCGCCATTGTTTGTCCAATTGCCCGAAAATCCTTTGGGAACACAAACATGATCTCCCGAAAGAAACGTTTGTTTTTCTCCGTTTTGCAACTCAATTTCGGCTTTTCCTTTTAGATAAAAAACATATTCATCAATTGAGAATTTATCTATAGTATTCGTTGCCGTTTCGCTAGATAAGATAAAAATACTGAGTTCAGAACCTTTGTAAATTCGTTTTTGAAAATACATTCTTTTCGGATGTGCTTTCAAGCGTACTTGCGGAATATCTAATCCTGATAAGTATCGTTCACTAATTTTAAAAGGTGTTACAATAGTACCTTTTGTAGATTGCTGTGCACTAACAAGTTGTACACAAAAAAACAAGATATATATGCAATATAGCTTACGCATTGTAGCCAAAACTCTTTTCAGGAACTTTTCCAACAACACCTTTATAAAAGTTATAAATATAAGCGAAGTCAGCTTTCATGTCGTCTGTTGGATAAAATAGCTTGTCAATTTTAATTTCCTTCTTTCCAAAATCGAACGCTACCAAAGCAATAGGAACTTTTGCTTCTTTGGCAATATAGTAAAATCCTGTGCGGAGTTCTTCTACAAATTTACGCGTTCCTTCGGGTGCTAGTGCAAGTCTAAATTCTTCTTTTCCTTCAAATACGGCTGCAATAGCTTGTACTTTATTTTGCCCAGGTGTTCTGTCAATTGGTGCGCCGCCTGTCCAACGAAAATACCACCCAAACGGAAAACGAAAAAGTGCTTTTTTAGCTACATAATTAATTTTAGTTTTCGTAATACTACGAAGCATTAAACCAACATAAAAATCGTGCCAACTAGTATGAGGAACAACTGCAATAATGTGCTTTTTCACTTCTTTGGAAAATGAACCTTTTATCTTCCAACCCATAAGTTTGAAGTAAATGAATTTGTATATCGCTCGCATCATTTGGGGAAACTTTTTTAATTATTATAGCTTTTTAATAGGTTTGTAAAGTTAGTGAAGTTTCAAGAATTGAACTATTTAATTAGGACTTAATCTGTATTTTAGATGAATTCCGTATTTACGCATTTAAACACCATAATTTTATATAATGAATACAATTTTTGAGAAACTGAATTCGTAATTGATCACAATTATAAATAGTTTTTTACATCATACTCGTTATATTTGTGACAAACCGATGATTTTATGAAGCAAAAAATACTTCTCTTTGTACCTTTATATTTTTTTTCAAAGCAGTTATAGCTACAAAACTGCTAGTGTTGACAATTTAGAAGTAAAGAAACGATACCTTATTGAATTGCACCGTGGCGGAAAGGAAATTGATGGCAAGTACATTTCACAAACGAATGATTCTGTCATGTTTACTGTGAATAAAACGGCTATTAATTTTCCTGTTAACGAGATTAAATCCATTAAACGAAAAAAAGCATCTACCTTTTTAATTTAGGAATAGCAACTGCGGTAGCATTAGGAACGATACTTTTGATTGATGCCACTAACAATGATAAAGGTGAAATTGACGCAATTCCGACACCAAATAATTAATTAGTTATAAAATATCTTCCCCAAATTATGTAACGTATTTGAAATAGCTGCTACATATAAAAAACATTTTCATTCATTACAAAACCAACTTTCTTTTATGAGAAAACAAGTTATTACCATTTTATTTTTGTGCGTTAGCATAGTTACTTTTGCACAAATCAACTTTGAAAAAGGCTATTATATTGACAATTCAGGAGCAAAAATTGATTGTTATATTAAAAACGTTGATTGGAAAAACAATCCGACCGAATTTCAGTATAAACTCTCTGAAAATGGAGAAAAGCAAACTACAACTATTAAAAAAGTACAGGCTTTTGAAATATACAATGCTGCCAAATACGAGCGATTTACGGTAGCTATTGATGTTTCCTATCAAAACTTAAATGACTTGGAAAGTTCCGATCAACCAAGATGGGAAACCCAACAACTTTTTTTAAAAACACTTATTGAAGGAGAAGCTTCTTTGTATTCATACATTAATGGAAATCTAAGAAAATATTTTATTAAAAGTAACAATGTAGATGTACAACAATTGGTGTATAAAAAATACATGGCTACAGAATCACGTATTGGAGAAAATAACCAATTTAGAAGACAATTATGGGATGCTCTTGATTGTGGAGATCTTAGAAAAAAGATTAAAAATGCAAACTACACCAAATCAAGCCTCATAAAGTTTTTCAAATTATACAATGATTGCAAAGGAACTGGTATTGTGAATTATGAAGCAAGAATTAAAAGAGATCGTTTCAATATATCTATAAAACCCGGAGTTAACTTTGCTTCAGCTGATGTAAAAAGTAATTTTGCTCCTAGTTATGAACTAAATTTTGAAGAGAAAACTGGTTTTCAATTTGGTGTAGAAGCTGAATTCATCTTAAATTTCAACAGAAATAAATGGGCTATTGTAATTGAACCAACTTATATTTCATATAGTGGCGAGCAAGAGTTTATTTATTTACAAACTACTTCTGCAACCAGAACTACCAATGCTATTATTGATTATTCTGGAGTTGAAATCCCGCTAGGAATACGTCATTACTCGTTTATTAATGATTCTTCTAAACTATTTTTCAACGCGCTTTACATGTTTAATATTACCTTAAATGATGAATTGTATGCCGAACAAAGAGAAATTTTAGATACAAAAATATCACCTAAAGGAAATCTTGCTTTTGGGATTGGTTATAAATATGACAATAAATATAGTGTCGAATTTAGATACAAGACACCAAGAGAATTACTTCCTAACAATCCATTTTTAACAACAAAAGATTACAGTAGTTTTGCTATTATTTTCGGATATACGTTGTTCTAAAAAATAAAATTACACAATAGCACAAAGAATATGTTTACTCACTCAAAAGGTGTGTTTACATATTCTTTGTTTTTTATAGCATTTGCAATGGCTAATTTTAGCTTATAAATAATTCTTTAATGAACAACCTAAAAATAGTATTCTGTAATTTTTTCTTCATTGTTTTTTTCTGTGTGATGATGGATGCACAACACGTGGTGAAAGTTCCTAATATTGATTTGATTGCTTACGACCATGAATCGTTTATGCTTTATGAGAAAGTTGGCGAAGATGCATTTAAGGCAGTTGACATAGATTTTAACAGTCATAAGCATGGTCGCCGTTCTAGTAAGATACATATTGATCGTGATGATTATACATATACACAAGCGGAAATTAACCGTGAATATGAAAAATTTGTTACTGTCAATCAATTGAAACCAAATGGTTTTAACGACTTAAAACATACGGAATGGGAAATTAAAGCAGAAGACATTGAAGAAGAGGAACATGCTATTTTAAAATTTTCTGACCAGAATTTTGCTACTTATTATGATCTAGAGGCAGTAGAAGAATACAGACATCCTGAACAGTCACAATGGGACGTTTTTTATGCTGTTTGGTATCAACCAGTTATTCTAGATTTTGGAAATGATAAACAAATCATTCTATTAAATGATGATAGTAATATCGATTTTACAATTATACCTATCAATAACAGACAGAATCCACTTGTACTATGTGAAGATGAAAAAATTCTAGAAATCATTCCTATTCAAAAAAATAAATATTTCATCACACAAAAAGATGAATTTTACGAGTTTTATTTTTCTCAACTCTATCAAAAAATAAAAGATGGAAATCAGTTTCGAATTTTTGATCATTACGGAAATGATCTTTTAGGAATCGCTTTTGACACCATCACAGACAACGAATATTACATTGTTGGAAAAAAAGATGATGAATATACTGTATATACGAGTTTGTTGAAAAAAATAGACATTCCGAATCTTAAAAAAGTGCATTTACACAATGATGAATTAGAAATATTGACAACTAATGGTCCTGCATATTATAATTATTTAGGAGAAAACTCAGGAACTACCCATGTTAAAAGTATAGTTTGCGGAACGGTAAACGACATTAAATACGAATTGCTTCACAATACTAATAATAGATACAATCATAGCATTAAAATAGCACATGGCGGATTGGCAAGAACGTATCATCAAACTAGAGAATTTGTATTTACGAATATTAAAAACAAAAGCAACGTTACTTTTTTAGACAATACAACACACAAGTACTGGGATGAAAATAAAGGAAGACAGTCAAAATATCCTGAATATATTAAAGTACAGACGAACAATTCGTATGGTTTATTTTCCTATGATTACGAAATGGATGACCAAAATTCTATTCGAGATACAATTACAAACGGAATTCAAAAAAAGATCATCCACAAAACACCCAAACTAATTAGCGCAAAGAAAGAACTCTCTATAAAATATGATGATATAAAAATTTACGAAAGCAGAATTCTTTTTTATAAAAATAATAAAATAGGAATTTTTCCGCATCACAAAAAACCAAGATATGAATTACTAGAAATAGATACTGGAATTTTCTTTAAAATCATCAAGAACGGAAAATCGGGTTGGTTGGATATTGTAACTATGGAGGAGTTCTTTTTTAATTGATGATTCTAAAAAACATCCTATTGTAAATTTTAATTCGTCATTGCGAACGTAGTGAAGCAATCTGTAACTAAGAGAATCTTATTTTTCTTTGAAACAGATTGCCACGAGTTTTGTAAAACTCTCGCAAAGACGTTTCATAGTAATTCTCGATACAAAATCTCTTTGAGATTAATGCCTACGCAGAAATGACAGAATTAATTCATAGTACTTCTCGATACAATTTTTTATCAAAAATCACTCGAAGTGACGTTTTGAAGATCAAATTAACGAATCAACAAAAAAACAAATCTAAAAGCAAAGCGCTTCTAAAATTCTAACAGGCGAAGCCGTTTCTGATAGCGAAACGATCTAAAAAAATCTTACATCTTCATATACATATTCTTCAATTTCTCACGCGTAATGATCTCTTGCCAGTTTTTACCCAATGCATTTTCCCATAAAGGAACTAACATCAGCGCAATATCAATCATTTTATCAAAATCCTTATCGGTCAAATCTTTACAAAGTCCTGTTGGAATGTCAATATCGTGCTTGCGAACCATTTTTTTGAATTCCGAAACACCTTGCGGATAAAATTCTTCTAAATGATTGAAAACGATACAATTTCCAATTCCATGTTTTGTTCCAAGTAGATACGAAAGTCCGTAACTCATGGCGTGTGCAACACCAACTTGCGAATAGGCAATACTCATTCCGCCGTGCCAAGAAGCCATCATTAATTTATCTTCAGAATCTTCATCGCGCACGTTTTTTTCTAGGAATACATTGCGACATAATTCAAGTGCTTTTTCGCCATAACTCTGGCTAAATGCATTCAAATACGTTCCTGTGAGCGATTCTATACAATGAATATAACAATCCATTCCCGTGTAAAACCATTGATTTTGCGGAACACCACGCGTTAATTCTGGATCTAAAACCACTTGATCAAAAGGTGTATAATCTGAATTAATTCCCAATTTCTTTTCTGGTCCAGTCAACACGGTTGTACGTGAAACTTCGGCACCAGTTCCTGAAATTGTCGGAATTCCGACATGATACACAGCTTCCGTACTTACCAAATCCCAACCTTGATAATCGGCTGCACTTCCTTCATTAGTCAACATAATTGCAACGGCTTTTGCCATATCAAGCAATGTTCCACCACCAATTCCGATAATTCCAGACGGATTTTCGGTAAAGCGTGATTTCAATTCTTCCACCAACGCATCAACTTGAGAAGTTTTGGGTTCTTCATTTGCCGAAACAAAAATAATTTGATCTAAAAAACGAAGTGGAATTCTATCTATCAACCACGGATTATTTTCAAAAACAGCATCTACCAAAAAGATAAACGGCGCTTTTGTATTGACACGCTTTGGTGTTAAAATTTCCTGTATCTGGTTAAAACTTCCTCTTCCGAAGATCACTCTGGGAACCATTGGAAAGTTTTTATACTGCATAGTTAGTTGGTTTAATGTTGTAAATATAAATATGTACGTTAACTTATTTTATGTTTTAGCAAATATTCTTGAAATTTTTCGGTAAACTGCCCAACATGATAGCCATCCATCAAGGCGTGATTTACTGAAACG
The DNA here is from genome assembly GCF_045105435.1 of Kordia sp. Classification (GTDB taxonomy): domain Bacteria; phylum Bacteroidota; class Bacteroidia; order Flavobacteriales; family Flavobacteriaceae; genus Kordia. Next base: position 13,210 of record NZ_JBGCDL010000114.1, on the reverse strand, counting down.
GAAACGGTCAGCACTTTTTTACCGTTTACAGCTTCCATTTTACTAAAAGCAATTCTTGGAACCGATTCTTTTTTTCCGTGAAAAGGTTCTTTATGTCCTGTAAAACGTACCCAAGGTAATGCCGAAACATATACACAATCTTCTGTGTTTTTGGGCGGAAACAATTCGTCAGAATGTATAATTCGTTCTTTTTCTTTATCTAAATTCTGCTTGAATTTTTCAAAATCGACATCATAATCAATAAATGAAAATCCAAACGTATGATCTGGTCGCATAATCGTCGCTGACGCGTGAATAGCCTCATGTATCACCACTTCATTTTCGTTTTGTATTCGATACCGAAATGCTTCCACATCATTAATCGCTTTCATACAATCGTGCATATACACCGCAAAAAAACTAACTCCAGAAGCTTTTGCAAATTCGTACGCTTTGGTGACGTCCATTGGCGCGGCAACAGCAAAAAACGGATCTTGAAACGTATTAAAAAACTCAAAATGCTTTCTACGATTCCAGTTTTGTAAATCTAGCTTCTTCATTACAAATAGTTTAACACTTCTGTGATGTTTTTTACGACATCATATGCATCAGATTCTTCATTTGGAGAAACTGTTTCATGCAGCCAAGTCGTATGAAATGGTACATGAATCGCCTTTCCTCCTATGTTGATTATTGGCAATACATCCGATTTTAACGAGTTTCCTATCATTAAAAATTCGTTCACATCAATTTGAAGATGCTCCAATAAATCGCTGTAATTTTTTTCTTTTTTATCGCTCATCACTTCTACATGATGAAAATATTTGGTCAAGCCCGATTTTTCTAATTTTCGTTCTTGATCTAACAAATCGCCTTTGGTTAAGACTAATAATCTGTATTTTTTACTCAATTCTTCTAACACTTCTTCAATTCCATCAAGCAATTCAACTGGCATGGAAATCATTTGTTTTCCAATTTCTAGAATTTCAGAAAGTACTTTATTTGAAATTTTTCCATTAGAAAGTTCAATGGCGCTTTCCACCATCGACAATACAAAACCTTTAATTCCGTATCCGTACGTTGCAAGGTTTTTCATCTCCATTTTAAACAACTCCTGATCAATTGTATTTTCGGTTTCGTAAGCAGATAATAGTTTTGCAAACTTGTGTTCGGCGTCTCTAAAATAGGTTTCGTTTACCCAAAGTGTGTCATCTGCATCAAAAGCAATGACTTTTACAGTAGTGTATTTCATTATTTCCACACTTTTTTTGCGCGTTCCAAATCTTCTGGCGTGTCAATTTCAACACCTTCTACATTCGTTGTAACCATTTTTATTTTTTTGCCGAATTCTAAATAGCGAATGCATTCTATTTTTTCAGTGGCTTCTAACATTTGCATTGGCAAAGCTGCAAAATCTAACAAGGCTTGTTTGCGAAACGCGTAAATTCCCTTGTGTTTATAGTATTTAGCACCTGCATTTTTATCTCGTGGAAACGGAATTGGCGAACGCGAAAAGTACAAAGCAAAATCACGCTGATCTACAATTACTTTTACCGTATTCGGATTGTTAATTTCGTCCCAATCTGTAATTTCAACCATCAATGAAGCCAAATCAATTTCCTTTTCGGGATCTTCATAAAACACATTAATTACCTTTTCTAAACTGGCTTTTTCGGTAAAAGGCTCGTCTCCTTGCACGTTAATTACAATGTCTGCTGTTACATTTTGAACGGCTTCTGCAATACGATCGCTTCCAGATTCGTGTTCCTTTTGACTCATAATGACGTTTCCACCATTTTTTTGCACTTCTTCTTTAATAATTTCACTATCTGTTACCACAAATACTTCTTCAAAAAGACCTGTAGCTACGGTGGCTTCATACGTTCGGGTAATTACAGTTTTTCCGTGTAAATCTTGCATAAGCTTTCCGGGAAATCGAGAAGCTGCATATCGTGCGGGAATCATGGCTATTATTTTCAAAAGGAAGAAATTTTAAGGTGTTATGAACGAAGTATGTAAAAGAAATCAATCACATAATCCGGGTTAAAAATACAATTATTTTAAATTATGTTTTATTGAAGACACAGATTATTTAGAAAATAAACTACTTTTTGTTCACTTTTTACAATTGCACTTCTATGGAAGTTCCTATTTTGGCAATCAGTTGCGTTCCTACATCTTTTGGAATTCGTATAGAATTGATAATTCTTTTTTCATCAAAATTTAGCTGTCCTTTTTTATCAATGCGCTCTTTCATATTGCTTACGCTGAGATAAAACTCTTTGCCGTGTGTTCTTTTTTTGTTGTGATATAAAGTAAAAATTGCATGTGATTTTTGCTGATCATTTAGCGCTGGTCCCATTGCCAATAATGGTTCGTAGTTTTTAGCTTCTAACTGTTTTTTTAGTATTTCGTTATCAAAAATGAACTCAAAAGGACCAATTTTAGTTGTATCTGCCCAATTATCATCTTCTTCCAAATACGGATCGTTTGCTTTTGTAAATGCAAAAAATATCGGTGTTCCAATAAAGGCAATTGCTTCTATACCCCATACGGTGGTTAGCAATCTCCCAGAAAGGTATGCATTAGCGTTTCTTCCAATTCCCCAAGTTCCTTGCTCGTTAATTTTCCAAATTACATCCCAAAGTGCTTCGGGACTTTCTAAAAGTTCTAAATGGGTAATATCAATATAAGGAGAAGCATTTAAGTGATAATATACCCAAATGATCCAACTAAAGTATAAGCCTGCAATTCCGATGATCAATCCAAAAAGAATTGCCACCAATTGGTTTCGTACTTTTCCTAATCCGACAACAAAATTTGCTGCAAAACCTAATCCGAAGGCAATTCCAATAACACAACCAACATTCAAATACACAATAGGAATGTATAAAACTGCATACGTGTAAACTACCGTTAAAATAGGTGCTGCAATGAGAATTGCAAGTAATAGATATAGAAAACTTTTGGAATTTGTTTTCCCTGATGGTTTGTAATATTGGGTATGCATTGGTTTTTGGTTTTAAATATTTTGCATCACAACTGCCCACAATGTGACAGATTTTGAATTTTAAAAATAGGAAAAATTAAAGTATCGGTTTACTTTTTTAAAAAATCACAACTGCAAACTATTTTGTTACGAAATGAAGAAATCGTCCGAAAAACCAATGAGATATAGCTTTTCTTGCGCACGTGTCATTGCCGTATATAGCCAACGCATGTATTCTTTTCCAACACCATTTGGCAAGTATGGTTGCTCAATAAAAACCGTTTTCCATTGTCCACCTTGCGATTTGTGACACGTTATGGCATAACTAAATTTTACTTGTAATGCGTTGAAGTATTTGTTGCCTTTTACTTTTAAAAATTTCTTGTATTTGGACGTTTCATCTGCGTAATCGTTCATAACTTCTTGGTACAATCGATTTCCGTCTTCATATGATAATGCAGGTGTTTCGGCGTGAATGGTATCTAAAAGCAATACGGTTTCTAGTGGTTTCTGATTTGGATAATCGACCATGCGCATTTTTACTTCTGCAAAGCGAAATCCGTACAATTCTTTAATCGAAAAAATTTCTAAAACTTCTACAATATCACCGTTTGCAATAAATCCTGCTTCGGAAGTTGGTGGCAACCAAAAGTAATTATTCTTAACAATCATTAGATAATCACCAGAAGATAACTCGTTCTCGTTAAACAAGATACGACTGCGTATTTGCTGATTGTATATATTGGCTCTTTTGTTGGAACGAACAATAATTGCCATTTCTTCTTTTCCTTCGTCAGAATACGCATCACCAATGGCATCTTGAATTTCGTAGCCATCAATTAAGCGTACAATATCTGGAAAGTCGTTTAGTTGAAATTTATATTCGGCATAAAATTGATCGTGCAATTGTTCTCGCAAATTTGTTGCATTGACTAAAATTCCCGAATCGGAATCTTGTCGCACAACTTCGTCTAATTCAATGAGTGTTACGTTTTTATCGTAATTCAATTCCAACGTACGTTCATCTAGCGCTGGGCTAATATCTAATTTTACAGGCGGTAATTGTGCTGTATCTCCGATTAAAATCAATTTACACTTGTGTCCAGCGTATACGTACGACATTAAATCATCTAGCAAAGAGCCATTTTCAAACAGTTTAGAGTCACTTGGCGAATCGGGAATCATAGATGCTTCATCCACAATAAAAAGTGTATCACGATGCTTGTTTGGCTGCAATACAAAGCTTACGCCACCGCCTTTATCTTTCTTAGGAAAGTATATTTTTCGGTGAATGGTGTGTGCTTCTCGTTTGGAATAATTGCTAATTACTTTTGCCGCACGTCCTGTTGGAGCTAATAAAACAGACTTTTTTTTGGTGTGCCACAAGTGTGAAACCAACGTACCAATAGTTGTCGTTTTTCCTGTTCCGGCATATCCTTTTAAGAGAAATAGTGCATCTGGATCATCGCCATAAATAAACTCGCAAAGTTTGTGTAAAACTACATCTTGCTTGAAAGTAACTTCGTGTGGAAATTTACTTTTCAATAATTTGTAAAATGTAGTTGCATCCATAAGTATTGAAGTTATTGTATTTTCTCAGAATCTCAACAGCGAAAATAGAAAAGTAAATCGATTGATTCCCTATCAATTGCTTTTTTATAAATATAACATGCTTTTTTTAGGCAAATACTTTTACCATTAAAAAAAAATTGTAGATTTGCGTATATTGATGTTCTTAAAACAAAACTATTCATAATAGAGATGAAACACGTAAAACAAAAATTCAATTTAGCCTTATTATTCGTAATCACTTTCTTACTCGTGCCAGCATTGGCATTGGCTCAAGATAAAGATGTGATAGAACCAGGTTCGTTCGCAACGTATAAAACACCAATTATTTTAGTTGTAGCTCTTATTGTTGCAATTGGTCTTTTATTTTTAATTGAGAAGATGATACCTAGAAAGTTAAGACCCATTTTTTCAATTGTATTTTTGGCCGCTTCTGCGTTTTTTGGATATCAAATTTATGTATCCATTATGACGCCTGTAAATTTTAAGAAGGAAAAAATAAAGCGTTATACTGCCGTTATTGAGAATTTGAAAGATATTAGAGATGCACAAGCAGCACACAAAACGATCAAAGGAAATTACGCTCGTAACTTTAAGGACTTAGAAAATTTTATAGAAACTGCTGAATTTGCAATTCTTGAGAAAAGAGATTCTAGTTATGTATATTTCGATAAAACATATAAAATTGACAAGCAGAGAGATACTGTAATTATTGATACTCTTGATTTTAAACCTGTGAGAGATTCACTTTTCAAAAAATCAGATCGTTATAAGAAAATGAAGTATGTACCGTATGCGGAAAGCAAAACAGAAACTTTTAAAATGGAAGTAAGTTCTGTTACTGTTAATAAGTACAACGCGCCTGTTTTTAGAGTTTCTGCACCAAAAACTATTATATTACACGATTTAGATAAAGATTTATTAAGACAAGAAACAAGAGTTATTTCTGTTGATGAGATTGATGGATCTGATGTTCATGTTGGATCTTTAGATAAAGTAAGTGATAGCGGAAACTGGCCAACAAGCTATGAAATTGCAAGCAAGAAAAAATAACATAGATCAAACAAATTATAAAAGATTGTCCATTCAGGTTTCACTGAATGGATTTTCTTTTTGTATCCTACATACAATTGACAATGAAATTATAGCATTGCGCCATTTTCAGTTTGAAGAAGTGACGAATCCGCTACAGCTAGAAAAAGAAATTGTCGCTATTTTTGAGCAAGAAGCTTTATTACTCAATCAACCATTTGAAACGGTTACTGTAAGTCACATTAATACGCTTTCTACTTTTGTACCAAAGCCTTTGTTTTCTGATAAAAACTTAGCAGATTACTTAAAATATAATAATAAAATTTTATCAAATGATTATATGACGTTTGATGTCATTGCCAATAATGACATGGTAAATGTATATATTCCGTATGTGAATATTAATAATCTATTTTTTGAAAAATATGGCGCGTTTCATTACAAACATTTTGCCACTATATTAGTAGAAAATATATTTCAATTGGCTACAACAAGTGAAGAAGCCGTGCTATATGTACACATTCAAAAAGAACATTTCCAAATTGTAGTTATTGAACAAAAGAAGCTATTGTTTTACAATTCTTTTGAATATACTTCTTCCGAAGATTTTATTTATTACTTATTGTTTACGGTTGAACAATTAAAATTGAATACCAATACGCTACAATTGTACTTTTTGGGCACTATTGATAAAAGTGATGTTTTATATTCAGTTACGTATATGTATATTCGTCATATAAACTTTTTGAATAAAGCGTACAATTTCGATTTTCATTCAACGGTAGAAACACCGAAAAGTCACCACGATTTCACTTTGCTAACAAATTTTTAGATGCGAATTATTTCAGGAAAACATAAAGGAAGACGATTGCAAGCGCCAAAGAAATTACCTGTGCGCCCAACAACGGATTTAGCAAAAGAATCGCTTTTCAATATTTTGAATAATCATTATTATTTCCATGAAATTAGTGTCTTAGAGCTGTTTTCAGGCACTGGAAATATTAGTTATGAATTTGCTTCGCGTGGCACCGAAAATATCACTGCAGTAGATGGCGATTATGGGTGTGTGAGTTATATAAAAAAGACAGCCGCTTTATTAGCACTTGATATTACAGCGATTAAAAGTGATGTGTATAAGTTTTTAGACAAAACGCATTTGAAGTCAGATATCATCTTTGCAGATCCGCCGTATGCATTTACGGAAGTACAGTTTGAAAAAATTGCAGCTCTCGTTTTTGACAGAGATTTACTTTTAGAAGATGGTTTCTTAATCATAGAACACGCCAAAGAAACCAAACTAGCACATGTTGCAAACTTTAGTTTCTCAAAAAGCTATGGCAGCTCTATATTTAGCTTCTTTGAACTTCCTAAATCTTCTACAGAAGAAGAATAGTGTTTTTCAATTTCGAATTATAAATTCAGAAACCTTCACTCACAAAAAAACCGTCGCAAAATAACTTTTACAACGGTTTTATATTTTGATTCAGATCAATGCTGAATTTCTAATTTTTTATTCGAGAGTACGCAATGCAGCCATTTTAATCGCAGCTACAGCGGCTTCTACACCTTTATTTCCATGTTTTCCACCAGAACGGTCAATTGCTTGTTGCAACGTATTATCTGTCAATACACAAAAAATAACAGGAATATCCGATTGTACATTCAAATCTTTAATTCCTTGTGCGGTCGCACTACATACAAAGTCAAAATGTTTCGTTTCTCCTTGTATCACACTTCCAATAGCAATAATTGCGTCTACTTGTTGTGTTTTTTGCATATGCTTTGCTCCGTATACTAATTCGTAGCTTCCAGGAACATTCCAACGGATAATATTGTCTTCCGTTACTCCATTCACTTTCAAAGCTGAAATAGCGCCTTCACAAAGTCCTTCTGTTATATTCTCATTCCACTCAGAAACAACAATCCCAAATCGAAAATTTTTCGCATTTGGGATTGTAGCTTTATCATAAGTCGATAAATTTTTATTTACTGTAGCCATAAATTAGTTATTCAAGGCTTCTGCTTTTCCTATGTAAACGTCTAGCATTTTACCATCAACAGTATTTTTAAAAGAAGCATATTCGTCTTCAATTCTATTAAAATACTCTAATGCTTTTGCTGGTTGTGGAGTTTCTAAACTCAATGCTGTAATTCCTGCTTTTAACAAGTAAATAGGAGTTGTAGCATCATTTTTACTGTGCTTAAATGCTTTTTCATAGTATTCTAACGCAGTATCCATTTGTTCTAACTGAACAAAGGCATCACCAATTGCACCTTTTGCTTTTGCACCAATAATAATATCATCTGATGAAAATTCTTGTAAGTGCGCAATCGCTTTTTTATAGTTTCTAAGGTTCAACTGTGCAATTCCTGCACTGTAGTTCGCTAGATTTGCAGCATTAGTTCCTCCATATTCAGAAATAATTTTCAAATATCCGAACTTTCCTTCTGCTCCTTCTAATGATAATTTATATAAAGAATCTCTAGTAGCCAATCCACTTGCCATATTTTCGTTCAAGTTGATGTTTGTTGCTTGATCAAAATATGCATTTGCTTGATACACTTCATTAGATGCTTCTACCTCGTTTGGAGCAGCAATTAACTTTGTATAAATTAAATATCCTAAAAGTACTACGGCAATCGCACCTATACCAATAAAGATATACTTTTGATTTCCGGCTACCCATTCTTCCGTTTTGGACGCAGTCTCATCTAAAGTGTTAAAAACTTCTGCTGTTGTACTATCAATTTCTTCAGCAGAAACATCTTTTTCTTTCTCTACTTTAGTTTTTACTTTATATCCTCTTTTCTTGTAAGTTGCCATAATTGTATATTAATGTGCGCAAAAATAAAATTTTTAAGTAGAATTAAAAGCTTATTTATTTGATATTTTTCAATAATTTGCATTTTTATTGTAATGACGCCCTATTTTTCATGTTTCTAAAGAAATTATCATTGATCAATTATAAGAATTTTGAAACGAATTCTTTTGACTTTAACCAAAAAATAAATTGTCTTGTCGGAAATAACGGTGTTGGAAAAACCAATGTCCTTGACGCCATTTATCATTTATCTTTTGGAAAAAGCTATTTTAATCCTGTTGCTTCACAAAATATTAAGCACGGAGAAGATTTTTTTGTGATCGATGGAATGTATGAAAAAGCCGAAAGAGACGAAAATATTATCTGTTCGCTAAAAAGAGGACAGAAGAAAATGGTAAAGCGCAACGGGAAACCGTACGACAAACTTTCTGAACATATTGGTTTTTTACCACTTGTCATTATTTCTCCTGCTGATCGCGATTTAATTATTGAAGGAAGCGATACACGCAGAAAGTTTATGGATAGCGTAATTTCACAATCAGATAAACGTTATTTACAAAACCTAATCAATTATAACAAAGTACTCTCGCAACGAAATTCATTATTGAAGTATTTTGCGCTGAATAGTACGTTTGACGCGGATACTTTAAGTATTTACAACGATCAATTACACGAGTTAGGTTCATTAATTTACGTGGAACGCAGAAAGTTTCTTGAAGCATTCTTGCCTATTTTTATGACGCGTTACAATGCAATCTCTAACGAAAAAGAAATTGTTAATATCAGCTATAAAAGTCAATTACATGAAAAAGATTTTCGATCTTTGTTGGAAGAAAGTCTAGCGAAAGACAGAGTGTTACAATATACAAGCGTAGGAATTCATAAAGACGATTTATTGTTTACCATTGAAACTTATCCAATCAAGAAATTTGGAAGTCAAGGACAGCAAAAATCATTTCTGATTGCTTTAAAATTGGCACAATTTGATTTTATTAAAAACTTAGCGAATATCACTCCTATTCTATTGTTAGATGATATTTTTGATAAGTTAGATGAGCAACGTGTTGCACAAATTATGTCTTTGGTAAATCATGATGATTTTGGACAAATTTTTATCAGTGACACACATGTAGAACGTACCGAAAGTATTGTAAAGGAAATTCATCAATCGTACGATATTTTTAAATTATAATTTATTTTGAAAAAAAGACACACCGAACACAGAACCATTAGCGAAGTATTGAAAGATTTTGTTTCCGAAAACCGATTGGAAGACGGATTGGACAAAATTGACGCGCGTGATGCTTGGCTCAAAGTAATGGGAAATGGTGTAAATACCTATACTACAAACGTACTTTTAAAAAACGACACACTATATGTTTCTTTATCTTCTGCGGTATTGCGTCAAGAATTAAGCTACGGGAAAGATAAAATCATCAAAAACCTAAATGAAAGTTTGGGCAAAGAATTGATTAAAACTTTGATTTTACGATAGTTTTTAGGCTGAACTAGATTTCTTTGAAACGTCATTACAAGGAAGTATGACGAAGTAATCTGTTCATTAAGAAAAGATTGCCAAAAGTTTTATCAAAACTTTCGCAAAGATGTTTCAAAGTACTTCTCGATACATTTTTTCTTCATTTCATTACAAAAAACTACTCGAAGTGACGTTTTGAGTTGTTTAAGAAGGCACGCGAAGCAATTCAAAAGCAAGCGATCCAAATTAATATGTCTATTTATTAATTTAAAAATGTATCAATAAAGTTTCAAACAGAAATTCAAATATTATATGAAACTGTCTAAAAGGCGAAGCCGATCTAACCATTTAACAGCGTCAGCGATCTAAAAACAAAAAAAGCCTCAACCAAACGATTGAAGCTTCTCTATATAAATTGTATATTTTCCTTAGAAAGTCTCTCTTCCTGAAAAGTGAAAAGCACCTTCAATAGCTGCATTTTCATCACTATCAGAACCGTGAACTGCATTTTCTCCAATAGAAGTTGCATATAAGTTTCTGATTGTTCCTTCTGCTGCTTCCGCAGGATTTGTAGCTCCAATTAACGTTCTAAAGTCGCTAACTGCATTTTCTTTTTCTAAAACTGCAGCAACAATTGGTCCTCTAGTCATAAATTCTACTAATTCTCCAAAGAAAGGTCTTTCGTTGTGTACTGCGTAAAATTCTTCAGCATCGCGTTTGCTTAACTGTGTTAATTTCATTGCAACGATTTTAAATCCTGAAGCAGCAATTTTTTCTAAAATAGCTCCGATGTGTCCATTCTCTACAGCATCAGGCTTAATCATGGTAAAAGTTCTTTTTCCAGCCATTATGTATATAATATTTGTTATAAATTCTTGTTTTGTAAAATCATATTTGATTTTCGGTGCAAAAGTACACAAATACAATTTATTTGCAAGGCTATTTTAGTATATTAGCCAGCTATGAAATAAGAAGGCCTTAAATATTGGCCATTTTTATAGTGTTTATATTGAATTACAGAATTGAAACGCATGAATAAAGCAGAAATACAAGGCGTAAAAACGCTGCTTGAAACACCAAAAGATATTGTCATAATTCCACATAAAAATCCAGATGGTGATGCTATTGGTTCTACGCTCGCGCTTTGGCATTACTTGAAAAAAGGGCAACACAAGGTTACTATTGTAGCTCCAAATGATTATCCTAGTTTTTTAAAATGGATGCCTGGAGAAGCCGAAATTGTAAAGTTTGATTACGAAAGAGATCATGCGAAAAAAATTCTGAAAGCCTCCAATGTTATCTTTACGTTAGATTTTAATGATTTGAGTAGAATTGGCGATATGGAAGCAACAGTTGCCGCTTGTGAAGCTACTTTTATTATGATTGATCACCACCAGCAGCCTTCAAATTATGCAAAATTCATGTATTCAAACACTACTATGAGTTCTACTTGTGAAATGGTGTATCATTTTATTACTTTTTTGGGTGATGAAGACATGATTAATGCCGAAATGGCAACCTGTATGTATACAGGAATTATGACCGATACAGGATCTTTTCGCTTTAAAGCAACTACAAGTACTACACACAGAATTATTGCTAATTTAATAGATAAAGGCGCAGAAAATGCAAGTATTCACAATGCAATATATGACACAAATAGCTTGAGTCGTTTGCAATTATTAGGATGTGCTTTGAAAAATTTAGTCGTGCTCGAAGCTTACAATACTGTATACATTACCGTAAGTAAAGAGGAATTAATACGGTATGATTTTAAGAAAGGTGACACAGAAGGTTTTGTAAATTATGGATTATCACTAAAAGGTATTAAATTTGCAGCAATTTTTATAGAAAACCTGCAAGAACCGTATGTAAAAATGTCATTGCGATCCAAAGGTGATTTTTCGGTAAACGAATTTGCACGCGCCCACTTTAATGGTGGCGGACATACAAACGCAGCAGGCGGAAGAAGTGAAGCTTCTATGGAAGGAACCGTAAAAAAGTTCACAGAGATTTTAACTGAATACAAATCAGTATTAAGCTAAATATATGTTCAAAAAAATAATTTTCTTAGGGATCATATTTATCAGTGTTATTTCGTGTGCTCAACAAGAAGCGCGAAAACCTGTGAATATTCGTTCAGGAACTTTTCTGAAAGCATCTGTAGAACGAAATAAAGCACTAATTGCAAAGGAAGAAGCTAATATTCAAGCATATATCAAACGTGATTCACTCAACACATATATTGCATCAAATAATGGTTTCTGGTATTTTTACAATACAAAAAATACGGAAGAAAGCTATCAAACAAAAAAAGGAGATACATTGACATATGAGTTCAATATTTCAAAAATGACGAATGGCGATGTTATTTACAAAAAAGAAGAACTTGGCACACAACAATATGTAGTAGACAAACAACAAATCATTCCTGGTTTACGTTTTGGTTTACAATTAATGAAAAAAGGAGAAACGATTACTTTTCTTTTCCCTTCACATATTGCTTATGGATATCACGGAGATAACAAACGTATTGGCACAAATGTTCCAATCAGATCAACAATAACATTACTCGACATAAAAAAAGACAATAAAAACCTAGAAACAGAAAATTAAAATGAAATTATTTACAACAACAATCACAATATGTCTTGCGATTATTACTTTAGGATTTACTTCTTGTAAAAACGAAGATAAAAAAACAACTACAGCAGATACAGCTGCTAACATGGAATCGACAACTCAAGAAGCCGATTTAAAATTAGATGATAAGAATGGTATTTTTGCTGAAATCAAAACCAACAAAGGTACTATGCTAGCTAAATTATTCTACAAAAGAGTACCGGTTACCGTAGCAAATTTTGTCGCTTTGGCGGAAGGAACACATCCAAAACTTTCTGATGAATTAAAAGGAAAACCATATTACAACGGTGTTTCTTTTCACAGAGTTATGGACAAATTTATGATTCAAGGTGGTGATCCAACAGCTACAGGAAGTGGAAATCCGGGATACCGTTTTACAAGTGAATTTGACAAAGATTTAAAACATGATAAGCCAGGTGTTTTATCAATGGCAAACTCAGGTGGAACTGGCACAAACGGAAGTCAATTCTTCATTACAGAAGTTCCTTATCCAAGTTTAGACCCGATGGATGCAAGTGGAAACCCAAAGCCTTGTAACAGACCACGAGTAAGCTGTCATGCTGTTTTTGGACAATTAATCAAAGGAATTGAAGTGCAAGATAGCATTTCAAATGTAGCAGTTGATCAAGTTAAAAAACCACTTGAAGATGTTATTATGTTAGAAGTAAACATTATTAGAGTTGGTGCAGAAGCAAAAGC
>NZ_JBGCDL010000113.1:0-10724 GCF_045105435.1 Kordia sp. | reverse complement strand
TTAAATTAATGCAAGAATTTGTGTTCGTCTTAGCGGCGTGCTAATTTCAGAGTTATCAGAAAGGCTTATAGCACTTTCACTTACCAAATCGGTAATTTTAACTATTTGACTTACAGATATACTATGCACTACACTCTGTTTATCCGTTATAGTTATAAATTTGGTGTCCATATATATTGGTTTAGTTTTTACTCATTTTTTATTACTACAGGAGTAAATATATGTGTTTCTTATTTTTAAAACTAGGGTGTTTTTCCTAAAAATTAATAAAAATTTATACAGTATACACATGTAAACCTTTCCATAATCAAATATCCGCTTCTTTGTTTTTTTAGTAACTTTAATGTGTAAATTAATACCATGAAACCACAAAACCTACTCCTACTTCACGGCGCTTTGGGAAGTGAAGTGCAACTCAAACCAATACAAGAACTTTTATCTAAAGACTTTAATGTGCATACTTTAAACTTTGAAGGTCATGGCGGACGCACTTCAGATGATGTCTTTGATATGGAACGATTTGCCGAGAATGTTGTTGAGAAGCTTCAAACAGTAGGAATTTCTAATACTCATATTTTTGGGTATAGCATGGGCGGTTATGTAGCATTGACTTTAGCTAAGAAATATCCAGAAATGGTAAAAAACATTGTAACGCTTGGCACAAAGTTCAATTGGAATTTAGAAAGTGCGCAGCAAGAAGTTAGGATGTTGAATCCAGAGAAAATAGAAGAAAAAGTACCTGCGTTTGCTAAACGTCTTCATGAATTGCATCAACCAAATGACTGGAAAAAAATGATGCAAAAAACAGCCGAAATGATGTTAGCTTTGGCGAATGGCAAAAGATTAACTGATGCCGATTTACAACACATTCAACATAAAGTATTGATCGGAATTGGATCTTTAGACAATATGGTTACCGTTGAAGAATCTAAAAATGCAGCCACACAATTACCCAACGGAACTTTACAAATTATTGAAGCTGTAAAACATCCGATTGAAAAAGTAGATTTGAATGTTTTGGAGGAAGTGATTCGAAATTTTTTGATTTAATTTTCATGAAAAAACCTAGAATACATATCACAACTACCGAATTGACTTTTGAAGCTTTTCCTTCAAAGGAAATCGGTTTAGCTATCTATTGTAAATCATTCAAAATTCCATTAGAAGATATTAAATATATTGCCATAAGTCCAAGATTAGCTTTAGATGATGATGTTCTTTTTATTTTAATCATTGGAAAAAACCATAAAATCTATAAAATTCCATTCGTGTATTATATCTATGACTTTTCTGGTTTTGAAAACCATTTTCTGTCAACTTCAATCCATAAAGAATGGGGAAGTTTTACACATAAAGATCATTATGGAAAGGTTGATAAAATTATCTATCCAAATGAATTTTATTGGCTTGATTTATTCGAAAAGAATTGGAAACTAAAAGTTAGAAACCTATATAGTTGGATTAACCCGAAATCATTTTTTGGAGATTTCAGTAAAGAACTATTCACTAACCGAAAATAAGGGTTTACTCATTTTAGATTTTATAAAAACGTGAATTAAACTATTTTTCGTTATAAAAATTACCAAAACCAATACTCATGAAAAACACAATTACATTTTTATGCGCACTATTTATCTTCAATATTAACTTCGCTCAAAGCAATAAAAAAGTACTATTCAAAGTTGATAAAAACTATTATGAAGCCGTTGACAAGTGGGTTGTATATCCTAGCGAAAAAGAAGATAAAACTGTTACTTTAGGTTTTATTTACATAGATCGACAAGCTGGATTTACATTAAATTATGAATATGATATCGAGCTTACATTAGAAGGATTAAAAAAAGGATCAAGTCTCGATAATACAAGTTTAAAAGTAAGACTTACTAAAGATTTTGGAAAAGTAGCAATTTTAACACCTCAACAAGTAAAAGAACTTGGTTTACCAGAACAACCCGATTGGTTAAAAATCTACAAAAAAGACGCTAAAAAAGTTTCATATTTGACCAAAATAGGATATCACTACAATCATGTTGGTGCAAGTAAATTCGCATTAACTCCTTTATTGAAAGCCTACGAAAAAGAACCACATTTTGCAGGATTGGAATTTGAATTGTCGTATGCATACAACGCAATAGGCGAATTTGAAAAGGCAATTACGATCTTAGAAAAAGCAATTCACAACAATCCAAATAACTATTTTTTCTTTAGAGAATTGGGCTTTTCTTATAAAAACTTAAAACGTGTGGAAGACGCCGAACGTACTTATAAAAAAGGAATTTCTATGTCGGATAATGATTTTGAAAAGAGCGAAATGGCCGTAAATATGGCGCAAACGTATTTTGAGCTTCGCAATAGAAAAAAGTTTGATGAATGGGCAAAATTAACCCGAAAGTTTGCTAAAAAAGGTGCTCGATACGCAAAGTTTATCGATTATTTTGAAAGTAATTGGGATAAGAAGTAACTAAAAATATTCAAACTGCATTGATGAGTTCATAGTATCTTTGCACTACTTAAAAATTACTCATGAAATTACTTTGTTCTTGGTCTGGCGGAAAAGATTCTTGCTACGCGCTCATGCAAATGCAACAGCAACCTGTTGTATTATTAAACGCTTTGAATGAAAACGGTGAAATTAGTCGTTCGCACGGACTTTCAAAAGCATTGTTACATGCGCAAGCTGATGCTATAGGGACTTCTATTGACTTCATCTCTGCAACTTGGAGCAATTACACAAATACGTTTATTGAAAAGCTTAAAGCGCTTGTAAATCAATATAAATTGACCGATGCTGTTTTTGGCGATATTGATATAGAATCGCATCGCGAATGGGAAGAAGAAGTCTGTAAAGCCGTAAATATCAACTGTAATTTACCGCTTTGGCAGCAAGATCGAAAAACGCTTGTTACCGAAATGATTGCTGCAGGAATTATTGCCATGATTGTATCTTGTAATGACGATTTAGGCCCTGATTTTTTGGGTAGAATTATCAATAAAGAAACTGTAGATTTATTAGACGAAAAAGGTGTAGATGTTTGCGGCGAAAATGGTGAATTTCATACCGTTGTGTTAGATTGTCCATTGTTCAATAAACCGATAGCAGTTATTCAAGGTGAAAAACTACATAATGGAACTGGTTATCATTTTTTAGAATTGTCGCTTAAAGATTAATTACCGCGTAATTTTCTTCGTCAACGAACCTTTTTCCGTATCAATAACTACTACATACACACCAGAAGCTTGCGATCGTAAAGAAACTTTCTGATTTGTATCTGTAACCATTCCAACCAATTGCCCCAACATAGAATATACTTTTACACTATTGATAACAGTTCGCGTGCGTTGCTTAATTTCTATTTCTTTGTTATTGTTTAAGTAGACTGCAAGCGCATCTTCTGCAATAACTTCCTCTTCGACACTTAACAGTGTATTTATAAATTCCAATTGAAATCTGTCTGTAAAAATACCATCTGTTGTTGTGAAAGTGTATGGGGCAAGTTTTAAATTGTGTGTGATATTTAATTCTAAATCTTTCAAATACACCTCAACATCGCTTGTATTTAAAATTCCTTCTATTTGATCGATATTGATGGTAATATCTCCCAAAATAGCCGAATCATATCCTAAAGGAACAATATCTGTATCTACAAAAGCTGGTCGTCCTTGAATTCCATATTGATGCGTATCATCTTTTGAATAGAAACGTAAATAGTTTGCACCATTCAATCGAATTCCATCATATAATCTGTCTTTTTGAAATGTTGCTTCGTCAAAGAAACCAATTAATATTTGACTAAACGCGCCATCTGCATTTGTAAGATTTAACCAAATTCGATCACGTTCTTCGGTAGATTCAGTTGTACTTTCTGCATTGCTTGGTCTGTAAAAATTTGTATTGTCATACGTATTGCTTCGCATGCTGTTGTTGAAAGTAACCGTTCCAGCGGTAATTGCTTCTATAAAGAAACCTTGTCCTGAAGCAATAAAACCTGTCGGCGCTGTACTTCCGCTTGTAGAGCTTGTACCAACTCCACCAGAAGTATTGTACATTGCATAATCGTCTGTGCTGTAATTAAATGCATCTGGCCCTGGATTTGATATGCTGACATCATCAATATGTGTCCAGAAGTATAAAGTTCCCGTAATATTTGTGTTTAAAGTCACAAAATCGTCTGCGCTTATTGCTGATGGGTATGGATTCCCGACAAAGTTCCAATCATCGTCCGCATCCGAAGCATCGGCACTTAAACTAATTGGCACAGTAATAACACCATTATTTACAGCTCCGCTAAACGTAACATCTTCCGTACGCGGAAAACTTCCTGTAGTTGGTCCCATTGCGGCATATCCAACACCTGGCGTCATTGTATCTCCTGATAAAATATGCGCCCAAGCGTCATCATTATCGTCAAATTCATCATTGTCTAAATCTTCAAAGTTAGCTGCAATGTAGCGAAACGTTCTGTCTAAACGCCAAGTTCCTAATGCAGTACCAAACGTTGTACTTGCCACTGGCGAAGACCAATACGTATAGTCATATTGCTCAAAAGAAGTGGTTGTTTTTTCTACATTGATAACTCCAGTTCCGTTGAGTGTGACTGTTCCGGCATCATCAACCATAACCAACGAACCTTGATGTTCTACAGTTAAAACTCCACTGTCATTTACGGTTAAATCGTTTTCAATATCAATATATGATCCTGCAGGAATGGTTATTGTAACACTACTATCTATCATTAGCGAACATGCTTCTAAATCGCCACTTATACCAGCATCGTAATCTCCTGATATTGCAACCAATCTTGATCTTTCTGGCAATCCGCTACTCCAAGAAGCTCCATTCCAAGTAGTAACTGCCTCTTCATGTTCTCCTAAGTATGGATTTGTACCTATCGTAGAATTTTCTACTTCTGCATCTGTAAATTCTACCCAATCGTTTATATCGAAAGTTGTAGAAGGTCCGGAGGACACACATGTATTTCTTACAAAGCATCTGCGATCTCCCCAAGTTGTTCCATCTCCAATAACATCTACTCTATTTGCCCACGAATTACTATCAAGACTCGTCGTAATAATTATCAAATCATCTCCACTAAATAGGCTTGCTCCTGGCGGAAATTCAAACGTAGGGTTTCCATCATAACCCACTTCGCCTGGCGAAGCATACGCTGGTAATACGGCAGTATCATGTTTGTAGCGTCTTATCTCGCCAATTGCCATATCTGTAGCTATTAATACATTATTATTGAATGATGGAGAACCCGAATCCGAAGGATCTGCCGAAGTTGGAGCATCTGCATCTGCATTGTTTAGTACAACAATATAATATGTGTTTGCAGGAATGATTGCGCCACTTATATTTTTTACTTCTATCCATTTATTCGTACTGGCACCTTCATAATATTGTGTAATCATAATATCACTAGAACCAGCTCCATCATTGTCTGTTATGGTGAGTGTATGTGTGGAATTTGTTCCTATAGATGCTGTCGTTCCTCCAGAAACGTTTTGCAAGTTTAAAATAACCATTTCACTTGGTTCAACAACCGCATCATCATTGGAAATAAAAATAGTTACACATTGATTTGCAGATGATCCCGTCGGAAATGTTAGTGTTACTGGAAACGAAATTGCGGCTGGTGTTCCTGCGCCATCGTCATAATCGGTTCCGTTGGTTGCTGTACTTGCACCATCAAGCGCTACTTCTACAGTAGTTGCCGCACTTCCACTTGGATTTGTAATGGACACACATACATCTATGAATGCGCCATTTTCAGCAAGTGTAGATGATGTACTTACAAATTGGACTTCTGTTGTAGCACAAGGAGACGTTAGTGAGTTTGTTCCTGGCGATCCACCATTGGTTACTTCTTGCCAGTTTGTTCCTGTATCAGAATTGTCCATTGTGATATCAGTAACGTGTAGCGAATTTCCATTTCCATTAGCTCCATCGCCATTGTCGTAAGTTACTGCATCGGCTGCCGTAGTTCCATCAGCTGCAAATAGCGTAATGGTTCTTGTTGAGTTTGCTAAATTATTAGTATTGTTAATACCTGCTGTGAGTCCAAAATCTGGCGCAAAATTACAGCCTGGATTAAACGTTCCATCACCATTACTTCCTACTCCGATGGTAATACAAGTTCCATCAGCTATTGTTTGTCCGCCTGAAAAAGTATATAAAGTAGAACCGTTAGAATCGATCGTATACAAACTCAAACTTTGTGTGCTTCCCGAAACATTACAGATTTCTATCCATTCGTCGTCTGTTCCAGTTGAGTTGTACATTATTTCCGTGATGACAACATCTGCTGTTGGTGGCGCATTTACGGTTAAGATTCCTGAATTGTATGTTACAGGATCCCAAAAATCCCCCATATTATCTGCTAAAATTCCTCCAAAGGTAAAATCACTACTGTTTATTCTGAAACGACTTGCATAGTAATACGTTCCTGCTACTAATGGCGAACCAATTTCCGCAGTATATTGATCGTTATTTCCAACATCCGAATCGTAGGTTGCTGCAACCCAAGTCCATCCAGCGCCAACACTTGGATCATTGTCTGTTGTATTGTAACCAATCCAAGCTTCTACATTGGCTCCTTGTCCGGCTGCATCTGTAATTCCTGGTTCAAATACTTGTGCAAATACATTGAATGTATCGCCTTCTGTTGTGGTTGCTGTTTTTGGAAAATCTACATTACAAAAATCGGCAGTATCTGGATTGACTGTTAACTGTACAGAATCACTACTCCACACACCTCCAGAACCTCCATAAGTAAAATTACAGCTGTTTAGTCGAAAGCGACTTGCATAGTAATACGTTCCTGTGACTAAACTTGAACCAATTTCTGCGCTAAATTCATCGTTGTTTCCTGCTTGCACATTGAACGTTGCTGGAACCCACGTCCAACCTGCATCAACACTAGGATCATTGTTTATTGTATTATACCCAATCCAAGCTTCTACACCAGTTCCTGCACCTGCGGCTTCCGTAACTCCGGCTTCATATCCTTGTGCAAATACTGTAAAATTATCGCCAACTGTAATGGTTTGTGAAGTTGTTGGAAATTGTACATTGGTAAAATCCATAGCATCAGTACATGAAGACGTTACAGTTCCGTTGACGATGATATCATTACCAGCACCTTCAAAACCTCCTGAACCGCCAGTAGCTTCCGAAAAACCATATATTCTATAGGTAACTGCTGCTGTATTTCCTGTTTGACTTACTGTAAATGTAATTACTTCCGTACTACTTGTATTATCGGCAATAGCCATTTCTGCATCAATATTTGCAGCATAACTATCTATTGAACTTCGCAAAGAAATAGCGCTGAGTCCAGTTCCTGAACGTTGCACATTGAAAACCATTGTTGTTATATTGAATTGAAAACCACTGTTTGGTGTGATTGTAAATTCCATATAATCATTTCCAGATACGGCATTTGCTATACTTGATGTTGCCCAAGAAGTTGCATTGAATCTGTTTCCATTATTTGATGCTGTAAGTCCAGCACCTCTTGTTATTGTTGACGTTGTTAAGTTTGTATCATTTGAATTTGATACTGCTGAAGCTTCATTTCCTGCTAGTCCATTGAAGTCAAATGTTAAAATTTGAGTATACCCAATAAAACACATTAGAAAAAAGAAAACGGAGGCTATTTTTTTTTTCATACCACTACATTTATATTACTCTACTAAGATAGTGGATAATTCGTTAATTATCAAAAGTATAAAAACTTGTTTCTGTGAACAAATAGTTATTCTTTTGTAAACTCGTATGGAAAAGAAATCTTATTCAGTCACTGAAGCTAAAGTTAAACTGCAACAATTTTGCGCGTATCAAGATCGTTGTCATAAGGAAGTTGTGGAGAAATTACAGAAAATGAACATGATTCCTGAAGCGATTGATTTGATTGTAACCGAGTTGATTCAAGATAATTTTTTAAATGAAGAACGCTTTGCGCGAAGTTTTGCCAGAGGCAAGTTTAGAATTAAAAAATGGGGACGATTGCGTATTGTTAGAGAGTTGAAGTTTCGGAATATTTCTAAATATAATATTGATGCTGGATTGAAAGAGATTGAAGAGGTTGACTATTTAAATACTTTGGATGAATTGGCTAGGAAACGCACTAATGCTGTAAAAGAGGCAAATCCGTTTAAACGAAAGAAGAAAATTGCTGATTATTTGTTTTATAGAGGTTGGGAATCACATTTGGTCTACGAAAAGATTAATGAGTTGGTGAAATAAGTTATAGAATACTGTTTTTACGATGCGTTCGTACAACAGCTTCTTCATTTTTCCAATCAATCCATTTTTGACCTTTTATTTTACGCATGAAGTTGTCGTAATGTCTCATTATGAAAAAGTTGTAGACAGCTTTTCCTAAATTTTTTGGATTTTTAGCAAATGAGCGCAAACTCATAGAGAAACCAGGCGTTATGTATTTCATATAGTGCCAATAACCTTCTGGCATATAAAGTATATCTCCATGTTTTAACTCTGCAATGTGTCCTTGTGCTTTTTGCAACGCTGGCCATTTTTCAAAGTCAGGATTTGAGAAGTCAATATCTTCACGCACAATCAACGAATGTGGAATTTTATAGAGATAATCACTTTGTTTTTGATCGAATAAAATGCATTGTTTTTTTCCTTCAAAGTGAAAATGAAAAATATTAGCCAAATCAATGTCATAATGCATAAACGTATGCGAATCGGTTCCACCAAAGAATAACATTGGCAGAGATTTCATCAGTTTTAAACCGAAATCAGGATAGGAATAATCGTTTTGTAAGGACGGAATTTCTTTTAGAATATTCCATAAAAAAATACGGTATTTGGTAGGTTCACGCTTTAGTAAGTCTACATACTCCGCCATTTTCATTTTAGCATGCGGCTCATTGAAACCATCTTTATAATCTACAGGTCTATCATCGTATAATGGAACTTCTTTGTCGCCCGCTATTTCTTTCATGTAGTCCAAACTCCATTTGGTATACGCAGGCCAATCTTCAATAAAATTCTCTATCACCACAGGTTTTTGTGGGGTAAAGTAATTTTTGATAAAGTCTTCTTTGGGAATTGTTTTGACCCTGGGAATTTCTTGCAGATTCAATTTCAAAATTCTAACGTTTATGATAGCTAAGTTAATAAATTGTTCTGAAAAAATATTTTTTTAACTAAAAAAAGAGCCCATTTTTGAGCTCTTTTTTGTTAATATTTTGGTAATTTTTATTGTTTTTTTTCTAATACAGCGGCTTTCATTTTTTCTTTTGCTTCCTCATTTCGCTCTATTGTATGTGCTGGTCTGGACCATTTTGGTTTTTCTCCAAGCGCCTCATATTGTGAGTCTTCTGCTTCAACTGTTTGCGGCTGCACCTTTTTTGTAAATGGTTTTTGTGGATTTAATCCTAACATTTCAAACATTTTCATGTCTTCATTTACATCCGGATTTGGTGTCGTCAGTAATTTATCGCCTGCAAAGATAGAGTTTGCACCCGCAAAGAAACACATTGCTTGCCCTTCTCTACTCATATTGGTTCTACCAGCAGATAAACGTACTTGCGTTTCTGGCATTACAATTCTTGTGGTTGCTACCATACGAATCATATCCCAAATTTCAACAGGTTTTTCGTTTTCTAACGGCGTTCCATCAACAGCAACTAATGCATTAATTGGCACAGATTCTGGTTGCGGATTTAAGGTTGCTAAAGCGGCTACCATTCCTGCGCGATCTTCTACAGATTCTCCCATTCCTATAATTCCACCACTACAAACCGTTACATTGGTTTTACGAACATTGTCAATTGTTTCCAATCGATCTTCGTATCCACGTGTTGAGATGACTTCTTTATAGTATTCTTCTGATGAGTCTAAATTGTGATTGTAAGCGTATAATCCGGCTTCCGCCAAACGTTGTGCTTGGTTTTCGGTCACCATTCCTAGTGTACAGCAAACTTCCATGTCTAGTTTATTGATAGTACGTACCATTTCTAGTACTTGATCAAATTCTGGTCCGTCTTTTACATTTCGCCATGCAGCGCCCATGCAAACACGCGAACTTCCTGAAGCTTTTGCGCGTAATGCTTGTGCTTTTACATGCGATACAGTCATTAAATCGTTTCCTTCAATATCGGTATGGTAACGTGCAGCTTGCGGACAATAGCCACAATCTTCTGGACAACCACCAGTTTTTATAGATAATAGTGTAGACACTTGTACGGTGTTTGGATCGTGATGAACTCTGTGTACAGTTGCTGCTTCATAAAGCAATTCCATCATTGGTTTGTTGTAAATCGCTATGATTTCTTCTTTAGTCCAATTGTGTCGAATGTTGTTCATAAAAAAGTAAGTTTGGTGACAAAAATAGTTATATCCATTTAGATTCTGCTTCTGTAGCGTCTAAAATATCAATTTTTAATAGTTCTGCAATTTGTTTTGCAATTTCAAATGCTTTTTCTTTCTTTTTTGCAGTGTATGCTTTGATGCGATGATTGCCATTGTAGAATAAGTTTACAACAATTACATTGCTTTGCACTTTCGCTTCCGCAGAACGAGAACGCACTATTACGTCTTCTGTTGTGCTAAATACGGAAACATATTCTATTTCGGGCAAATCTTGCCATTTTCCATAACGAATTCCAAATACTTCTGTGAAAGTTCGATAGCTGTTCGCTTCAAAATCAATTTCAGATCCATCTGTATAAAGATAAAAAAAAGACAATCC
>NZ_JBGCDL010000112.1:0-9414 GCF_045105435.1 Kordia sp. | reverse complement strand
GCATATATTTTAGCTTTTTTAGGATTCTCATACCGATATACCAAATACAAAGAATCCAATTCTTTATAGGATTTCAGCGCTAAAGAATCTGATTGTGCGTACAGCATTGAAATGTTACAAAAGAGGATAAAGAAAACAACTCTTTTAAGAATATTAGGGGATGATTTACTATTCTGCATAAAATAAACTTCTTGAAGTTACCCAAATATACTTAGAAATTTCGAGGCACTGAAAAAGAAAAGTTCTCCTTACAGATTAACTGCTTTTTTTATGGTTTTACAAGCTTAAAACATACATGCAATGTTTTATAAAAACGCGATTGATCTTTTATAAAAGGTCAATTGTGTTCCTTTTTTTATCTGCATTTACACGTTTTCTTTGAATCAAAATTCATTGAGGATATTTCAAAAAATCACATCTGTTATGCCAGCGAAAAAAGCTAGCATAAAAAAACAAGAAATATACTTTTCATTTTTACTACAAACGCACGAAAGCGCTAAAAAAAATGAATTATAAAGATCAAACGAAAATATAGCTATATCACTTTAATATTAACATTTTAATTAAAACTACAAATTATGAAAAAACAGAATTTAAAATCATTAAAACTGAACAAAAAATCTATTTCTAACTTTCAATTTTCTCAATTACAAGGAGGTTATAGAGGTACTGAGGATATCACTAACTGTGGCGTTTATTGTGCTTTTGTTCCTCCAAAAACGTTAGATGGCTGCGATACCTTTACTACTCATTCTGGTGTAGGTGATACTGGAGGAGTACCATCTAATTGTGACGTATAATGGTTCCAAAAGCCATAGAAAGCGAACTTCGGTTCGCTTTTTTCTCTCCACTTTATTAGTAACATTCACAAAACCACATAATTCATGAAAAAATTTACACCTAAATTGCTTGTGATATTTCTTTTATTATTCATAAGCAAAGCCAAAGCCCAACAAAATGATTTCAAAATTGGAATGTTTGGAGTCAGTACAATGCATAATACCAACGCTGGTGTTACTGTAGATCGTGCTCCATTAACTGCGCCGACGCTGTTAGGAAATAATACAAGTCCTTTGAATGTTTTACATCAAGATGGATTTAATATCGGTCACGGATACAAACCAGATAATTGGACTGCCACAAAAGTGTACCAAGAAAGTTTACTCACATTGATAAGTAATTTTGAGGATATGCAGTTTTTTGTCCATGCAAGAGAATGGTATATTCCTGGAACTATAAATGACGACGATCATACGATCGATGATTTGAATATGTATGATAATTACGGAATGAATATTAACGACATCATACATGCAAGACCAAATTATGATGATCTTGTTTCGCAAGTTTATAATACATCAATGTATAAAGATTTAGTTTGGGGATATCAAGTCACTGAAGAATCAACTTCTCTTCATCCTAGAAATGGAAAACAACAAGATACAGGAGTCGAATTAGTTGATTGTGATATTCCTGTCGAACATGTTCAAGAAGCTTTGAATCATTTTAGTAATATTGTACATCCCGAACATAAACTTGTTTTATGGGAAGCAGCCCATGGTCAGGGAATAAATGAGAGTACGAATTTAAATTGGCCAATAAACAATCCTCAGGATTATATCAAACTCAATAATGTAGATGTGTTTTTTGAAGGTTCTTATATGTCATTAACTGGTGATTGGATTAATCAAAAATATAGTCATATCTATCAAAATAGAAATCACTATTTAGGATCCTTAAAATCTATTGACTATGCATACGAACATGTAGAAGAAGTACATGATGTAATTTTAATGGATAGAAATCAAGGGGAGTTTGTTGATGATATTAATTATATTAACACAACACACAGCAATCCAGCTATCAAAAATGCCAATTGGATGTGGTTCAAAACATATTCGTCTATTATTCATGGAGTAAAAGGAATTTGGTTTTGGGATTTAGGACAAGCATACGAAAGATGTGAAAAATCAGAATTATTAATGAATAATGGACATTATTCAAATGACGATATCATTGTAAAAGCTAAAGAATATGATGAGTGGCTGAATAGAATTGGTAATTATGACGATATAACTTGGTCATGTACTTCTGAAGAAATTATAAAATATACGCCTAATGGATCAACAGAAATTAAAGAAATCAAAGTAAGATATCTTTATGAAAGAGCTGCGCGTAAATTATTTAAAGGGCTTGATGTACGGTATAATGAAGATTATTTTCCAAAATTGTATAAAGACTACACCAAACATCTTGCAAGAGAGTTACGCTATTTAGTTGATGAAAATTTAATAAGTACGGATCCTAATTCGATACTGTATTCTAAAACAGACCATGCCGATACTAATTGTATTGTTCCTCCGGCAGAAAGTTATTTACTTTCCAACCTTCCTGCTGAAAAACGAACTGAGAATTATGGACTTCGCTATACTATTAGAACTAATGGTGATGATGTAATTATGATTGTGACGAATCCTTTAAATATGACTGTTAGTACCACCTTAGATTTTAGTAATGTGGCTAATCCAATTATTCAAAATGCTACTGGTGTAGATATTTTATTTGAACCTCATGAATATTTCATTTCTGATGAATATACATTCTACGGACCTAGTTTAGATGTCAATTCTTTAATTTATAAAACAAATAGAAATTCAGATATTGATTTGAATAGTTCAACTGTCGGAAAACAATATTTCAAAAACTTTATCAATGACAAGTCATTAGATTTAATTTTTGGACCACTTGATACACATATTTTAAAGTTTAAAAGTACGGCACCAATTATAAATTCAGATGGCTGGGTGAAAGAATGGACAAATCATGGAAGTGGAAAAATAGACGGCTGGGATGTTAATGATTCGCATAAGTTTTATGTAGGAGATTTTGATGGTGATCAAGTCGAAGAATTATTATGCGTGCAAACAAAGAATAATGAAAATTGGATTACCATGGTAAACTATGAAAATGGAGATTGGCATTGGAAGTGGAGTAATTATGGAGATGCTACTCACATGTTAGCGCCATACCGTACCAATTTTCTTGTAGGAGATTTTGATGGCGATGGTAAAGATGAACTTTTAGGAAATCCAGAAATTGGTTGGATTACTATGTTCGATTTTGAAAATGGAGCTTGGGAATGGAAATGGTCAGATAATGGAAATCATTCAATGACGTTATATAAAGAAAATTTAATTGTTGGAGATTTTGATGGAGATGATAGAGATGAAATTTTTGGAAGTCCTGAAAATGGTTGGTCAACGATGTTCAAATTTGAAAACAATGACTTTCAATGGGCTTGGACTACAGGCGGAGCAAATCACGGTATTAGACCTTATAGAAATTTAGTAGCTGGAGATTTTGATAACGATGGAAAAGATGAAATACTAGGTTTAGATAGTTGGGCTACGATGTTTCATTATGAAAATAATGATTTCCAATGGGGCTGGTCTACTTATGGAGCAAGTACTTTTAGTGGCTGGGGATATCCTTTAGATGGTACAGATAAAGTACTAATTGGTGATATAGATACAAATGATACTAAAGATGAAATCCTATTTATTCAACAAGGTTTAAACGCATATTGGGCAACAAGTATGGATTTAAAAAATGATGGGAGCAACTGGAATTGGAACTGGTCTGCAAACCCAAATTATTCGATACCATATATTTATGATTGGCAAATTAGTGGCAATAATAAAGAGAAATACTTATTAATAAAGGCGGAAGCAAACGCACCGAAACAATTACTAGCAATGAGACCTTATGGCTGTGATCTTGATAATAGTAATTTTCTTGTAAGCATGTATAAACCTGTTGGCGAGAAAATTAATAGTGGACGAAAGAAAAGTAATCTTGAGTTGGATGCTAAACTAGAAACCACCATACATCCAAATCCGTTTGTAGACAACATAAACATTCGTTTTAAAGAACCACAAACTGGAAAAATTGAAATTCTAAGCATGCAAGGATATGTCTTTAGACAAAAAGAATTTACCAATGAAAATCAGGTTAACTTTAACCTAAAAGAACTACGATCCGGAATCTACTTTGTAAAATTCTATATTGAAGGAGAAGCACACACAAGACAGATTGTGAAGTATTAGTAAAATCTATTCTGTCAATAAAAAAAAGCTTCACAGAAATGTGAAGCTTTGCTTAGTAGCAGGAACTGGATTCGAACCAGTAACCTTTGGGTTATGAGTCTAAAATGCAAAAAAATATAATGTATTTTTTTACTGTATGTATCTGCATTACTATTATTTACTCGATTGGGCACTAGTTATAAACTAGCGCTAGCTGGGTATCTCAATGTAAAGGTGAAAGGAAACATAAATGACTATAAAGTTTCATTGGGTAAGAAGAAGAGGAAGAAAAAATAGACGTTTATTTGTCTCTTTAGTGGAAACTAAACTCACTTTGAATTTATTTTATTTTGCTCAGCATAAACTTCTCGTCTCAAGTTCTCAAGAAAATTTTGAGCATAAAAAAAGACACTCCTTTTGAAGTGTCTTTTTTTATTAGCAGGAACTGGATTCGAACCAGTAAACTTTGAGTTATGAGTCTGAAATGTGAAAAATATAATGTGTGTGTTTGTTAAATATTATTTAGTGTTGTTTACTCGGTTCGGCACTAGTTACAAACTAGCGCTAGCTGGGGCATTTTAAAATTAAACAGTAACTTATGTATATAATAATATCTACTTTCATTTTAATTTCTAATGTGGTTTTTCCGTGGTTCTAAATATACTCTTACCATTTAACTTTAAGTCTTGATGATAGTAAAGAACATGGAACACCTTGGTTGGCTCTGATTTTATATCATAAATAGCTCTATATTTATCCTTTGGAAAATCTGCGCTTCCATATAGTGGATCTCTAACAGCTCCGTAATTATAGATTACTGTATGCACTACACCTTCAACTGTATTTTCTACAGTGAAATCAGTTGTCGCTTCTGCAAAAATCACAGTTGCTGCAACTGCTGTTGCTTCTTTATCGGTGGCTTTACCTAGTCCAGAACCAATTACTGTTTCTGCTCCTAATTTAGAATAATATATAGCTTTATTGTCAAATTCTTCCATAGATTTATCATTATGAAAGGTAGTTCTTTCTGACTTTAAATATTTTGTCCCTAATGGCGCATGATTAAGTATTTTTCCTTGATGCTCTGGTTCTGGAGAGCTGTATTCAATTATTACTGGCTGCCATCCATTCCAATGAGTAAAATATCCGAGACCATTACCGAATAATTTTTCTTCCTCCCATTTAGATCCCGTTATAATATTTACACCTTCAGAGTAACTTCCACTGGATACATCAATACCCCATCCTCCATTATCTCTCTCAAATAAATCTCCTCCTGTATCATTTATAAACCTATATAACCATGCTCCAAATCTAGTTCTAAATGCGCCGTCAGAATCAATTCCATTTACGGGGTCATTCCCCATACCTAGATAAGGAGACGCATATTGTCCTGCGGGATCAGTTGTAAGCCACCTTCCTATACGGCTATCCCATAGACGAAGTTCAAACGCTTCCTTGCCAGTTTCAATATCTTTTTCCTGTCCCTGATATGCGTATCTATATCCATCACTAACATGTCTATTTGGCATAGGCATTCCAAAAGGATAATAGTCTGTTTTAGCTGTCAAAGAAACAGCATTACTGCCATTTTTTATAATCACTGCGCGTACATTTCCTAAATGATCTGTTAATTGATACGCATCCGAATCACTTTGTCGGTAATGCACGCCTAATCTACTACTTCCGTAAATGGTATGCTCTACTAAATTAGTATCCGTATAGATGGCTAAGGAAACTCCAGCAGCATCTCGTATATAATGAGTTGTATTTTGCAATACCCCATTACTAAAGCTTTCCTTTTTTACTCTGTGATTTTTGTCATTGTAGTAAAACTTTACAATAGGTTCGTTTGGTGCTAACTTTTTCACTTCTGTGACCAAGCCGCTTGCATTATATACATAACCTATGTTTTCGCCTACATTTTGCACCAATTGTCCTATTTCATTGTAATCATAATTATCAGAGTTTGTTTGGTTTTTTATATCGTTTGCATTTGTTTCCGTTGTTATACCATCTGTCACCTGTATTAATTGATTTGGTTTACTATTGTCATATACATAACTTAATTCATCCATAGCATTACTACCATTTTCTGTATTCTTGTTACGATTTAGTGTTTGAATGTTTCCATTGGCGTCATAGGTAATGTTTGAAACACGATAATCAGTAGCTTCGTAATTACCAGATGGTGCATTACTAATTACTGCATTGAACTCTGTTCCTGTTGTTGCGATGACATGTGCCCCAGGTAAAAAGCTAATTGAATTACTTGCTGTGATAGTTTGATCAGGATTAGCAGTACTATTAATAATTATATTTTGAGGAACTGTTACATTTGAATTTCCATTTCCATTAAAATTTGCTTCTGTCAACCAGTTTTCTCTATTGTATTCATAGGTATATTGTGATGGGTTTTCTGCTGCTGCTTGGTCCACATTCCAAGTAATTCCTTTGATATTTCCATTGTATTGGTTTGTTCCTCCAGTAACTGCTGGAAATATATTGGCACGCTGGTAATCATTATTAAAATAATCAATGGTCATCCCAAACATATCATTGGTGCTTCCTCCAGGATCATTAGTTGGCGAAAGACTCGGATGATTTATAGATTTCAATTGTCCGTCTAATGTATATACATAATCTATTTGTTGAATTCCTTCTGCTAATTGAATGTTTTTTAGTTCTCCAGTTTCATAGTACTCATAGGCAGCATGTTCTATGTATGCGTTACCATCTGTAGATGTTTCTACTTTTATAAGACTGTTATCAATAGAATTGTAGGTATATCTGTGTATGAATAATTCATTTGCATCATATTTTTGATAAGTAACTTTGTTTATGGTACTCGTTATCGGATCATATTCATAGTCAATTGTTTTGATTCCAAGTCCAGCGATATCTTGCACGACCCATTGCACACGTCCGTAAATATCATAACTGTAATAAGTAGTTGTTTGATCATTTTGTGTCTTGGCAATATTCCCTCCTAAGAAAGACGGATTTTGGTAATCACCATATAATGAGCTTAGTTGTGAAACTTCAATATAATCGTAGGTTACAAAATTTTGTTCTTTGTAATTGGCTGCAGTAAAGCTTTCAATAGTTGGATCTAAGGTAGAAAAATTTCCAGATGCCACTCCACTTTCAATGGGTCTTCCTAGATTATCGTAATTAATATATGAGAACTCATTGACTAGGATTTGCTTGCTGTTTTGAGAAAAACGAATTCGTCCATCATCTCTATATTTAAAATTTGTAGTACCTATATCAGGTTTGAAAGAAGTAACTATTTTTCCCATTGAATTATAATAAAAAAGACTTTCTAAATTATGTATTGGATTAGATTGAATACTTGTTAAACAGGAAGTATTGAACCCAAATGGCTGTGTAGCTTTTAGTAAAATCCCTGTATCATCGTAATAATTTAAAGCGTAGTCATAATAATTAACTGGATATCGAATTCCTTTTGCATTGCTATCTGTTGCGATAGTTCCTGTTGTAGTAACATACGCTTTATTTTCACTTGTGCCATTTAATTCTAATCGATAAAAGTTACCGCCAGTCAATGAAGTCACTATTTGTTCTGTTCGTAGATCATAAATAGTATAATCACTTATCGCACTATTTTCAAAAGAAATTTGATTAGCTGTTATATTTTGTGGTATATGTATATCTATGTAACCTAAAGTTCCTACTAATGCTACTATATCATAGTTTATAGTTCCTCCTGAGCGAGCTGTTGCTAAAATTTTTCCTTCGACATCTTTAAAAATCACATTTTCAACTCCGTTAGGATCAACCTTTATTGTTTTAAAAGCTTGTAAAAGTAATTCTTTACCTTCAGATGTTACTTCTCCCTTGAAAGCATCTTTTCCAAACACATAATATAGTTCTTGTGTCGCAGGAACTGTATATGAGAATCCTTGTGGTGTGTTACTATCTAATTGTCTTCCTCCTTCTACTTTTAATGTACTCCCTGGATTTAGTGTGCTGTATGTCGCTTTTACAAACGGATAATCAGTGATGTCCTGAAAAGGTTCATCAGTATTGTTGGCACTGTAATACCAGCCTAATGATTCTTCTTGGCTTCCAACCGCTTGCGGTGTTGTATTCTCCCAATCCGTATTTGTATATGGAGAGCCATCTGCTTTTTTAGTGAAATCTGGCTTATAGGTATATTCCAAGCCTAGTAAATTTGCAGGAGATGAAGAAGTACTAAAAGCAGGTCTTCCTTGCGCATCATATTGCACTTCTGAAATCCACCTTTTTCCTGTACTGATATCAAAAGCTTGTGTTTGTAATCCGCGTCCTAATTCATCTGAATATGAAATTCCAGAAGCTTTTAAGTTCCCGTTTATATCATAGGCACAATTGGATATCCAGTTTTTATCTGAATTTTCTGTTCCTGTTATACATGGATAATATGAAGGACTGAAATCAAAGCCTTGAAATTCATATTTGAAGCCAAAGTATTGTCCCGTATTAGTTTCAAAAGAGAGATTGTAATCAATACTAGTATCTGTTAAAGTCGTCGTGGCAAAAATGATACCGTTGTGTTTGAAGTTAATTGTTGAAACACCTACTTTTTCAATCATAACTTCTGAATTGGTGATACCTGAAAGTGTTAAATTATTGATACTAGCTATTGTAGACGAAGTGGTAGCTGTTCTAGTCATAGCAATTATTGAGTATTTAGCACCTCCAATAGTTCCCCCTACAGGCTGTCGATCAGGTCTTATTCTTATGAGAAACTCATCATGTTCTATAGTTAAATTAGAATTATAAACGGGTTTTAGAATAATATTCAAATCAAAAATATCTGGTGGGTTATTTAAAGTGATGCCTCCTGGAGAATTTGAAAACTCTGAAAGACTTGATACTTTTACATAAGCAAAAGTCGTGGTAGATAGCAATCTATCTAAAGATGTTATCTTACTGTTATCCGATATATTAGAATACATATAATTCTCTCCAGGGAAAATAGTTTGTTCATGTAGTGTAAAACTATTATTGATTCCCCAAGTGATATTTTGTGCTAATCCGAAGTGGATTGAGCTTAAAATTATTGCTAAAAATAATATGTTGTTTTTCATCTATAAATTTTTAGTTGTTTTTGTAGTTGTAATTGCTTTCAGAAACTTTCTTAAATCCTCCCGTTACAGATGCGTTATCTATTACTTCTTTAGAAGTTCTAATAAGTCTTCCAGCAGTATCATATTCATAATACGTTCCTAAATTATTACCATCTAATATGTATGATAATTCATCCCATTGATTATAAACATACGTCGCCATAGAGGAACTGATAGGATGAATCCTATAATCA
>NZ_JBGCDL010000111.1:0-11225 GCF_045105435.1 Kordia sp. | reverse complement strand
AGATAAATTTGCAAAGCCAGAAGAAGAAATGACGATTAATGTCGATTGTGATAAAGTAAGTGCTACAAAAGGCGATACTAAGGATGATGATCCAGATGATGGTAAAATAGATGGTATAGACTTCGATTAACCTTAAAATATTCTGAAAAATTAGAGACATCTTTTGAAAATTTCGTAATTTTCAGTCAAAATATTGATTGATGATTAATAAAAAGATAAATTCTGTACAAGAAGCTGTTGCAGGCATTACAGATAATATGACGTTAATGCTTGGTGGTTTTGGCTTGTGCGGAATTCCAGAAAACGCAATTGCTGAATTGGTAAAGCTTGGCGCAAAGAATCTTACGTGCATTTCAAACAATGCTGGTGTAGATGATTTTGGTCTTGGTTTATTACTTCAACAACGTCAAATAAAAAGAATGATCTCTTCTTATGTAGGTGAAAATGATGAATTTGAACGTCAAATGTTGTCGGGAGAATTAGAAGTAGAACTCACACCACAAGGAACACTTGCCGAAAAATGTAGAGCTGCACAAGCAGGATTTCCAGCATTTTATACGCCAGCTGGTTACGGAACTGAAGTCGCCGAAGGAAAAGAATCAAGAGAATTTAACGGAAAAATGTACATCTTAGAAAAGGCATATGAAGCAGACTTTGCTTTTGTAAAAGCTTGGAAAGGTGATGAAGCAGGAAACCTAATTTTTAAAGGGACTTCCCGAAACTTCAATCCATGTATGTGTGGTGCGGCAAAAATTACCGTTGCTGAGGTGGAAGAATTGGTGCCTGCGGGCGAATTAGATCCAAATCATATTCATATTCCAGGGATTTTTGTACAGCGAATTTTCCAAGGAACAGATTATGAAAAACGAATAGAACAAAGAACCGTAAGACAAAGAAGCTAGATATGTTGGATAAGAAAGGAATCGCAAAAAGAATTGCAAAAGAAGTAAAAGACGGCTATTACGTAAATCTTGGAATCGGAATACCAACACTCGTTGCCAACTTTGTTAGAGACGATATAGAAGTAGAATTTCAGAGTGAAAATGGCGTTTTAGGAATGGGACCTTTTCCTTTTGAAGGTGACGAAGATGCAGATATTATAAACGCTGGAAAACAAACCATCACAACTTTGCCAGGCGCTAGTTTTTTTGACTCAGCATTGAGTTTTTCAATGATTCGAGGAAAACATGTCGATTTAACAATTTTAGGTGCCATGGAAGTTGCTGAAAATGGTGATATTGCCAATTGGAAAATTCCAGGAAAAATGGTCAAAGGAATGGGCGGCGCTATGGATTTAGTAGCTTCCGCAGAAAATATAATTGTAGCCATGATGCATACTAATAAAAAAGGTGTTTCAAAGCTTCTAAAAAAATGTTCTTTGCCACTTACAGGATTGGCTTGTGTTAAAAAGATTGTGACTAACCTAGCTGTTTTAAATGTAACACCGGAAGGATTTGAATTGCTTGAAAGAGCGCCAGGAGTTACTGTTGAGGAAATTAAAAATGCAACCGAAGGACATCTCATTATTAAAGGTGAAATACCTGAAATGCAACTGACTTAGATTTAGGATATTATTAAAAAAACATGTAAAAAGTGCCACATTATCAAAAATGTGGCACTTTTTTTATGAATACACTAAAAAATGAACTTATTCTAGGTGGTCTACAGTTTTGATAGGTTGTTAAAAGGGAATTTGTTAAGTTAAATACTGAATATTTTGTACAAGTTACCGAAACATTTCGCGTGCTTCATCGAAAAAAAAAGGCACTTTAACGGATAATTCGCAAATAATTAACATATTTGCTGCGCTTTTAACAACACGTTAAGAGTTGTAGTGCTTAATTAACCCAAATACTTTAATTTATGAAAAAACAAATTACTCTACTCGTATTGAGTTTCTTATTTGTTGGAATGTTATCGGCTCAAGACCGTAACTGTTCATCGATGGAAAACCTAGAATATAGAAAACAACTCGATCCGCAATTAGAACAGCGCATGGAGCAAATCAATAACTTTACTAGGCAGCATATTCAACAAAACGGTACGCCTAAAAGTTTATCAGGAAATGTAATTACAATTCCAGTTGTTGTACACGTTATCTATAGCAATTCGCAAGAAAACATTAGTGATGCTCAAATTCAATCGCAATTAGATGTACTAAACGAAGACTTTAGAAGAACAAATGCAGATGCAGACAATACATGGTCACAAGCTGTAGATACTGAAATTCAGTTTTGCTTAGCTACAGTAGATGATAATGGAAACCCAACAACAGGAGTTACTAGAAAATCATCGTCAAGAACATCTTGGGGAACCAATGATGCAATGAAAAGTTTATCTCAAGGTGGAGTAACAGCTTGGAATACATCAGAATACTTAAACATGTGGGTTTGTAATATTGGAGGAGGAATTCTTGGATATGCACAATTTCCAGGTGGAGCAGCTTCAACAGACGGAGTTGTAATGAGTCCACAATATTTTGGAAGTAGTGCTAAAGGATCAGGTTTTTACTTATCGGCTCCTTTCGATTTAGGAAGAACAACAACACATGAAGTAGGTCACTTTTTAAACTTACGTCATATTTGGGGTGATGGAAACTGTAATGCTGACGATTTTGTATCAGATACTCCAAATTCTGATGCACCAAACTACGGATGTACACCAACACATGTTTCATGTTCAAGTACAGATATGGTTCAAAACTATATGGACTACTCGGATGATGGATGTATGAACTTATATACAGCAGGACAAAAAGCACGTATGCGTGCAATATTAGACGTTGGAGGCGTAAGAAGAAGCTTAGCATTATCTGATAAGTGTGGTTCTACACCACCACCAGCGCCAACTTGTAATGATGGAATTCAAAATGGAGACGAAACAGGAATTGACTGTGGAGGTTCATCTTGTGCGCCATGTCAATCAGGTTGCTCGGATAATGAGGTAACATTAACAATTACGTTTGACGATTACCCTGAAGAAACTTCTTGGTCTCTTGTTACAGATGGAGGAACTACAGTAGCTTCTGAAAGTTATTCGGCTGCAAATGCAGATGGATCTACAGTTACAGAAACACTTTGTTTACCAAACGATTGTTATACATTTACAATCAACGATGCGTATGGAGATGGAATTTGCTGTTCTTTTGGAAATGGATCATATACATTGACAGGACCTGACGGACAAATTAAATCTGGAGGAAGTTTTGGTTCATCTGAAACAACTGATTTCTGTGTAGGAAGTACACCACCGCCAGCACCAACTTGTACGGATGGAGTTCAAAACGGAGACGAAACAGGAATTGACTGTGGAGGTTCATCTTGTGCACCATGTCAAACTGGAGGAACAACAGTACTACACGAAGGATTCTTTGAAACTGGCCTAGATGGATGGGTTGATGGTGGAGGCGATTGTTTCCGTTACAACGGATCTCGTTCTTACGAAGGTTCATACTCAATCCGTTTACGTGACAATTCAGGAACACGTTCGGCAATGACATCAGAAACATTTGATCTTCGTGGATTTGATCAAGTAACATTTGATTTCTATTTCTATGCAAATTCAATGGAAAATGGAGAAGATTTCTGGGTACGTTATTACAATGGATCGTCTTGGACTACCGTTGCAACGTATGCTAGTGGAAGTAACTTTAATAACGGAACATTCTATTCTGCAACAGTAACTTTAGATAGTAGTAATGTTAACTTTGCATCTAACTCACAATTTAGAGTACAATGTGATGCAAGTGCTAATGCAGATCAAGTATACATTGACCAAGTAACTATTACAGGTATCAATGGAGGCGCTAGAACAAAAGCAGATGGTGTACAAGCATTACGTAGTGGACCACCAAGTTTAGGAAGTAATGACCTTTTAATAACTCCAACAATAACGCGTGGTGATATTACAGTTAATTTAGCAAGCTATAACATCAACTCATCATACAGAATCTTGAATTTACTTGGACAAACAGTAAAAGCAGGAACGCTTAAAGATGGACGCTTAAATGTAAGCGAATTAAAATCTGGTGTATACATGTTAGAAGTAACAGATGAAGAAGAAAAACTTATTGAGAAATTTGTAAAGCAATAAGCGATACGTTCTAAATAGATTTTATATACTGAAACTCCCAAGTGAAAGCTTGGGAGTTTTTTTGTTTTTAAACTTATTATTCAATAGGCACACAGGCATGTATATGCCCGTTTTCGTCAAGACAAAACGAATAATCTGATAGTCGTGGCGGATTTGTAGGTGGAGGGATAGGTGCGCAATCAATTTGTGTATCTCCTGGAGCACAAATTTGAACGGTATTACAGGTAAATTCAAATGTAATCGGATCTTTCCCTCCAAATAGATTATTAAGATTAGAAATAGATTCTTTTTTTAGTTGTAAACTGTTGATATTCTTTTTCTTCATAATTTATATATTTTGAGTTTATAATTACTCAAACCTAGAAACATTTTATCGTCAAAAAAAGAAAGACAAACTGTGATTATCGAATTGTTGGTTCTAATTTTTTATCTAAATCATTGTGTGTCAAATAATAAAAGCGGTCTTGCTACGTATAGCAAGTACCGCTTTATTCAACTAAAAAAACAGCTTTACCTAAAGATTCCCCAATCCAATGTGATACTTCTACCAACTGCTGTTTTTTAGCTTTATATTTAACTTAATTTATTTTATGATGTTTGTTTCAGAAAGTCTGAAACCGTTTCACCTGTTTTTTTTCGGAATGCCTTTGAGAACGATTCTCTGTTACTA
Source organism: Kordia sp. (assembly GCF_045105435.1). Taxonomy (GTDB): domain Bacteria; phylum Bacteroidota; class Bacteroidia; order Flavobacteriales; family Flavobacteriaceae; genus Kordia. Next base: position 6,463 of record NZ_JBGCDL010000111.1, on the reverse strand, counting down.
AAACCTGCTTCTTCTGCCATGGCATGTACCGTATAGTTTCTGTAATTTGTATTTTTTTCTAGTTTTTCAATGCTGTATTGCACACGTAAATCATTAATGTAGTTTCGGAACGATTTTGATTTGTGTGTATTAATTATTCTCGATAAATACTTGGTGTTTGTTTGCAACTTTTTAGCAAACCCATGCAATGTAATTTTAGAATTTAAAAAGCCTCTTTCGTTTTCAAACGCTTTCAAATTTTTAAGAATCGTATGTACAATTATCGGATCAATATTCAGTTTGGAATTTGCGTCTTTTTCATCAGTAGCATCTGCTTGTTCTTGTTTTGTTTTTTCTAACAATGACACAATTTTGTTTAATCGTTTATCACCACGTTTATTAAAAAAGCATATCATTCCAAAAAGGAGTACTAAAAACAGCACAACACCAATTAGTATAAAATACTTCAGTTCAAATGCTTCTTGTTTTTCGAGCAATGTGGTAATGAGTTTTTCTTTTTGTGCTAATAATGCCAAACTATCGGTTTGTGTTATTTTTTGTGGAAGCGATAACTCTTGAAAGCTTTTTTGTGCTTCCATTTTTTCACTTCCGTAGACTGCACACACGTTTAAAATAAAAGTGCAAACAATTAAAATGATGTTATTTGTAAATTTCATGATAAGTGTGTTTTTAGTTCTTATTGCCTCTTTTTAATTCGTTTTCAATTTCTTGATCTACTTCGTTATCTATCTTAGTTTTTTGTCTGTAGTTACTTAATGTATTTTTGAAACACATCGCCAGTATAACGACAACAACAATTGCTACTATTATGTAAATTCCTATGATTATTTTTGTGTTCATTTTTTACTATTAATTAATGGCTATCAATAGCAATGGGAGATGTTTTTAATTATTAGTCATCGGTTTCATCTGAAACGCCTAATATTCTATTACGTGCTTTTAATTGTTGTTCTTTTTCTTCTTGCTTGTTTATAAACAAGTCCATAATGGCATTTTCAATTTCTTTATTCTCATTCAATCCATTAAATACGTTTCTAATCATGGACGAGCCATACGCAGTTCCTTTTCGATTAGTAATGCCACGCTTTTTTAAAATTTTGAGTACATCATTTGTATAATGATATCCTAAAATTTTTTTAAGCTTCTCGCGCTGTTTTTCAGTAATCATACATTGTTTTTTTGATGTAGTTTGTAGCAATTAGCGTTTTTAAAAAAAGCCATGCGTATAGCAGGCTATGCTAATGGAAGCATGGCTTTTAGTTACTAATTATGAAAAAATTGAGCGTTTTATTCTTTGTCTAAATGCTTTTAGATGTATTGAATCATTTTATTAGTTAGCATTTGTTTTCTCTTCCTTTAGTTTCTTTACATAAGGAATCATAAAGAAAAATGTCAAACCAGTGAATACGAGGGTTAATGAAATTTCATCGTAAATTCCTTTTCCTGTTTCAAATACACTCCAATCAATTAGAGAAAAGCAAATTCCTCCCAATGTTGCATTTAAAAAGAACAAGATGAATAATATTTTCTTATTTGGTTTCCACATAATTATTAATTTTAATGATCTGTTAATTCGGGAGCATTTGGTTTTTTAGGAAAACAAGCTCTTCCAAAATTTGTCATTGCTCCGTAATGCAATGCAACGGCGGCTGCACAAGCTACAACAGTAGCACAACTAGCTAAACCTGCTGTAGCAGAAGCTAACGCTAAAGTCGCAATCGCACAGTCTACCCAACCATCCTCAGATTTTTGTAAATTATCAAAAACTTCAGGCGTATCATAATAAGCACTTTGAATTAGATTCGCTGTTAAATTTAGCTTCTCAAATTTTTCATCTGAAACTTCAAGGGTTAATATGCTATTTTCAAAATTTGACATGGCATGGTTAAAGTCATTGCTTTCCAGATCACTTATAAATGAATTTATTAAATTCACATCTACATCTTCAATCCAACCATTAGCCAAACTTATTTCAATGATTTCTTCTCCTAAGTAATCGGGTAATTCTAGTACTGTGTTAGGATAAGCAATATTTGTTGCTAATTCTGAATTCACTTCATCTAAAATAGCTTGACTTATTTCACTTATAGACTCAGAATTTTTATTTAATTGATGAGTACTAATAAGATCATTTAAGTTTTTAGTATTCGATTTAAAAGACTGAAAAGTACTGTAGTCAATACTTCTTGCATTCGTATCTGCTGTTTCAACTCCATGAGTAGTACAAGAAAATACAAAGAATAAGGAACTCAATGCGATTGTAAAATACTTGTTTCTGAAAAAATTTAATGATAACATATTATTGGTTTTTAAAATACACCTACTCGTTCGTTTTTCGGTTTCCACGACTGTTGTTTAAAGTGATTAGTTACACTTAGAAAAACATTTGCCGTGATGTGTATTAAAAAAAATACTTATCTTTGATTTGTAGATCGTAGGCAAATGCTTATTTGTTTACTAAAAGGCTTTCATTTATTTGGAAGCTTTTTTAATTATGACTTTTCTTTCATTTTAAAATTCATTTATTCTCCTGTTAATTTTTTGCTAAAAAAAGGTGTCTCTACAAGTCAAATATTTTATAGAATAAATCAATCTAAAAACTATTTATTTAATTATTCTATTTATAGTTAGCTGAAGGAAATACTTTTAATTTACATATCTTTGTTTTGAGTCATTTATATAAGATTAAATGATCAAGGTGAGAATATACGTTTTGAAAAGTAAAAACCTTATTTTCTTGCTGTAAAATTAGTTCCTAATACAGGATAGAAACAAGAAACAACACCCTATTTTCAGCGAATTTTATTTAAAAAAATAATTAAAAAACTGAAAATGAGTGACTTGAAGACTCATAAGAATAAAAACAACTTTACCCTGTTTTCACTGAAAATATGGCACTATTTATATTTTGATTCATCTAAATAACATATAAGAATTAATGTTTCGTAGAATTTATTTTAATATTTTTTTTCTTTTTTCATTTATATGGCTTTATGGTCAACAGGATTCTATTCATAATATAATGGATACACTATCAAACAAGAGTTTTCCAGAATTAAAAGAAGCCTTCTATGAAAATTATGGAGATTCTTTGCTTGCAAGAAACATTGTAAGATTTACACTTCGTAAAGCAACAATTGCCAAAAACCATAGAGCTATTGCGAATAGTTATATTAGACTATATGCAACATATTTTAATAATGTAAAAAATGGCAAAAAATACCTAGATAGTAGTATTGCTGTTTCTGAGAGACATAATCTAAAAGATTTATTAGCTCAAAACTATTTATATAGAGGTAATCTATTTTATTATTTGGGAAAAGATCAAAAGGCTTCAAATGATTATTTAAAAGCTAAATCTTATACTTCTAAAGAGGAAAATATTTATTATAGAATTATTTTAAATATAGGAATATTAAAAGCAGAAATAGGAAAAAATCAAGAAGCTATTGAAATATTTGAAGAATGTTTAAAATATAGTTTATCTAAAGCTACTGATCAGATAAGTAATGAAGAATATTCAGAAATACTTTATGCATTTTCGTCAACATATACAAATATGAAGTTACATGATTCGGCAACGAAATATGCAAAAAGGGGATACAAACATGCAAAAAAACTAAATGACTCTTCTCACTTAATGTTTACTTATATTGAGGGTAATAATAAGTTTTTTCAAAAAAAGTATAATGTATCAAAAGATAGTTTGTTAAAATCGATATCATACCTTATAGAAACTGAAGATTTCTCTAATCTTTCTATAGGATATCATTATTTAGGCAAGGTAAGTGAGGTGCAAAATAATCAAAAAAAAATGATGTCATACTTTAAAAAAGTAGATAGTATTTATGAAGAAACTGGATATGCATATCCTGAAACACGCGGTTCGTATGAAAAACTTATACATTTTTACGAAAAAAATAATGACTCCAAGAAGCAATTATTTTATGTAAAAAGATTATTAAAAATAGACAGTATCTTAAATAAGAGATATCGTTATATAAGTTCTTCAATGCATAAAGAATTTGACACAAAAAATCTTTTGACTGAAAAAAATATACTTGAGATAAAACTCAAAAAGTCTAAAGAGTCTGAGAATAAGTCAATAAAAAATATATATATTCTTATAATTTTATTATTAAGTATATCAATAATCTTAATCATCAATTATAGGAAAAGAAAAATTTACAAGAGGAAATTTCTTGAATTGCTCAATCAAATAGATACTCCTAAATCTACAAAAGAAGAGTCAAAAAATAAAATTGAGTCGATTTCTGATTTGGATATAGATCAAAATATAATTAACAATATATTGAACAAACTAAAAATATTTGAAGAAGAAAAAGGATTTTTACGAAAAGGTATTACATTAAATTCATTAGCAAAACAATGTTATACAAATTCAAAATATTTATCTAAAATAATAAATAAATATAAAGAAAACACTTTTAGAAACTATATCAATAATCTAAGAATTGAATATGTGGTAAGAGAGCTAAAAGAGAATAAAAATTTCAGAAAATATACAGTAAAAGCTATTGCAGATGAAGCAGGTTTTTCCAACAGTGAATCTTATGCTAGGGCTTTTTTTAAGTTTACAGGAATACATACATCATATTTCATAAAAAACATAAGCGCTTAACATTCAATATTTTAATAACTTAAAAAACCCTATTTTCACTGAAAATAGGGAAGTAATTAATAAAATAAGATTATTACTAAGGAAGAATATTATAAATTTACATCATTAAAATAAAAATATAAAATTATGAAAAAACAAAGTAAATTAAAGTTATTAGTTACTAAAGTGTCTAACTTAAATGAAATTAGTAATAAAATTTTGGGAGGAAACACAGGCGATGGTGCTGGTAAAACAAAAACAACAAAAAATTCTTTTAAAGTAAATTGTCTCTCTACACATATAGATGTTTGTTAAAAATGAAGTTTAGATTTTGAGTGAATTTTCAAGACTTTTATATTTGTAAATAAATAAAATTTAAATATGTATTCTTTGAAAATACTCTGATAAATTTCCCTTATAAAAATTATTTAATTTAGTAGGTAAATAAAACCAGTTTATTTACCTACTTCTTCAATACGAATCAAAAACATGTTAATCAAGAAACAAAATTTAATAGTTTTTTCAATCTTATTATTACTTTCTACATCTTGTAAACTACAAACTCCTAAGTCAGAATCACTTATCAATGATGGTATTACAAAAAGAATAGATTTAACTGATAGTGAATTGCAAAATTGGCAACATAAAAGTATTTCTAAAGACACAATTTTTGGTATTAGCTCTGAATTGGCTTATGATTTTATTAATGAAGAAGTAGGGGAAGAAGTTATTGTCGCAGTTATCGATTTAGAAGTAAATATAAATCATAAGGACTTAAAAGATAATATATGGACAAACCTAAATGAGATCCCTAATAATGACATTGATGATGATGATAATGGATATATAGATGATATTAATGGATGGAACTTTTTGGGAACTAAAAGTAATGATTCTACATTATACCATAGAAGTACAGCCGCAAGAATTATAAAACAATACCAAAAATTCAAAATCTTAGAGGAATCAAAAGTGACTTCTACTGATTTAAAAATTTTTAAACTTTATAAAAGAGCAAGTAAATACCAAAAAGAGCAAATTGAAGAAGCTAGATATAATCTTGAATACTTTTTAGGTTTTAAAGAGAGATACTTTAAACTTAAAGATACAATGAATATACTTTTTGGCAAGAAAGAATTCACTTCAGAAGAATTGGATTCATTGTCAAAAACGGCAAATGATACTATAATCAAGAAAAAGATTGCTAGTGCTAAATATTTAGTTATTAGTGGAATCAATGAAAATAGAATCGCTGAAATTATCAGCTTTCATAAGAATAATATGAATAAAATATATAATCCAGAGCATAAAGACAGATTAACTAATGATAACCCTTATAATATTAATGACTCAATATATGGTAATAATAATGTCTTAGGCTCTGAAAAAATGAGCCATGGTACTGAAGTGGCAGGTGTTATTGCTGGTAATCGAAACAATGATTATGGTGTTGTAGGAATTGCAAATAATGTAAAAATTATGCCAGTAGTTATCTCTAGTTATGGTAATGAGTACGACAAAGATATTGCATTGGCTATTAGATATGCTGTTAATAATGGGGCAAAAGTTATTAATATGAGTATTGGAAAGGAATTTTCTCTAAATGAAAAATGGATTCATGACGCGATAAAATATGCTGAGAAAAAGAATGTTCTTATTGTATCAGCAGCAGGAAATGAAGGGCTGAACTTAGATAGTAAAGAGATTTATTATTATCCAAATGATATGAATGAAAACAAGATTGAAATTTCAGATAATTTTATAGTAGTTGGCTCTTCAAATTATTCAAAAGAATTAATTTCAGATTATTCTAATTACGGTAAAAATACTGTTGACATTTTT
>NZ_JBGCDL010000110.1:0-8930 GCF_045105435.1 Kordia sp. | reverse complement strand
TTCAGCGAATCGACCATTTTTTTGTCTAACACTTTAAATGAGCGCTTAAAAACATTCTTATTATATGAATAATCCATCGACGTTAACTCTTCAGGATTTATAGAAGCTAATGGGTTTGAACCTCTTGTTCCAGCATATTTTTTACTCAATTCTGCAAGCTTATTTATACCGTCATACGTTTCTTTTAAATCATTGACATTATCAAAATCCATGAAAATATCAAGATTCATTTTACTTTTTTTGGTGTCCATCACCATGTGCATATTGAGTCTGTTTAAGCTTTCTAATTGTTTCTTTTCTTCTTTTGAAAGATCAGACATACTCATCATTTCTTTAGAAAATAATTCTTTAAACGTTATTAGTGAATCAATTGACTCGTCTCTACCGCCTGTCATTTGACTTCCTGCCATTTGCATTAATTCAGAACCATCAAAATAAAGTGACATTTTCCCTGAACCATCTTCATTTATATAGACAGTTTCAGAAAATTCGCAACTCGTGCAAAATACCATCAATACAGCTAAAATTCCTAAATAGATTTTTTTCATAATAATTTTAATTAAATTGTTTTTATTGTCGGTCTGGATTATTTACAATTACTAATGCGGCAATAGTTCCAGGAACCCATCCGCAGATCCACAAAATAAAGACAATTATAACAGATCCGCAACCTTTATCTAAAACAGATAGCGGCGGAAATATAATTGCTAAGAGAACACTCCATATATTCATGGTTCATTTTGTTTGATGATTATTGATACTTGTAAGACTGAAAAACAGCAAAAATGTTACAAGACGAGCGTATTTGCAAAGTTTTGTGACTTCAAATATTTCCAAATCAATACATTGGTATACTAGCAAAATGTATCTATCTTTGCAGACTTAAATTTACACATAATATTATGCAATTATCAGAGCAAGAAATCGTTCGTAGAGAAAAGCTTTCAAAGTTACGCGAACTCGGCATTAACCCGTATCCAGCAAATCTTTATCCTGTAAATCATACTTCGAAACAGGTTAAGGAAACATTTGCAGAAGGTAAACAGGTGATCATTGCAGGAAGATTGATGCGTAAAAAAGTACAAGGAAAAGCTTCTTTTACAGAAATTCAAGATGCAGAAGGAAGAATTCAAGTATATTTTAATAGAGACGAAATTTGTCCTGGAGATGATAAAATTTTATATAATGACATCTTTAAAAAACTATTAGATTTAGGAGATTTTATAGGAGTTGAAGGTGAATTGTTCACAACGCAAGTTGGAGAAAAAACTGTCTTAGTAAAGAATTTTACGCTTTTAAGTAAAGCCTTAAAACCATTACCGCTTCCAAAAGAGAAAGATGGTGTTGTATATGATAAGTTTGATGATCCTGAACAACGTTACCGTCAGCGTTATGCTGATTTAGTAGTAAACCCAGAAGTAAAAGAAGTGTTTGTAAAGCGTACGAAGTTATTTAACGCGATGCGTAACTTTTTTAATGACGCTGGCTATTTTGAAGTTGAAACGCCCATTTTACAACCAATTCCTGGTGGCGCTGCGGCACGTCCGTTTGTAACACATCACAACTCATTGAATATTCCGTTGTATATGCGAATTGCCAATGAATTGTATTTAAAAAGATTGATTGTTGGTGGATTTGATGGTGTATACGAATTTTCTAAAAACTTCCGTAACGAAGGAATGGATCGTACGCACAATCCTGAATTTACAGCCATGGAAATTTATGTAGCCTATAAAGACTACAATTGGATGATGGATTTCACAGAAAGTTTACTAGAACACTGTGCCATTGCCGTAAATGGTGAAACAACTGCAACGTTTGGTGAGCATAAAATTGATTTTAAAGCACCGTACAAACGTGTAACAATGACACAATCAATCATTGATTTTACAGGATTTGACATTACTGGGAAGTCTGAAGAAGAATTGTTTGAAGCTGCCAAAGGAATGGGAATCGCAGTTGATGGAACGATGGGAAAAGGAAAACTGATTGATGAAATTTTTGGTGAAAAATGTGAAGGCAATTATATTGAACCAACATTCATTACAGATTACCCTAAAGACATGAGTCCGTTGTGTAAAGTACACCGCGACGATCCGGAATTAACGGAACGTTTTGAATTAATGGTTTGTGGTAAAGAAATTGCAAACGCCTATTCGGAATTAAATGATCCTATTGATCAGCGTGAACGTTTTGAAGCGCAATTAAAGCTTTCTGAAAAAGGTGACGACGAAGCCATGTTTATTGATAATGACTTTATTCGCGCACTTGAATACGGAATGCCGCCAACATCTGGTTTAGGAATTGGAATGGATCGTTTAATTATGTATTTAACCAACAATCCATCAATTCAGGAAGTATTATTCTTCCCGCAAATGCGTCCAGAGAAAAAGCAAGTTGCTTTGACAGAGGAAGCAAAAGCGATTTTAGAACTCTTGAAAAAGGCTGAAAAACTACCTTTAACGGATTTAAAAGCACAAGTTGGATTGTCTAACAAAAAGTGGGACAAGTCAGTTAAAGAATTGACAAAAAATAATCTCGCAAAAGTAGCAAAAACAGATGATGGGCTTTTTATAGAAATCGTCTAACATCAATAAAAGTACATTTCGACTTCGGTCACATATAAATATCAAAAAGGAACTGCAAATCGTAGTTCCTTTTTTTTGTGCTCTAGTTTTATAAATAACGAGTATCATTATTATAGTAAGAAGTTTACTTCAACTACATTTATTGAATATTAACCAAAATTATAAATCATGAAAAAACAAAATTTAAACAGCTTGAAGCTAAACAAGAAGTCAATTTCTAATTTAGGAAAACAAGTTAACGGTGGAGGAACTCGTTTATCGCTATGTGTAAGATGTCCTTTTGGACCATCAGATGACACACTCGATTTTGATTGTCCATCATTTTGGTGCTAATCACTTTTTTAAATTAATTTTACAACATTCATCAAACCCAAGAGCTTTCTTTCTTGGGTTTTTTCTATCTTTAAAAAAATTTCAATAAATACCCTAAGTGAAACGTTCCCGACGTTCAGAATACGATAAGAAACGAGATCGTTCGAAGAAATCTTCCGAACGAAAGTTCCGATTTTCTACAAATAGTACTGATAAAGAAGCTGACAAAACTCAGCCTTCAACATCAATTCCTGATTCAAATTCAGAACCTAGTTCAGATTCAAGTTCAGATTCAGATTCAGTTTCAGATTCAGTTTCAACTTCAAGTTCAGATTCAGTTTCAACTTCAACTTCAACTTCAAATTCGAGTTCAACTGCAACTTCAAATCCACCTGCAAGTTTTGAACGTTTTGAGGTTAACGAAACGCGTCAAAAAAAATCTAAACCCTATATTCCCGAAGGAAAAACAGGTTGTTTTAATTTTAAATTACCGCTCGCTGTGGTAATCATCATATTTATTTTTAAAGTGATTAGAGGTGTTGTAGGAGTTGCAGATACAAACTCGTCAACAACTACAGAGAATGATCTTTTACTAAAAGAACTCATTGAAAAACAAGATAAAAAACGCAAAAGAGAACGCGCACGCCAAAGACGATTACCTAAAGTAGCTGCCGCCAATTTTATTGTTGGAAGAAATAAACCGCTACGTGAAGTCATTCAACTGGAAAAAGATTCTACTTTCCAAATTAGAGAACATGTAAAAGTGCGCTTGTTTAAAAGGTTTCATATTTATGATACAACTGAATTTCCGACAACGCCAATTATAGCCAAGTTTGCTAAATTCTACTTTTTTCATGATGTAGCAGAAAAATCGCCTGGAGAAACTATCACATCGCAATGGGAAACACTACGAAGAGAACTTTCGGAAGAAGTTTATGGAAGTGTTTTTTCGTCTAGTGAAATTAGAAGTTATACATATAAAGATTTAAATGTGAAGCTAAAAAAATTCACCATTTCATCTGGCAATACAGAAGTACAAGGTGTTGCTGCGTTGGTAGAAGCTGAAGATAAAAACTATTTCTTTCAGTTGATTTCCAACGAACGGAAAGGAAAAGATTTTGACGTTCGATTTTTAATGAAGTATTTGAACTTTTATTTAAAAATTAGATAATTGTTGTTTTTTTAAATCGTTGTTTGTCATTTTGCATAACGAATCAAAAGAAGCAGCGAGTGTAATTACTTTTTTATACCTTTAGCTTTCACATTGAAACTAACCACACGTGAAACGTTCCAGACGTTCAGAATATGATAAAAAACGAAATCGTTCAAAGAAATCTTCTGAACGAAAGTTTCAGTTTTCCGTAAATGGTCCTAATAACGATTCTGACGTAAGTCAAAAACATTCCAAAAACACTATTCGTCCTAAGGAAGAAAAGCGTAAAACACCTGATAAGAAACCGAAAACAAACCAGCCAACAGCAAGGTTTACCGAAACAAATACCACGAATCATCCTATTGATTTTGAGGTTTTTTCAAAAAGAGACAGGCAGTACAAACAACGAACATCATTTCAAAAAAAGAAAAGTCTGTTTTCAAGATTCAAAATTCCAATTATTACCGCTATTCTTATGTTGGGTTTGGGATTTATATTTAGTTTGATTGAATATAATACAGAAAAAAACACTTCGGAAGAATCAACTACAAACGAATACCAGAATGCAAGTCCTGCAAAGCAAGACTCTATGCGACAAGCCTATAAAAGAGCATATTTACGACAAGATTCTATTAAAAAAGCAACTCGAAGAGAAAATTTTAAAAAAATTGTAAAAACTGATATTACCAGAGTTATTGTTGGAAACGACATGCAACCTAAAAAAAGAAAAGCACGCAATAGCACATATATCAAACAAATTATTCCAAATGTATTCGTTCATATTCCGAAAGAATTTCCAATGTATAATACCAACGCAAGTCCAAACGTTGCTATCTTTGCTAAAAATTCAGATGAATATTTTTTCTATAGTAAAGAAAAGCCGGAAAAATGGAAAAATATGATCATGCAATGGATCGATTTGCGCAGGTCACTCATTGACGAATCGTTGGATGATTATTTTAATCTTGCAGGAAGTGAGTCGTATGATAATTACAGAATTAAAGAAGCCGATTTTTCAATGATAATAGACGGGTTTATTTTTTACGGTGTCGCCACACTCATAAAATACAACAACCAATATCATTTCTTTCATTTTATAAAAGTGCGTTCTTCTTATGAAAAACCGAATTATGATGAAGTACGAGAAAAATTGTATACGTATCTTAAAATGGAATTGAAAGGAAAGTTATAAGACATTTTAATTAAACGCGTATTATATTTGCTAACAAACCAATGGTATGAAATTCATCAGACAAATTATCGTAATTAGTATTGCTATTCATCTCAGTTATTCGTGTACGCAAACAAAAGTTGACAAAGACAGCGCCTTAACAGCTTTTGTTTTAAAAATTAGTGATGCTTATAAAAGTAGAGATATTGAACAATTAAAAACGCTTTATATTACCGAAAGTGAATTTGTAGAAATGTTTGAGTATTATGGTCTTGATAGCGATTATGGCAAAAGTGAATACAATCAAAATGTAACGATTATTGATCAAGATCGATTTGATCGTTTGGGAAGAGATATCATTTTTGGTAGCGAAAATCCTATTGAAATTGTTAAGAATAAATCTCCCAAAATGAGCAAGTTTAGTGCGATTTTAAATCCTTCATTTGAACTTGATGAAGGAAATGAATATTATTTGATGCATGGATTATTCACCATAAAATCCGATTATATTGATAAATACAATAACAAATTGACCGAAACGGAATTAAGAATGAATTTAGGAGAACTAATTTTTATTCCGTACGAAGGATGGAGATTGTGTGGCGTTCCAAGATAAACTAATCCAATTCCATCAACTCCAACGTCGTTTTGTATAAATTTGTTTTGTTCATTTTAGCTTTTAACCAAGCGTAAAAACTCATTACAAAAATGTCTTCTTCTACACGGACTTTCCATTCAAAAGAATCTTTAACAGCCATTCTAAACACTTCGGAAGTCACAGTTTCTGGCGCATTGTAATATTCTTTTACAAATTTTAAAAAGGTGATGACGCGACTTTGTCCTGATTTTTTTAAAAACGGATAATACTTTCGTTGGAAACTTACAAAGCGTGAATCGACATAGGAAATATTGCCCAATTCAATATGTAATAACAGTTCAATTAAGTTCTTTTTAATTACCCATTCTACGCCAGCTTTTTCTTCGTACCATTTGTCCGTATGGTAAAATTTTGAACCTATTTTTTGTGCTTTTTTAAATTCGCCTTGCTGAAAATAAAATACAATCAAACTCAAATGTACGTCTAACATAATTTCCAAATCATACTTTTTTAAATGGATCACTTCTTCTAAAAGAATAATGGCTTTTTCCGAATTTCCAGCATAATTATAATTTAACGCCAATAAACATTGATACGACACCAACGAACTTTTGTAATAGCGCTGTTTTTGTTGTTCCATTGCCGTTTTCATACGCGCTAAATAGTTTAAGCTTTGCGCGAATTCTTTCTTTCGGAAGAAAATATTTGAAATCAAATACAATACTTTAATGTGATAAAATAAATGCTTGTCCGTTTGTTTCAATCGGTTGGAAATGTATTTGTAATTTTCTAAAATAAATGGTTCAATAGCAAAATACGCTTTGTTTACGTCGGCGACCGAATTGATAATTTGTGCCAATTGATACAACGATTTATAGGACAATCCGATTTCCTTAGAAACTCCAAAACGCTCGTATGTTTCTTGAATTAAGCTTTGAAACGAAATAATTTCACCTTTAAAAACTACTTTTTGCAACTGCTCTTGAATCACCGCGTATGCCATATTCAACTTTTCTTCTTGTAAAAAATCTTGTTGATTCGCGGTACATTTCTCGATCAAAACTTCCAACGATGGCGCAAAATCTGTTTTGTGCGCATATTGTATTTGTGTGTGATAGACTTCGTTGAGCAAGGAAAAATGTAGAATTTCGCGTGCTTTCTTTTCTACTTTATTCAAAATTTTGAAAGCGGTTTTAAATTGCTTTTGAAGCAACAAATTACGTGCGACTAAAATGCGTTTGGTAATTGCTAATTCGTCTGAAACTTCATGCGTCAAACTTTGTGTTGCCATAAAATCGACCAGCGAACTCCACAAACGTTTCCGCAATCCGTGATAGGCAGTTTTATTATCTTTTCCATATAGTTTTTTCGGAATTTCCTTTGCGGGATAATTCGCGAGTAGCAACTGAAACAACTGTACATTCTTAGTGTCGTGTCGTTTGTTCTTATACAGAAGGTATTTTACAAACTCTTGTTGTTCTTCTGTAGAAAATTGAGAAATAATAACATCAATTGCAATCATTATATCGACCTTTTTTATTATATTAAAATACTTATTATCAGTATTTTAATTACTTTTTAAACATATAAATATAGTCCTTTTTTATGAAAAAATAGATTTCGTAGTCAAAAATCTGATCGCATATTTGTCCTGTAATCAAAACACAAAAACAAATCAATTTACATTTAAAATTAAACCATTATGGAACAACAAACATTTAAAAGTTCAGAAGAAAAAACAACGAAATTAAAAACATCAAATACGGAAGAAAAAAATCCTTTCAAACCATCGCCAGCTTTTATTGGCGCATCTTGGGCAGCTTTAGGAGTCGGAATGATTGCCTATTGCATTGGATTGTGGAATGCTGACATGGAATTGAACGAAAAAGGATACTATTTTACCATTTTACTATTCGGATTATTTTCGGTGGTTTCGGTTCAAAAAGCCGTAAGAGACAAAATGGAAGGAATTCCTGTTACAGAAATTTATTATGGAATCAGTTGGTTTACAACCGTGGCAGCAATTTTATTATTAGTTGTCGGATTGTGGAATGCTGACATGGAATTGAGCGAAAAAGGATTTTACGGAATGTCGTTTACGCTGAGTTTATTTGCTTCCGTAGCTGTACAAAAAAATACGAGAGATACATTCACATTGAAAAATCAAAAAGCCTAAATGTTGGTTGATTACCAAAACCTCGCAATGACGAACGAATGTAGTTGTTGTGAGGTTTTATTCTAAAAAAATAATCAATATATTAAAAGATGAAAAAAATTGATCAAATAAAAATAAACCTAATTATAATTCTCCTTCTACTATCCATTTCTGCAATTGGACAGAATGGTGTAATAGAATTATATCAGACAGGTAATTCCAACTTTAAATCTGGAAATTTTGAAAAAGCGATTGTTAATTACACGGAATTAATAAAAATCGTTGATGAAAAAACCGTCCAAAAAACTGGTTATATAAATCGTGGATTGTCATACGATAGACTTCAAAAATATGATTTAGCAATTGCAGATTTTACAGCGGCAATTAAGCTCGATAGTACAGATATGGCGTCATTTATTGACAGAGGACTTTCAAATATGCATGCTGGGTATTTAGAAAAAGCAAAAGCAGATTATAACTACGTTATTTACAAAAACAATAATAATAGAATGATGGAATCAGCGCTGTATTGGCTTGCTCTTGTTCATTACTCGCAAGGAAAATTTAAAGAAACAATAAAAAACTGTGACAGGTATTTCATAATAAACTCAAAAGACGCAGAATTGTATTTTATCCGCGGAACGGCAAACGATATGCTAGGAAATTTTGAACAGTCAATTAAGGATTATGATAAAGCAATTGAAATAAAACCTAATTATGTGAAAGCACTCGCTAATCGAGGAACTGCGAAGATTAATATTTTGACTGGACATGGAAATTTACAACCAAGTAAAAAAGAGACAAAAAGCGCATGTAAAGATTTGAAAAAAGCGAAAGCACTAGGAGATAATGTCATTGATGACATGATTTATGTTTATTGCGATAGCAAAGTAAAAAAGAAACGGAATTAAAACCTCGTACGACTACGCTTATATAGTTTTTACGAGGTTTTA
>NZ_JBGCDL010000109.1:0-8441 GCF_045105435.1 Kordia sp. | reverse complement strand
TATGAATTCAAAAATAGAAAGAGCGCTGCCCGAATTGCTTGAAAACGGCATTATTACGGACGGAATTGCTCAAAATATCAAAGCGCATTACAAAAAAACGCATACAACTGACACTGGCAGATTGTTTACAATTTTTGCAATATTAGGCGCAACACTTGTCGGATTAGGAATCATCTTAATCATGGCACACAATTGGGATCATTTTTCAAAAACAACCAAAGTCATTCTTGCCTTTCTTCCCATGTTAGTCGGACAAGCCGTTTTAGGCTATAGCATTACAAGAGAAAAATCAGCTCTGTGGAAAGAAGCCGCTACGGTATTTTTATTTCTCTCCGTTGGTGTTTGTATTGCTTCGGTGAGTCAGATATACAATATTTCGGGCAATATGAAATCGTTTTTATTAGCTTGGGTTTCTTTATGTATTCCGCTGATGTATATAACCAAATCCACTTCGGCAATTATTTTGCATCTCATTTTTATTACGTATTATAGTTTTGAAGCAAATTTTGGTATACGAACTGAATTTTCAGCGCCAATTGTTTATCTAATCTTATTTGCAATTCCAATTCCACGCTATCTTCAATTGATAAAATCTAAAATAAAATCGCCCGCAGTTGTCGCTTTTCACTGGTTATTTCCGTTAAGTTTAATGCTTGCGCTTCCTCTTTTTATTGGGCGATCGCGATTCTTAGGATTTTTACTATACATGTTGTTGTATGGTTTATTTTACAACATTGGAAAACATGCTTATTTTAAAAATGCTTCCTTGCGCCTAAATGGATATTTAGTTTTTGGTGCTATCGGAACTGTATCTATTTTGTTTACTACAAGTGCTCGTATGGCTTGGAAAATACTGCCGGTTAGCACTTCATTTGGAAGCTCGGAAATTCTAATTTCCTTAATTCTATTAACGGGAATTGGTGCTTTTTTATATGTAAACGCAAGAGAAAAAACATTTCAAAAGAACGATTTGTTTCAATACATTTTCCTCATTTTCTCAATTCTATTCTTTGTGGGAACTACCGATGGTGTAGCAGCTACCTTGTGTATAAACATATTAATTTTTGTTATAGGAATAATGTTGATAAAAACTGGTGCCGACAAAGTTCATTTTGGTGTATTAAACTCCGGAATGCTCATTATTGCCTTGTTAATCGCCTTTCGTTTTTATGATACAAATATAAGTTTCGCTACACGCGGATTGGTTTTTGTATTGATTGGCGGCGGATTTTTCGCAGCAAATTATATCAAGCTAAAAAAACAAAACACAAAAAAATAAACAGCATGAAAAAGTTATATATATACTTGCTTTTCGGTTTGATGGTACTTGCACAAATTGTCGCTTCTGCTCAAATTGTATACAAATATGAAAGTATCATTTCGCCCGAAAACGCATACAAATTTAAAACAGCTCCCATAGATCCGAATGATCCTTTTCGTGGAAAATTCATTACGTTACGTTTTGAAATCAATGAATTCAACACTAATGACGAAAATTGGGAGTACGGAGACAAAGCATACGCCTATTTTTCATCGGATGAAAACGGATTTGCCATTTTAGAAACGCTCTCAAAAACAAAACTCACCAATAGTGAACTGGCGTATGTTGAAGTAAAAACGACAAGCCATTATAACGGAGTCATTCATTTTAGCTTACCATTTAACCGTTATTATATGGAGGAAACAAAAGCCAATGATGCAGAAACTTTGTATAGAAAAAGAAACAGACGTGGAGAACGAAAAAACGCTTACGCACTTGTATATCTTAAAAATGGCACGCATACACTTACTGATGTAATTATAGATGGCGTTTCTATAAAAGATGCTGTGGAAAAGTAAGTTATTAAAAATATGAATCAAAAACACCATCGTACAAACTAAGTGAGATGGTGTTTTTTTACTTCAAATTCTCCTTTTTTAATGAGTTCTGTTTTAATTGATTGAACCGTAAATTTTCTTAACTGTTTTATTAAAACACGATGCTTGTATAAAAAAAGCGAACCGAAGTCCGCTCGTTAAGATATCTTAATAGATTACCAACATCCTTCGGCTTCAGGACGTGACAGTCTACAATCCCAGTTTCTAGTAGGTCCGCAATCGTCTGACGGACAACCACCTTTAATGGCTTGATCTTGGAATGCTGAAATAGACTTTTTGTTAAGCTTTAATGCTTTAAGACTTCTTTTTTTCATGATTTATTGTTTTATGGTTAATAATTGTTAGAAGCTATAAAAACAAATTAGAAACTGTTTAAGGTATCACCGTAATTAACACTTTAAACTACTGTATAACAATTCATTATTACTTTTTGAGTGATTGCATTTCTTAGCGTAGACTTTATATATTTTGATATCATAAATTAGCTAGCTATTTTTATCAAACAGTAGTATTTTAATACTTTAGAAGCATTACAAAACCAAATCATGTCATACAGCATACTTACAAAAAATCTGAAAAATGAAGTAGAAGAAATTCCTATTTCGACACACAAACTTTTTCACGAATATTGGTTACCATTGTTTGAAAAACAACAATGTGAAAATTTATTGAATTGGAAATATCCACATGATTTGGAAGCAGACGAGATTCAAAATATTATAAAAGAATGGGAAAGATTACTTCCGTTCATTCATGGAACTTGGAAAAAAGAGAGAGCTGATTTCATTCTAAAAAAATTAAAAAACATAAATTACTCCGATTATCAATATATTAGCTTTGGATAATGGTTCTCAAAAACGACCTTCACACCATTAAAAAACAATAATTATATGCTACAACTTTGGACATTTCCAAAATCAACTGATAACACCTTAGTACTCATTCAAGATGAAACTATTTATGTTGATACTAAAAAAGAGGATGATTTAACGAATCAAATTCAGAAAATAAACGCTGCCCAAGCTTGGGAAAAACCACACGGAATGCATTTTGTGAATATCGAAAAAGTTTTCTTACATAAAAATCGGCTCGAAATTCATCAAAAAGAAATAAAAAAAACACTATTTATTGATGATTCAGAAAAAATAAACGAAATCTTTACCGCAATCAAAACACACATTCCCACACTACAACTTACGGTTAAAAGAGTTAGTGTACTAAAATCTATCTGGATTCAAACAGTAGTAACAATTGGTATTTTTATTCGGCTTATTACTTATTTGGTCGATGTTGTTGATATAGGAGAACGTTCAAATCTTGCTTCTATACAAGAATATTACAGCGAAATTTATGGTAATTTTATATATACTCTTTCGGGTATAGGAACTATTGGTATCGTGATAATTGCAATTATTTACATATTGCTTGCGCTATTTTTTATAAATAGTGTTGCAGAAAATAGACCGTATATAAAAGAGTTGAAACGCAATTAACTATAAACTTCCTTGCGAAATATAGTTGTAATCTTCCAATTCTGATAGTTGCTGAATTCGCTTTGAACTTCCATTCTTAATCAGGTAAATTGCATCTGAAACTTCCGTGATTTCACGATATAAATGATCGGTAATGACAATGATTTTATGCTGTTTTTCTGTCTGAATAAGTGCTTTAATCGCTGCTACTTGTCCAGGTGAAATATGTGAAAAAGGTTCGTCAAGCAAACTGATTCTGGAAGGTGTTTTTATAGTGAGAAAAACTTCTACAATACGTCGTTGTCCGCCTGAAAGATGTCCAAATTTTTGTAGCATGTCAAAACCTTCTTCTACAAAAAACGATTTAAAATCCACTTCTGAAATTTGATATAATTGCAATGCCTTGCGAATGGACATAAAATCAGGAATAAAATTGTGCTGCGGCAAATACTTTACAAGTCTAGTTGTATACAGCTTTTTCTGAATGACTTCCCCATCAAGTTTTATTAATTTGTATTTGGATTTTAAAGCACCAAAAATGATTTTTAGTAAGGTACTTTTGCCACAACCATTGCTTCCTAAAATCCCTGTAACTTCTCCTTCTTTCGCTTTTAGATATACGCCATACAATAACTGAATGTCGCCAAAATATTTTTCTATGTTATCAACTTCGAGCATCTTACGGAAGTATAAACTGAAGCAGGAACACATCTACAGTAGTGAAAAAAAGCAACAATAACACAATGGTATAATCGCGCATTCCTAAATTATATAAAAAGTACAACGTACTGTGATTGCTCATTTTTTTTGAGATGAAAAATACAATTGACAATACAATTTTGGTAGTCACAATTAAAGGTTCTAAAGGCAATGAAAAAAGTGAACATAGTATATAGCAAACTGTCAAAAATGAAGTCAGAATCAACAATTCTTTCGCATAATAAAAGACATATATACTGTTTCTCATGGTTTGATATTGATGGTTTTCAAAGAAAAGAATTTAATCAAATCGTAACCGTTAAGCTCGCGCTAAAGAGTGTTAAACAATTGCCAAAATAAAAATTTCATTAAACCTTTGATTAATATCGCAGTCAAAGAAGCAAATATTAAAAGAACAGAACACATGAAAAACATCATTTATGCATTGGCACTATTGTTTACCCTAAACATAGCCGCACAAGAAGGACCGGACCATAAAGGCAAGAAAGGAAAAAGAGGCATGCAGAAGGAAATGCTGCAAGACATGACTCCGCAACAAATTGCAACTTTACAAACAAAGAAACTTACGTTGGCGTTAGATTTATCAGATAAACAACAACGACAAACAATGGCTTTACAAACAGAAGTAGCTACCGAACGAAAAGCGAAAATGGAAGCGCATAAAGCAAAGAAGGAAAAAGGTGAAAAACCTACCAAAGCAGAACGTTACCAAATGATGAACGAGCGCTTAGATGCGAAGATTGCTTACAAGAAAAAAATGAAAGAGATTCTCACCGATGAACAGTACACTAAATGGGAGAAAATGCAAGCGAAAAAAGGAAAAGGCAAGAAAAAAAGTAGAGGAAAGCGCAAAAACAAAGAAAGGTAATCAGAAAAAAGAGAAGTTAAAAGGCTTCTCTTTTTTGTTATTTCTGTACAATTTTAGTATTATTGAGGTATTATTCAGCTAACACCAACCAACAAGTTATGAAAAAACATATTACACTATTTACATTTGTATGTGTACTATTTTTAGGAATCCAAACTGCTACTGCACAGGAAACTCCTGAATTGAAAGCAAAAAACAAAACACTAGAATTGGCGAAAGCCGTTGAACTATCGGATGTACAAGTAAAACAGATTTATGCTGTTTACTTAGCATACGAAAAAAATAATCGTGTGGAAAATGCTGCTGCATTAGACAAGGCTAGACAAGAAATTAGTAATCTATTACATCCTGAGCAACAACGAAAGTTTAAAGCTCGTTTTGTAAAAGATAAAGAACGTAAGCAGAAATTAGAAAAAGGAAGAGCGCAATAAACACTTCCTTCAAAAAATATAAAACTCGGCAAATTGCCGAGTTTTTTTATGTCTTATATTTTCTTTTTTCAAACATTTTTTGAATGCATTAGAAAAATATTATAATTCTTGCGCAACTTCTTTAATTGCTTGAATGGTTTTGTCTAAATCGTCATACGACAATGCATCCGATAAAAACCAAGTTTCAAAAGCCGATGGCGCAATATAAATTCCTCTGTCTAACAATCCGTGGAAAAACTTCTTGAACGAATCATTGTTTCCTGCTGCCGATGATGCAAAATCAATCACAGGTTTTTCACAGAAATGAACCGAAATCATAGAACCAATCGTATTGATTTGATGCGTTACATTCGCTTCCGTTAACACTTTGGCAATTCCTTTGTGCAAGTAAGCTGTTTTTTCTTGTAGACTTGTAAATATTTCATTTTTCGCATCTAACTCTTCCAACATTGCCAATCCTGCTGCCATTGCAAGTGGATTTCCACTTAAAGTTCCTGCCTGATATACAGGTCCTAACGGCGCTAAATGGCTCATTATTTCTTTTCGCGAAGCAAATGCGCCCACAGGCAATCCGCCACCAATTACTTTTCCAAAACAAGCAATATCAGCGTTTACACCTAGTAATTCTTGCACGCCGCCTTTTGCGAGTCTGAATCCAGTCATTACTTCATCAAAGACTAACAAGATTCCATGTTCGTCACAAACGGCACGTAAACCTTCTAAAAACCCTGCTACAGGCGGAATACAACCCATGTTTCCTGCAACAGGTTCTATGATAATACAGGCAATTTCGCCTTCGTTTTGCGAAATGATTTCCTTTACATTTTCCAAGTCATTGAAACGCGCCAACAACGTATCTTTAGCAGTTCCTGCGGTTACACCTGGACTGTTTGGACTTCCAAAAGTTACGGCACCACTTCCTGCTTGAATCAAAAAGGCATCACTATGTCCGTGATAGCAACCTGCAAATTTGATCATTTTATCTTTTCCTGTGTAGCCTCTTGCCAAACGAACGGCACTCATACAGGCTTCCGTTCCGCTATTTACAAAACGAATCATGTCAATATTTGGCACCATAGAAACTGCCAATTCTGCAATTTTTGTTTCAATCTCGGTTGGCATTCCAAAGGAAGTTCCTTTTTTAGCTTTTTCCACAACCGCATCAATTACAGGTTTGTACGCATGACCTAAAATCATAGGTCCCCAAGAATTTATATATTCTATATACTGTTTATTATCTTCATCAATAATATAAGCTCCTTTGGCTTCTTTTACAAAAATTGGGGTTCCGCCAACGGCTTTGAACGCACGAACAGGTGAGTTTACGCCACCAGGAATCACTTTTTGTGCTTCTGTAAATAGCGCGCTGCTACGTTTATATTCCATGTCTGTATTTTATATTTTTTGTGTGACTAAAAATCTTTTGGAAGTGGTTTTACAAATAACACCTGACCTACAAATATTTCATTCTTTTCCAATCCGTTTAAGGATTTTAATTTGTCTACGGTGATTTTGTATTTTTTTGCAATACTGTATAATGTATCGCCTTTTGTAACGGTATAACGGTCGTTATGTGTGGTTACTTTTTTAGCATCTTCAGGCTTTTTTCCTAAAACCTCAGCATCGTATTTGTACAATTCGTAACGCTCAATTAATGCGATGAGTTTTTTAGGATATTTACGATCGGTTGCATAACCCGCTTTTTTCAAGCCTTTTGCCCAAGCTTTGTAATCGTCTTTTGGGAGTTTGAATAAGCCTGCATAGCGCGATCTTCCTGTTAAGAATAGGGAATGATCTGTGAATGAGTACGCTGGATTTGCATATTTTCGAAAACATTCTTGGTCTTCGTCGTCATCGTGATATACACGTTGTCCTTTCCAACCTTTATGGCATTTAATTCCGAAGTGATTGTTAGAACGCATCGTTAAATTTCCTTTTCCCGAACCCGATTCTAAAATTCCTTGCGCGAGTGTGATGCTTGCAGGAATTCCGTGCAATTCCATTTCGCGTTTTGCGACATCGCTATACGTGTCAATATATACTTCTGTAGTGCTTCGTTTTTTAGTTTCTTTAGGAGTCTTAACTTCTGGAGTCGTTTCTACAACCTCAACAGGTTCTTCTGCAGGTGCTGTTTTTACAACTTTCGTTGTTTTTTTTGTTTTCTTTTTTGTTTTTGAAACCCGATTTTGTGTTCCGCAACTCGATAATATCAATAAACCTAAAACTGTATAAATTAGTTGTTTCTTCATCTGTTTATGTGATCGTTTTTTGTCCTTTTCTTTGTAGTTTCTGGTTCATCCCTGCAATTCCTTGCAAACCGCCGGTATGAATTGCTAAAATACGGTTTTGTTTGGCAAAATGCCCTTTTTTGATTAAATCTATGATTCCGAAGAGCATTTTCCCTGTGTAAATTGGATCGAGCGGAATATTTGTTTGTTGTTTGAATTGATTCATAAACACAATTAATTCCTCTGAAACTTTCCCGTATCCGCCAAAATGATAATCGATCATCAACTTCCAATTGTCTTTAGTTGTAAACTGTGAAATTTCTTTCTGTAAAAAATCACCTTTTAATGCTGGAAACCCTAGTATTTGTTGATACTGATGTGCGCCATTACAAATTCCTGCAATGGTTCCGCCTGTTCCAACAGCACAACAAATTGTATCAAAATTTTGTTCGTTTTGCGTGATGATTTCTGCACAACCTTTTACGGCCAAATTGTTCGTTCCGCCTTCAGGTATATTATAAAAACGTCCAAATTCGGTAGTTAATTGTGTTAAGAATGTTTTTGATGTTTTTTCGCGATACGTTTCACGAGTAACGAATTTGAGTTTCATGCCATTTTCAACAGCAAAACGCAAAGTTGGATTGCTATCAATTTTAGAAGCCAATTCTTCTCCTCGGATGATTCCGATAGTTTTAAAACCGTATGCTTTTCCAGCTGCTGCAACTGCCGCAATATGATTGGAAAACGCGCCACCAAAGGTCAATAATGTATCGTGCTTTTCTTTTTTGGCTTCCGCCAGATTATACTTGAGTTTCCTGAATTTATTCCCAGAAACAAACGGATG
>NZ_JBGCDL010000108.1:0-8753 GCF_045105435.1 Kordia sp. | reverse complement strand
TGTTAACGTTGCCAAACCTCATCAAGAAAAGTGCCAATATAAAAATCAAGCTATAAATGTTTTATAGAAACGCACATTCGCTAGTTTAAATTAGTGAATGTACATTTCTATTTTTATAGTCATTTTTTTTAGAGTTTAGCTCTTCCTTTTCTGTGTCCGCCTTTTGCAACAAACCCATTTGAACCTACACTATTTGCTCCTCTTGCCAATAAAATTCCGGCAACATGTGGTGAAGCCATAGACGTTCCGCCTATGGTATTGTAGCGTCCATTAAGCCAAGTAGATGTAACACTTTGTCCTGGAGCCCATCGATCTACACTCAATCCAAAATTTGAAAAACTAGTAGGACGCTTATTTACTCTATTGATAGCTCCAACGATCCATGTACGAGCAGTTCTTAGGCGTTGTGGTGAATAAAACTGCGTATCATCATTATCATTTCCTGCAGCTAAAGCTCCGTATATTCTTCTGCCCGCCAATCTTCTCATAGCCACTTCTAATGAAGTATTAATATTTCTATTTCTGAAACCTATACTATAATTAAACACATCATTAGCAACAGCTCTATTGTACACATAATCTATTCCGGCAATAATTCCAGCTATAGATCCAGATCCTGAGCGGCCTAAAACTTTTACTGCCACAACTCTTGAACCATAACTAACTCCAATAACGCCGCTTCCATTATTTTTTGCAGCTATTGTTCCTGCCACATGTGTTCCGTGTCCATTAAGATCTACCCAACTAGCTTCTCCACTCACAAAACTTCTAGACAAGGCTCTTCTAATTCTTAAATCAGGATGCGGCGCTATTCCCGTATCTAAAACCCAAGCAGTTCTTCCTGTTCCGCCGTTACCTCTTCTACCAACATAAGCTACTCCCCAAGGTAATGTTTCACCATTAGCTAATAAAGTATTAATTCCGCCTCCTATCGGATTCATTTTTGCAATTTCTTCCGTTTGCTTTTGCAATTCATCCGCTGAAAGACCTATCTGATTTTCGGGTTTTGGGAGATTTGCGTTTACTATATAGTTAGGTTCTATATAATCAATACGTTTATCTGTTTTCAGCTTTTTCAATTCTTCCGATGAAATCCCTTTAGCATGGAAACCTTGTATAGCACCTGTATAGACATTTGAAAGGTTTTTTTCGTTCAAACCATTGTCTGATAATACTTTTAGTGATTTCTGTTTGTAATATTGCTGGATTTTCAACAATTCTTGAGAACCTTCTCTTTGTGTTGCTTGATAATTATTAATGCTTTTTTCGTCAAGAGATTCCTTAAAAACTATAATATATTCTTCAGGTACAGCTTCTTGAGTAGAGTATTCCCTACCTTTAGTTAATTCTTCTATTTGATCACTATTTTCTTCTGGTAATAAAACTACTTCGTCTTTCGTACAAGCACTTAAAAAGGCCAGCAAGATAATCGTTGTAAAAAAAAATCTAATTTTCATAATGTTTTGGTTTTAAATTAATACTATTAATTGGTTATAAACAGGTGCAGTTTTGATATAAAACTTTACTTCATAAATAATTTTAATCTTCAAATTCCAATGCTTTTTCTAGGTGAAATTTACATCAGAACGCTCCTGTCTTTAACACCTACGTAAAAAAGAGACCAACGGTTTTATTTAATTCCAAAAAATCTTTAGTTTGATGCGTTTTTTAATTATTATTGAATGATTTTGATTGCTGTAATATTTCAACATTTAAGCAGATCATTCACCTTTTAAACTACTCAAAAATCAAAATTAAAAAATTTATCAGTAATTTAACTGAAAGCGATTCGTAAAAGAATATAGTAACGTATTCGTGAATTTCCCAAGTAAATTCTGCATATACCCTATTCTTGAGAGACTGTTACTTGATTGTTGTTAATTGCAATTGTTAACTGAGATTGTTCGACTTCATCATAATAAATTTCTACTTCTTTGAATTGATTTCCGATTTCGATGGTTGTTTTTGATGGTTTCATTTAGTTGCGTTTTTAGATTTATATAAATATCCTTTAAAAACAGACTCAAAGCAATACTTAATAATACGTATTTTTTAATCCTTAGTACTGAGGAGATTACGTATGCAAAGAATCCGTAATCTTTTTCCGTTACGTTTCAATACAATTGTGTAGTTTTATGAAATATACAACAGTACATGATTACACTTTCGATCCTATTTCAAAACATAGGTAAATTTCTTTGCTTGAAACTTTTTAAAACTAATTTACGTGACATTCGTAAACAACTGTATTGGAAACGTTTTGTCTATGAATTTAGCGGAACTATTTTTCTGTTTGTCATAGCTTTCATTATGTATGCAGTTATTTCAATGCAACATGAAAAAGTATATTTAGCAAATGATAGTTTAACTTATGGTATTGAAGCAAGTGAATCAGCAGAAAGTGTTGGTTTTAAAGATGGAGATAAATTAGTAACTATAAATGGAGAAAAGATTATAGAATTTACGCCTAGATATTTTCTTGTTGATTTGTTACTAGCCGACAATCCGTATGTTGATATTGAAAGAGGCAGTACAAAAATCCGATTGCAAATTTCAGATGAACACAAAAGAATAATTATAGATGATCGTAAAAATTTTATCAAAGCAAAAAATCATGAAAAATTAGAACTAACGCATGAAAAAAAATCGCTAGGAGAAATTTCTACAAACTTTTATGGATTATTAAAAAGTGGTGTTCACTATTTTAAAACCTTACTATTTCCGCCACAAAACGTCAACGGTTATGCCAACATCAAAGCTGCACAGCCAACTTTCCCTATATTCAATTTTGAGTTCTTTATTCATGTTTTTTGTTTACTATTAAGCATTCTTGTAGTGATTAACTTACTTCCAATTCCAGGATTAGACATGGGAAATGCAATTATAGCTTTGGTAGAACGAAAAAAGAAATTTCCTGCTAAAAAACTTTTCAGAATTCGCATACTTGGTATTATCGTTGTAATTTGTTGGATATTACTGATTGAACTTATGTATGACAGAAGTCCAATTTTTGAATTTTCACGCTATTTTTAAACACTATTTTAAATTTTATTTAGATTGAAAACATTTCTGTACCCTATACTTATGATCTGTATTTTTTGTACTTCTTTCTGTTGGAGTCAAGAAACCTTTGAAGGAGTCATTACCTATAAAATTGAATTGACTTTCAAGAAAGAAGATGTTCCGAATAAAGCGTACATAGCACAAAAATTCGGAGATACTCTAAAGATATTTTACAATAAAAAAGGAGACATTCACAAAAAGTATATTGGTAGTGGCGCTCAAGGATATGATTTTCACACCTATAAAACCAACACAAATAATTTTTATGCAAAGTGGGAAAACATAGATACACTTTACCATTACAATGTAAACGAAAATATTTTAACGTTTTTAAGTAAAGAATCTGGAACGTCGGAAGCTATTTTAAACAAACCTTCAAAATATATTTTAATAAAAGGATATGTTGCAGAAACAAATGAAATGGTACATCAGAAATTTTATTACACAGGATTTCCGTATCTGAATCCAGCTCTGTTTAAAAACTTTAAAGAGTTCTTTTTGGATGAAATTTTAAAAACATCAAAATCTCCTTTTCTAAAAAAAACACTAGAAATGGATGATTTTATCATCACCTATACCGTTATTAAAATTGAACGCAAATTTCTAAGTCCCAAAATATTTAAACTTCCTAAAAATATTCCTCAAAAAAAGACATAACATCAAAAAAATACTACAAAATCTCTTGTAATTTCGTTTTTTTGGATTCAACTTGTAACAACTCCAAGAAAAAGTAGTCACATATTACTGTTAAATTCTTTATATTTAAAGGCTAGTTAAAAAAACGTTTTTCACTTCTGTAGTGTCGCGCGTTTTTTCAAATACTAATTTTCAACACAACCGAACAAAAAATACATTCATTAACAAAAAACAACTTAATACATGGCAGACGATTTTGATTTACTAGAAACTTCAGGAGCAGCACAAAAACAAAAATCTAACGATAAAGTTGATTGGGGAAAAGCAATCGACCAAATGAAGTCGAAATTATCGCAAGAAGATAGCCCAGAAGTGCGCCAAAAAATATTGAATGCAACATTAGATAATGTTGTTGATATGGCTGAAAAAGATCGTACTTCATTGCTCGACGCCATCAAAGATTTAACAGATTATCAAGATGAAGTAGGAATTATTTTTGAACGTTTTTCTACGTTAAACGATGACGAACAACGCGTTATTGATGATGCGATAAAAGAACTGGAAAAGGCAAAAGTTGAATACCAACAAGCGTTAGACAAACCAGATACTTGGTGGAATAACCTTTGGGGAAGAAAATCAAGAATTGCCAGAGAAGAAACAGAATTAGAGCAAGCAAAAAAAGATAGAAAGTTTGCAGACTCTAAAGCAAAGGACATGTTTCAGAAGCGAATTGAAAGTTCGGATACGGAAACTTTGTTAAAAGAACTTTCTTTCAAAAGTCAAGCTGCGGTAAAACGTTTAAAAGATCGAGAAGTTGAAATCAAAGAAGTTGAAAGCAAACTTCAAGTTGCTATTGTTGAAGCAAGTAAAAATCATACAAAAGCATTACAGAAAAAAGAAGAAACGGAAGCCGATCTTGACAATCAAAAAGCATTATTGAGTCAGGCACGACAAGCGTTAGAAGAAATTGTTGACAAACAATCTCCTGAATATTCGGAAGCCTTGGCTAAAATTACACAATTAGAGCAAAAAGTAGAAGAACTCGACGGTTTACGAACTGCATATATTACGTTGGCAGCAAGTAAAGACAGTTTTGTACACAAGCACAACTTAACTATAAAAGTATTGACATCGTTACGTAGCAACTTACAAACGCACCGCGCGAAGTTAAAATCAGATACCGAGGAAAGAATCCGTTATTACGATGGATATGTAGTGGCTTTAAAAGCACGTACCGATCAAGAATTTGCGGCAATCTTAGAACATTTAGGTGTCAAGACCGATGAAAAAATTGGAGAAACATTGGCAGCAATGTACACAGCAAGTTCAAAAGCACGTCAGGACATGATGGAAAACATTCCTGTACATGAAAAAGTAATGAAAGGTATTTACAGCAGTTACGCGGAATCGTTACAAGAAATTCGTGAAAAAGATGTGAAAATCCGCAAGAACTTTGCTGATCGTTACGGAATTGACATGAAAGAATTATTCGAAGAATATTACAAAAACAACGAAAATCCAACAACAGGAGACGCTGGCGGAAACGACGATGCTTCTAATGATAGTGGCGGAGTTGGTAACGGCGCACCTTCAAACGATGGCGGATCTGATGATTTGTTAAGCTAATTTTTAATACTGCCTTTTCTTGAATTCTGCATGAAGGATAGAAGCGGCATCCTTTTTAACTATGAAACGTCATTGCAAGGAGTTTGCGACGAAGCAATTTGTTTGTTTGTAAATAGATTGCTGTATTAAATTTAAAACGCACCTTACAATAAATAAACGTGTTAAAAAGATATAGCGAATAGCCTGACCTGTTATAGCACACTGAGCTTGTCGAAGTGAACTATAACTGGACATGCCCAAAAAATAGTAATTACTATATAATTCCGTTTTTCATGTCTTTAAACGATATTACCACACCTTTAGATTCCGCAGCACTAGACTCGGACGCACAATATGACTTGTATTACCGAATGGTGATGCACGTGTTGGACGAATTTGAAATTAATTTGGTGGAATGGAATCATTACCGAATTTGCACCAAAGAAGAACTGAAATCCTTAGAAGATTACTGCAAACGTTTGGCGTTTTCGTTGCGTGTGATGCGACTTAAATACCGATTTGACGAAGAGCAAATGAAAGTCGATTTGACCGAATCTGGCTTTCCAAATTATTTGGAATTGCGCTATATTCATAACGATTTGGACTTAAAAGAAGAATTTAAAGCCAAATTGCCTGATGCAAGCGAGTTTAAAGAAAAGTTTATAAAACAATTGCTTATAAACAAACAACATGTTGACAAACGCGACTTGTTTGAAGCTTCGTCTTCGCTGTATTATAACAGGATTCAAGAAGATAAAATATTTCAGAAATTTGTTTTAGGGAAGATCAAAAAGACGAAAAGCACGTTTGCAACGTATGTGCTCGATTGGGCTTTTTACGATGTTACACTCAACAGGCCGTTTATTTGCTTTATGTATTTTGATTATAAGTACGATGAAAAAACAGCCCAAGAAATTTACAAAACGATACAAGATTGTGCCGATCGTTATCAAGATTTAGACAATATGGCGTATATGATTGATAAACGTTTGAAATATGTGCATCCGCGCAAAATAAAACGTGTCGATTTGGGAATTTTACACAGTATATTCTCAAAAGACGATCACGAAATTACGCAAGCTTTATTGAAAGCAATTGCGGTAAAAGATGTAAAACTGAATTCGTTTTCGTTGACAACTACTGTTGAAACGATTAATTCGATAAACTCATCAAAAGTAAGCAATGATTTACTATCGTTTAAAAAGCAGGAAATTCAAGTTTGGAGTGAAATTGCAACGCATAAATACATTTTAGCGCCACACAGAGTAATTCAATTATTGTACGGAAAAATTCCAAATACCATCATTCATTTGCATCACGAACCTTTTGAAATTGAAGAATTACCTACTGAAGAGTGAAATTGAAATTGAACTAGAAATTGATACTTCGGCAGGCTCAGCATACACAAATTGACAAATCGACGAATTGACAAATCAACGAATCAACGAATCAACAAATTGACAAATCAACAAACATCAAATCAACGAATCAACGAATCAACGAATCAACGAAACAACAAACAGTCAATCAACAAGTAAAAAAATAACAAGAGCGCAGCGACAACTGACAACTGATAACAGCTAAAAGGATCGCAGCGACCAACAAACAAAAACATACATGGAGAAACAACCGACTTTTCCTATCAAAAAAACTGAATTGACCATTTTACGTGAAGAAGCTTCTTCGTTCATAAAAAGTGTGCAATGGGAACAAGGATATAAAGCGCGTAGTAGAGATGGCAGTAAAGAACAAGAAGATATTTTATTATATCTGTCTAAAGCCAATGGAAATGCTGGAGCAAATGCAATTTCGATCTCAAAAACAATTTTAAGTCTCAAAAAACGCTTATTACCTGATTCTGTTGCTTTACCGCTTTCGCTGAATGAGACACTGTACAACTTACAGGAAGCTATTGCCATTGGTTTATGGATAAAAGACAGTTATTATGATGCGTCAGGCTTGTCAATTCTTCATGAAAAAAGATCCGGACTTTCTACAGATCAACGCAAAGAATACGAATCCAAACAACAAACCGCAACAGCTTTTAAATTGTTTAGCTTGGCGTATTATGTTGTTTCGCAACTCAAAGAAAAAGCTTCGGAAGATAATACGGTGATGCAAAACAAATTTGCTGGAATTCCAGAAGTTTCGTTTTTAACACCAACCAAAGGAATATCATGTCAGTTGTTTTACTATGATAAATACATGAATCACCCAAATTTGATCAACTCAGAACAAGATGTGATCGATTTTACAGTAATGTATTTTGAAGCATATTTAGAAGAAATCATACAACGAAAAGGCGCGTTAGATCATACCGAATCAATTACGGATAGAACCTATTTGTTAGAAGATTCAGAATTCTCAATTGCAGGTTGGGAAACCGTTTTCACGGGAAGTGCCACAAGTGTGGAATTCAATCCAATTCGTTTTGAGCAGATTGTTGGAAATAAAGACGCCAAGCATTTTGCCAAGCGTTTGGTAGAACGTATGATGAGTTATGACATTGCTACAAAACGAAATCCTTTTCAAGAACTCGGTGGTTTTATGCCTGTTTTTATGGGATACGGAATTCCAGGAACAGGTAAAAGTATGTTAATTGCCGCCATTGCAACTATGTTAAAAGAACGCTGCGATCATTTGAACATTCCGTTTTTATTTCATCCAATGCCTGATACGATTGTTTCTACTTTTCAAGGTGGATCGGCAGAAAAAATGGTGCAATGGATGAAACCGATGCAAGATTCATCACGATTAATTTTTGCGCCTATTGATGATGCAGAAAACAATTTACAAGAACGAACTGCGCAAGGAGTTTCGGCAGGTGTAAAAGAAGTTATTGGTGTATTTTTACGCTATACGGAAGGTGCGTATGCCGTAAATCATGGAAATAGTGCTATTGGTTTATTCACAAATTTACCTGAACAATTGGACAAAGCCGTGATTTCGAGAATTCAAGGACGTTTCAAAATTGATGGCGCACGTACGGAAGAAGATTTCTTAGATCAAGATTATATTTGGTGGTCTAAACTCGAAAAAACATTGCCCGGATTTGTATCTATGAAAGATCATCCTGATTATAAATATTTAAGCGATCAAGGTTTGGTTGCCAATGCAGGGGAAATTTTAGGACAATTAGAGAAACCTACCGAAGAAAAAATTGCGATTATTTATGATAAAGTTTTAGCACAAGATTCTTTAGATTCACATACTTTCTATTCAAACTTATACGGTTCGGTTCAAAAGGAATTTCCGTTTTTCTCTTCGCGAGATATCCGAAACATTCAAAGTGCAATTTCTTTGCGTTTGACAGATTTTAACTTGGAAGATGATTGGTTTGAAAACCCTGAATTGTATTTCCAAAAAGACTACGACACCAAATTAGGAATGTTGAAAGAATTGATGAAATCGAATATGAAAGGACTCGATTTTGCCGCAGTTCGTAAACA
>NZ_JBGCDL010000107.1:0-3018 GCF_045105435.1 Kordia sp. | reverse complement strand
AAACGCAGATTTTGTATTTTTGCCTTATAGAAAAGTATGAAAAAAGAAGATCAAGAACGAATAAGTACAGAGTTACTCGATACATTGGTTGTATTAGAAAAGTTGAAGCTGAAACCGAAAAGCTTGTTCAAACAAGCTAGTCTTTTAGGATTCGCAGCCATTATAATTATTGGGCTAGGAGCGTATGGAAGTGTTTCTGAATGGACAGATTTTCCAATACTTCAAGCTGCAATTGCTGCTGGCGGAATTTTATTAGCACTTGCGTTTCGTCCAATTCAAAAACATAAAAAAGAAATAGATCTTACCCGAAAAAAACAACGAACATTGGAAGCATTACTGAAAGAAGATAATTTAGAGTATAAAGCAGATGTGCAAGTTTCGCTTGATAGCAAAGGAAAATATGTGGTTAAGAAAAACATCAAACTAATTACAATAAAATAGCAATACGTGGAAATTTCAGGACATTGTTCGTTTTGTGAACATAAAAAATTTGATTTTAAAGTTGGAAATTTATGCGGATTGACGCAGAAAAAAGCAGACTTTTTACGAAAATGCCCTCGAATTATGATTGGTGATACGGCAAAAGAGGAAATTGCTAAAATAAATTTTGAATATAAAGAATTACAAGATGAGAAACTAAAAGTTGTGTCTCACTTAGTTTTATATACAATTCTTGGTATTGTACTTTTTTTAGTTGTCGCATATTTAACACAAAGGCTTTTTAATATAGATTGGGTAATTGCTTCTACACGTTTTACTGGTGAAGTGGCAGGAATGACAATAATAGGAATAGCAGGAGGAATAGCAACGATAATGTACGCCTTTAAACCTTATATAAAATATACAAATGCAAACCATGCGGTAAAATCTCAAAAGAAACGCATGGACGCTTTTTTTGCATTGTATGATTATGAGTATCGAATTAATTTTGAAGATGAAAATTATCAGACAGCAGTCACTTTATACAGATCAAAACAAAAAATACGTTCATAAAAGTTGATAGACATGGAAAAACTAACCATTGCACAAATTATAACGAAAATTCAGCAAGAAGAATTGTTTGAAGCTGTTTCGGCAGATTATTCTTTTACGATTAAAATTGATAAATATGTACCGTTTGCTTGTGGCGCTGTACATGATGGACATCAATTTAGACGCGAACTTTGGCAAAATTGTATTCATACCGAATATGAACGTTGGTTTGAAGAAGATCCGGCAACGAAAGAAATGGTACAAACGCATCCAATAGTAATTGCAGGAATGGATTCTCGTTTTGAATACGACTTAAATCGCGCGCCTGAAAGTGCCATTTACGAAGATGCTTGGGGAAAACAATTGTGGCATACGCCTTTGTCGGATGAAATGAAACAGAAAAGTTTGGCAAAACATGCAAATTTCTATAAAGTCGTCAATGCATTAATTGCGAAGTTGGAAGAAAAATTTGGTATTTGTGTGGTATATGATATGCATTCGTACAATTGGAAACGCTGGGAAAGAGAAGTGCCTACATTCAATTTAGGAACAGGAAATGTTGATAATGAACGTTTTGGTGCTATTATTGAATCTTGGCGTGCTA
This sequence comes from Kordia sp., assembly GCF_045105435.1. GTDB lineage: Bacteria > Bacteroidota > Bacteroidia > Flavobacteriales > Flavobacteriaceae > Kordia. The sequence goes on along the minus strand of NZ_JBGCDL010000107.1, from coordinate 1,442 downwards.
TGTTGTCTAAAATCAACTTGCCTAACGGAATAGCTTCCACATCAAAAATTAATGATACATTTCAGGGAAATGGGTATTTTTTAAAATTCATTACACAACATTTTAGCAATACCTTAGTTTTGGCAACTGAAGTAAAAAAGATATATTGCGACGAAATTGATCAAATTATGTTTCCCGAAGTTGTTTCTGCTATTGAAACTGCCTTAAAAACGCTGATTCCGCAACACGCAAACGACTTTTATACAAAACATAGTTAAGAAAAGAATACAGTACGAATGAATGATATAAATGTAGCGAGTAAAGTACTTTTTGAAATTGACAAAAACATCGATGATCTGGTAAAGAAAGTCGAATTGTTAAGTTATGTCAATCCATTAAACATTGAGCAGGAAAAGCAAAAGTTTTTTCAGTCCAAATACTTAACCGATCCTAAATTTACATATCCTACGATTGATTTTGATCGTTTTCGCTTGCATCGTGAATTGTTCTCGCAGCCAATAGAACGTATTGAAAACGAATATACAAGAGCGTTGTACGAAGACATTATTTATGCGTATTCTGGATTGATTCAATGTATTGAAACGATAGGAACCACACATAAATTTTATTACAATAGTTTGCATTCGTTTGGTACGCCAACGGAGCAAGATGTAGAAAATGCAAAGTTCATTCTTCATTTTGATGAAGAGGATGAAAATGATGCACAATTTCAACCAAAATATAGTGCAACTGAAACGGAAGTACTTTTCCGTGAATATTCAAAACAATACGATTTCTCTTATCAAATTAAGTTTTCAAAAGATATGAGCGCTATTGCAATGGTTTTAAACAATATAAAAACCCTTGTTATAAATGAAAAACATACATTTTCGGACAATGAAATTGCGGTATTGACCAACCATGAAATTGGCGTACACATGGTGACTACGATGAACGGATTATTACATCCGTTGAAAATATTTTCTAACGGTTTTCCAAATTATGAAGAAACCCAAGAAGGTTTGGCGGTTTTTTCAGAATATATGAGTAATAATTTAACCGTAAAACGCCTAAAAGAACTCGCATATCGTGTTATTGCAGTCGATAGCTTGGCAAAAGGATATTCGTTCTCAAAAACCTTCAGATTGTTTGTAAATACGTATGATTTAGATCGCGAAACAGCTTTTAATATTTCTACAAGAGCGCATCGCGGTGGCGGATTTACGAAAGATTATCTATATTTAACAGGATTGAAAAAGGTGTATGATTATTACAAATCGGGAAAAGATATGAAACCCTTATTGCGCGGAAAAATTGCGTTGGATTACCTAGATAGTATAGAATCATTAGCAAAAAATGGTTGTGCTGTGGACTCTAAACACATCACGGATTCGTACATGCAAAACAATAACACCAATAAAACCGTTGATTTCATTCTTGAGAATTTAAAGTAATATTAAGAA
>NZ_JBGCDL010000106.1:0-6025 GCF_045105435.1 Kordia sp. | reverse complement strand
GTGGATCTGACTCTAGTACGAGAGGACCGAGTTGGACTAACCTCTGGTGTATCTGTTGTTCCGCCAGGAGCATTGCAGAGTAGCTACGTTGGGAAGGGATAAGCGCTGAAAGCATATAAGCGCGAAACCCACCACAAGATGAGATTTCTTTAAAGGGTCGTGGGAGATGACCACGTTGATAGGCTACAGGTGTAAAGGCAGTAATGTCATAGCCGAGTAGTACTAATTACCCGTAGGCTTATGTACGGCTTCTTATTATTTTATTTTGTGTTCAAAAAAATCTATTTTATCTCAATATGTTACCTTATTAAATAGTAATGAGCTGTTAGTATTTAGTAGTAATATATCACATATATATAACTCAATACTCAACTCTAAAAACTCAATACTATTAACGATTTAAGGTGGTTATAGCAATGGGGCTCACCTCTTACCATTCCGAACAGAGAAGTTAAGCCCATTAGCGCAGATGGTACTGCAGAAATGTGGGAGAGTATGTCGCCGCCTTTTTTTAAAACCCTTATCATAGTCAATATGATAAGGGTTTTTTTATGCCCTAAAATGAAAGTTATGTTTAAGCATGAATTTAACCTTTATTAAAAAATGAAAAGAAGAAATGGAATTAGTCTTGATATCTTCAATCTAAAAGTCTTAAATTCTAGTTAAAGATATCTTAAAATAGTGTCTAAATAGCTTATTAGTCTTGGCTTATTATTAATTTCACATTAGAAACTAATTAATCCAAACTATGTTAAGAAAAATACCACTATTTCTATTGGGAATATTGTTAATTTCTGTGACTTCTTGTTCTACAGCTAAGAAAGCTTCAGCAAGTAAAAAAGGAGCAGTAGCCGCAAAAAAACCAAAGAGAACACCGAAAAAAGGCGGAATTCAACCTTATAGTAAAGTTATTACTAAAGAAGCAAAAAGTGATGAAGGACTATTTACAGTCCATGAAGTAAGTGATAAGTATTATTACGAAATTCCAGATACTCTTTTTAACAGAGAGATGTTAATGGTGACAAGAATTGCAAAAACAGCCTCAGGACTTGGTTTTGGAGGTGGAAAACAAAATACACAAGTACTTCGTTGGGAAAAAAAGAAAAAGAAAGTCTTATTAAGAGTTGTTTCTCATAGTGTTGTCGCTGCAGATTCTTTACCAGTACATGAAGCAGTAGTGAACTCTAATTTTGAGCCTATCTTATATGCTTTCCCAATTAAGGCATTTAGTAAAGATTCACTAAATACAGTTATAGAGGTAACTCCTTTGTTTTCAAAAGATGTAAAAGCATTAGGAATTCCACAATTTAGAAGAAGACAATATAAAATTTCAAGATTAGACGCAGCTAGATCATACATTGATAAATTAAAGAGTTATCCTTTAAATATTGAAGCAAGACACGTTAAAACTTACAATGCTGGTTCACCACCATCAAACGGAAGTGTAGCTTCTATTTCAGTAGAAATGAGTAATTCAATGATTTTATTGCCAAAAGAACCAATGAAAAGACGTTATTTTGATAGACGTGTAGGTTGGTTTGCTCGTGGTCAAGTAGATTACGGTTTAGATGCTCAAGAAAGTAAGCAAGTTCGATATTTAGATCGTTGGAGACTTGAAGTGAAAGACGAAGATATAGAGAAATTTAAAAGAGGAGAACTTGTTGAACCTAAGAAACAAATTGTTTACTATGTAGATAGAGCAACTCCAGAAGAATGGAAACCTTATATCAAGCAAGGAATTGAAGATTGGCAAGTTGCTTTCGAAGCAGCAGGATTTAAAAATGCAATCATCGCAAAAGATCCACCAACAAAAGAAGAAGATCCAGATTGGAGTCCTGAAGATGTACGTTATTCAGTAGTTCGTTACTTAGCTTCACCAATTCCAAATGCAAATGGACCACACGTAAGTGATCCTCGAAGCGGGGAAATTCTTGAAAGTGATATTAACTGGTATCATAATGTAATGACATTATTAAGAAACTGGTTCTTTATTCAAACAGCAGCTATAAATCCAGATGCACAATCTTTGAAGTTTAAAACTGAGGTAATGGGACGTTTAATTCGTTTTGTATCATCGCACGAGGTTGGTCATACTTTAGGTCTGCCTCACAATATGGGAAGTAGTGTTGCTTATTCTGTAGAAAATTTAAGAGATGCAGCATTTACTCAAAAATATGGAACAGCACCATCTATTATGGATTATGCACGTTTCAATTATGTAGCGCAGCCAGGAGACGAAGGTGTCGCGTTGATGCCAGACATTGGACCTTACGATAAGTATTCAATCAGTTGGGGATATCGCCCTATTTTAGATGCAAAAACTGCATATGATGAAAAAGCAACTTTAGATAAGTGGATTCTTGAAAAAGCTGGAGATCCAATGTACAGATTTGGAGGGCAGCAATTTGATGTTGTAGATCCAAGTTCTCAAACAGAAGATTTAGGTAGCGATGCCGTGAAAGCAAGTGATTATGGAATTAAAAACTTGAAGCGAATTGTTCCTAACCTAATCAAATGGACAGCAGAAGACGGTAAAAATTACGATGATTTGAATACTATGTACGGACAAGTTTTAAGTCAATTTAACCGTTATATGGGACATGTTTCTTCAAATATTGGAGGTGTATATCAATACAATAAAACATACGATCAAGAAGGAGCTGTATTCACACATGTAGCAAAAGAAGATCAAAAAAGAGCATTGAAATTTATAAATGATCAATTATTTAAAACGCCAGAATGGTTATTAGATGATGAAATATTTAATAAAACAAAATCTTTTGGTGTTACCGACAGAATTAGATCAGCGCAAGTACGTACACTAAATAGAATTTTAGATTTAGGAAGACTTGGACGTGTAATGGAAAACGAAACATTGAATGACAATAAAGCTTTTTCTATGCTAGAATTAATGCGTGATTTGCGTAATGGAATTTGGACAGAATTACGTTCAGGTAAAAAGATTGATGCATATCGCCGTAACTTACAGAGAGGTCATATTGACAGATTATCATATTTAATGACAGCTGAAAGCCCAAGAGTGCCAGCTAGATTTAGAGCATTTTTTTCACCGCTAAACACAAGTCAATCTGACTTACGTGCAGTTGTGAGAGCAGAATTAAATACATTAAAAAGACAAATTAGAAATGCAATTGGGCGTACAAGTGATACTATGAGCAAAATACACTTGCGTGATGTAATAGAACGTATCGATGCAATTTTAGATCCAAAATAATACATTTCTCACATACTTTATAAAAAGCAGCTTTCGAGCTGCTTTTTTTTGCTGCAAAGACAGGAATAATACATTTAATTCTTCTCAAAAAAGTGTATTAAACGATTATTTTTATACATAATTCCCCTTAAAATATGTATGCAATAATTGACTGTAATAGTTTTTTCGCTTCGTGCGAAAGAGCTTTTAATCCTGAGCTTATGGACAAACCATTGGCAATATTATCTAACAATGATGGCTGTGTCATTTCTAGAAGTAGCGAAGCCAAAGCCTTAGGGATTCCTATGGGCGCACCACTTTTTAAATACAAACAAATCATTGCCGAAAAAAACATTCAAATACGTTCGTCAAATTATTCTCTATATGGAGATATGAGTGAACGTGTGATGAAACTTCTCGAAAAATTTTCGCCCGAAGTAGAAGTCTATAGTATTGATGAAGCATTTTTAAAATTGCCTGAATCGAACAACTATCAAACAATAGGACGTACCATAAAAAACTACATTCACCAATGTACTGGAATTCCCGTAAGCGTCGGTATTGCACCTACAAAAGCATTGTCAAAAGCAGCAAATAATATATCCAAGAAATTTCCCAAAAAAACAGATGGTTACCTTGTAATTGATACTGAAGAAAAGCGAATTAAAATGCTCAAATGGCTTCCTATACAAGATATTTGGGGAATTGGTCGCGGAAATGCGAAACGTTTACAACTCAAAGGCGCGCAAACAGCGTATGAGTTTACGAAACTTACGGACGATTGGGTAAAACGAAACATGTCCATTGTAGGGTTGCGACTCAAAAAAGATTTAGAAGGCGAACCTACCATTATGATGGAAGATGAATTTCAAAGCAAAAAAGTAATTGCAACTACACGGAGTTTTGAATTTACCTTTTCAGACAAAGAAAACATGAAAGAGCGCATTGCTACGTTTGCTTCTCGTTGTGCCGAAAAACTGCGTATGCAAGATTCTTCCTGTAACATTGTAATGGTCTATCTAAAAAGTGATCGAAACAAACGAGATGCTTCTCACTATAGAGCAAGTAAAGTGCTAACATTGCCATACGCGACAAATTCTACACTGACCATCAATGAGTTCGCACAAAAAGCATTGCATAAAATTTTCAAACCCGGAATCAAATACAAAAGGGCAGGCGTAATATTGATGGGTTTGGTAAACACAAATGCGTTACAGCTAGATTTATTCAAAAATGAAGATCCAAAACACAAACAATTAATGAAAACGATGGACACATTAAATGACAAATATGACGGACGAAAAATAAAAATGGCGAATCAAGATTTGCAACGAACCTGGAAAATGCGACAAGCACACTTATCACCAGAATACACGACTAAATTTAGTGACATTATAACCTTAAACTGCGATACGATTTAATTTAGAAAAAGATGAACACACACAAAAATGACACATCGCTCACGTTTTACAAATCCGTTCAAGGAAACATAAAACTTCAATACGTAGAAGAAGGAATTTCAGCAGGATTTCCATCACCAGCAGACGATTTTAAAAACAAACGCATCAGTTTAGACAGAGAACTCATCAAAGATGAAAACACAACTTACTATGCACGTGTGAGTGGAGAATCGATGATTGGTGCAGGATTAGACAATAATGATTTATTAGTCATCGACAAAAGCATTCCTCCCAAAGACGGAAAAATTGCCGTGTGTTATGTAGATGGCGAATTCACAGTAAAGCGCTTAAAAATTACCAAAGAATGTGTCTATCTCATGCCAGAAAATGACAACTACAAACCCATAAAAGTTACTAAAGACAAACAATTGCTCATTTGGGGAATTGTCACGTATGTGATTAAGAAAGTATGAATTTTATCAAAGTAATTACGAATAAAATGATTGATGATTATAAATCTAAAATGAAAAAATAGCCTTTGGAAACTGAGTAACGACTCAAATTCCTAAAAGTTATTTTTATAAAGTAAGCTTTTAGTCAAAAGTAGTATATTTGAGGTAGTGCCAACTTGAAACCTATTGTTTGTCAATGGAATAAACTATTTTCAATCAGCAAAAAACAATAAAAATTGATATTTGAAAATCACATTTTAGAAAACCCTTTAGCAGATTTTATTGAATCTATATTCTACTTTAAAGGCTTTACGCCAGATCATTCCATAGAAAGAGTCGTGCCAACAGGACATGTATTCATCATATTTGAACTAGATGGATTTGAACGCAATACGTTTAACAATGAAAACTTGCAACCTAATGGAAGTTATAAAAATGTATGGATTTCTGGAATGCATAAAAACCATTTGACTATTTCTGCACATCAAGATTCTGAAATGTTTGTCATTCAATTCAAAACGAATGGCGCGTATCCTTTTTTACAAATACCAATACATGAACTGAATAATAAAGTACTAAACGGACACGAATTTTTTGGAAACGACATACTAGAATTAAGAGCGAAAATTCTAAACGAAACAGCAATTGCCAACAAATTTAAAAGTGCCGAAAACTGGTTGTTAGATAAGTTTGATGCACAAAAAATAGCTTCTACAACGCTTTCAAACGTGCTTTCTCAGTTGCAGGAAAAACCTGTTACGGAAACCAATACAATCATTTCATCTTATCCAAATTCTCAAAAACACTTGATACATCAGTTTAAAAAATACTTCGGATTGACACCAAAAGTATTTCATAGGATTTTTAGATTTAATGAAATTCTCAAACAAATACACAACAAACAAGATTTGAAATGGGCGCAAATAGCATACGAGTTTGGATATGCTGACCAATCACAC
>NZ_JBGCDL010000105.1:0-5610 GCF_045105435.1 Kordia sp. | reverse complement strand
TTTGATCAGTTCTTAAAAGCGAACAATCAATCGAAAGGAATTCAAAGTTATAGCTACGTGGTTTCCTTGTTGGTGAATTATGATAAAAAGCATGCGTTTATTCAATAAGGAACATCGAATTCTAAATAAGTATTAGATGCTTAAAATTTTCACTTTAGAAGAAATTACTAATCAGTTGTAGAAATTCTTCTTTTTTATCTCTGGCTATCGGAATGGTTTTATTGTTTTCTAAAACAACATGCAAACCATCTTTTTTTACAACTTCACTCATGAATTTAAGATTGATTAAATACGAACGATGGGTTCTATAAAAGATTGGCTTATCTTCTAATTGCTCCGCAAAATACTTGAGTGTTTTACTAATAAGTCGCGGTTTGCTATTTTTTAAATATACTTTTGTGTAAACGCCATCTGCTTCAAAGTATATAATATCGTCATAGGCAACAAACATGATTCCTTTTGGAACTTCAAGCGCAATTTTGTTTAATGATATTTGATTGAAAATTTTTTCAATCCCATTCAATTTCCCAACAATGTTATTCTTTTTAATTGCAGTTTTCGCTTTCGAAACGGCATTTTTTAATTCTTCGTCATCAATTGGTTTTAATAAGTAATCAATGGCTTCAATTTTAAAAGCTTCAATTGCATATTTGTTATACGCAGTTGTAAAAATAATTTGAAATGTAATGCTTTCTTTTTTGAAGAAATGCAATATCTCTAATCCTGAATATTCAGGCATTTCAATGTCTAGAAATACAATATCTGGCTTATCTTTTTTGATGATTTCTACACCTGAGATTAAATCAGCAGCTTCTTGAATTTCAGTAATTTCAGGACATTCTTCCGCTAATAACGTTCGCAATACGTTTCTTGCTTTCTTTTCATCATCAATCAATATTGCTTTCATATGTGTGTCGTTTGTTTGTAAAAATCAATCTGTTAGTGGAATTTTGAGAGATACAATAGTTCCTTCAACTTCATTTTCATTATTTAATACGTCGTCTATTTGTAATGCTATTGGATGATTTCTTGTTGTGTTGAGCAATTCAATTCGTTTGTCATTGGCTTCACTAGAAAATGATTTTGGTTTGAATAGTTTTCTACTGTTGATTTCTGCAGAAGCTTCTCGCCCAATTCCATTGTCTTTTATGGTACATAATAATAGATTTTCTGTTTTGTCAAGCTCAAATGAAATGTGTAGTTTTTTGTCTTTTTTTCTGTGTAATAAACCATGTTTGATTGCATTTTCAACATAAGGTTGCACCAAAAATGATGGCAATAGAACTGTTTCCGTATTCGTAATGCTTTCCGCTTCAATTTCATAGGTAAAGGAATCTTCAAAGCGTGCTTTTTCGAGTTCTAAGTACAATTCGAGCGCTGTTAATTCTTCGGTTAAGCTTACACTATCTTGCTGACTGTGTTCTAAGTACATTCGAATTAATCGTGAAAATTTGACTAAATATGTTCTGGCTAATTTTTGTTCATTTTGAATGATATAATCTTGAATCGAATTCAACGCATTGAAGATAAAATGCGGATTCATTTGGCTACGCAATGTTTTTATTTCAGATTTTCGATACTGTTTTTCAAGCGTTAATCGTTTTTGCGTTTCTTGTAATTCTAATGCTAATAATTCTTCTTTCTTTTTCACTTTCATTCTACTGTAATACAAAAGTGTTGTTATGATTAATAACACCAAAGCAATCATAGAAAATATGAATAAGTAAGAGTTTCGCTGACTTGTTAGGTTGCTAATTTCTAGTTCGCTTTCTAGTAATTCTCTATCTTTTTTTAATTGATCAACTTTATATTTGGCTTCCAAATCTTTGACAACTTGTGCTTCTTCATTTTCAGCAAGTTTTTCTTTTAATGTGTTGAAAAGCTTCAAGTATTCAAGTGCTTTCGCAGAATTCCCAAGTTCTTCATGTATTTGATACATATAGTTATAGGTTTCCTTTTCTTTCTTTTCAAAAGAATTCTCCTTAGTATATGTTATTGCTTCTTCACCTTGCTTAATTGCTTTTGAATAGTTTCCTTGTTTATAATAGTTATTCGTTAAGTTGGAAAGTACATCAGCTTTAATGTTAGGAATGTTTACTTCTTTTAATAATTCTAATGTTTTTAAATAATTTATGTTCGAAGTTTCATAATCATCTATATCCGAATATACATGTCCTAAACCAGAATAGTTGACCAATTCTACATATTTGTAATTGGATTTTATTGCATATTCGATACTTTTTTTATGTGCAGCAATTGATTTTTCAGAATTCCTTAAAGCAGAATAACTACTACCTATATTATTGTATACTAATGCTAAATTTCTGATATCGTTTTTCTTTTCCAGTAATGGTATGACATCTTGAAAGTAACTCAATGCAGGTTCAAAGTTTTCATCATTAAAAAAAGCACCGCCTAAAGTCACTATAATTTTCCAAGTAAGATCGTCTAGTTTGAGTTTTTTGGAGATTTCAAGCGCTTTTTCTCCATAAATTACAGTAGAATCTGCTAGCATTTGAGTCGCATAAATACCACTGTATACTGTATATGCTTCTGCAATAATTGTATCATTTTCCAATTCTTTGCCTATTGCCAAAAATTCCGCCGAGTGAATTTTTGCATTCTTGAAATCCGCTTTTAATCGATATGCTGTGGCAAGATTACTCAGTGGCGCTGCATACGCTCGCCTATTTTTAGTTACATTATAAATACTACACGATTCTATAAAGAATGGAATTGCCGCATCTGTTTTTCCTTGACAGATTAAGTTTCGTCCTAGTACATTATTTGCATACGCTTTTATGTCTATCTCTTTTTGAAGTTCGGCTTTTTTTAAGAGAATATTCGCAATGGAATCTGATGTACTGATAGAGCTACACATATGCTTTGTTGCAAGTTTTTGTAAACTATCTATTGTAATTTCTTGTTGCTGCGAAAAAAGCAATTGTACACTTAAAAAGCAGAAAAGGGAAAGAAAAAATGTTCTCATAATCGGATTGATTGTTGGCTAAATTTTGTTAAATATATCTTTTCTTTTGTGAAAAATAGAACTTTCATCAAGAAAGTCATGGAAAGCCAAACTACCGATAATAGTTTGGCTTTTAATAGCATCTAAAATATGCACTATTGTTTTAAGAAACGTTTTACACCAACTTCTCCATTTTCTTTATAAAGCTTTAAAATATACATTCCACTGGCTAAATTACTGGTGTCAATTTGACCTTTAGTAGTCTGAATTACTTTTTGTCCCGTATAATTATAAACTTCAATATTTTTGATTTCTCCTTCTATATGTATATTCAATTGATTTTTTACAGGATTTGGATAGATAACAAATGAGACCAATTTGTATACTTCTTGCACACCTAATGTTGAAGAGCCAAATTCATAAACACCCATATCGACATCTGAATTGAAAATACGTTGATTTCCTAAAAAGTCTTCTGTAATTTCGACAGGCACTTTTGTATTATCTCCACTATCAATTGCTGGTGAACCCATCTGAATTGTAAAATCGCTATTTGTAGCATCTGTAAATAATGGATCACTATCAGAAACAGCTACTTTATCTGTCGCGGCTATGTTTGAAAAATTATCTTCTCCTATAGAATTGTATACTTTCCTAATATTTGGTACAGGATCTGAGTTTATTCTTCCTAAAGAAAGTGGCGCAGTACTTGTATTGGATGTATTATTGTAGAATATACTGTTTGAAACTTCGATTCGCATATCAATTCCTCGGTATTTACTAACTCCTAAAACAGCTCTCTCCGTAATCGCTCCTGTTGCTGTTAATTGATTATTTGCAAAGGTAGAATTGATCACTTTTGTATTAAATCGTGCGCCATACGTAATTGATCGCAGCCAAACAACACCTGCCAACCCTAGGCTTGAACCATTATCCTTTACTTGATCGCCATCAAATATGCAATTGATAATATTCAACCGAACCCATTTTGTATAATTTGCTCTTGCATAAATAGATGATCCATGACGTGATACATTTTCTTGAAAACGTGTGTTTGTAAATTCCATAAGACTATTCAACGTCATCATGTTCAAATTCATAACGCCAGCTCCACCATTAACAGCTGCATTTTTTTGAACAATACATTTATCGACATATAGCTCTGTAACTTCTCTGTCTACAAATATTCCGCCGCCAACAGCATTTTCACCTGTACTTGCATCTGCTTGTCCTGAAGTTATAGTAAGTCCATCCAAACGTACTTTATTTCCTAAAACTTCTACTACATGATATACATTTTCGGTTCTGTTAAATCCTGAAAAATCAACACCTGTATCATCTTGATTTACATCACCTGAAAAAATTGTTGGATACAAATCAATATCTCTATCAGATAAATCTGTTTCAGTTCCCTGGAAACCTCCATAAATTTTTGCTCCACTTGGAATTTTAAAAGAATCATTTCGTGAAGTTCCTGGAATATAGATTCCTTGCGCAACCCAAATATCTCCAAAAGTAAAGTTGTCCAATGCTGTTGATACATCTGTGTAAGCGTTTGCCCAAGTTGTTCCGTCATTTGCGCCTGTGGCATTTACATTTACATATGTTCTTTTTTCTGTGTATTCGGTTGCAAGCGCGTCAATTTCACCCGTAGTTAATGATCTTTCATAAAAACGAACATCATCAATGTAGTTGAGATATTTTGTAGTTGTTGGCGCAATCACCAGAGTTGCACCATTAAAAAATGCAGGAACTGTTCCGGAAGCAATCATAGTACCTGACATTGATGTAAGTAATTCTCCATCGAGATAAAAATTAATTCCCAAATTGTTATTTGTTACATTAAGTTCGCCAGTAATTAAAACATGATGCCAACCACCATCAAAATAATGATTTACAAGTTCTTGTGTATTTATATCAACATTAAAACCGTTGGTTGTATTTTCTCCTCTAGCCACAAACTTTAATAATCCTGAATTTCCATCCGTACTTTGTGTCAAACGAAAACCACGTCCACCAGCGCCGTACATTTGCACAAGGGCTCTATTAGCTCCTGCAACATTTGGTGACTTTATCCAGAAACTGAGTGCAAAATCTGTTAGGTTTGAAGCTGGTGTTTGTCCACCATTATATTGAACTCCATTAAGTTTCATGGCGTTATTTGCCAAAGCATCTCTATCTGCTTCTTGTGTGACGCCACTTCCCGATTGAGTTAAATCTCCTATTCCAGGATTGGCTTCATTAACAATACTTCCGTTTGTAAAAAGGTAACGCATTGTTTCATCGGTAGGTATTTGTGCAGACACGAAAGAAAACACAAAAAGGCATGCAATAAGTAATTTTGTCTTCATTATAATTTGTTATTAGATTACGAAGACAAAACTGTTCATTATGAGCACACAAAAAGGCTTTCATTTAGTGAATGGTTGGAAAATCTTAGTGAATGGTAATTTTTAATTCATTCTTAAATTATCACATCAAACTATTATTAAATAGAACTCATCTTGATTTTTTATTTTTAACCGAAAATGAGTTCCTACTTAAAATATTATACACACTACAAGAAAACATACTTTTTTTCGTTTATCCTATATGACAAGAATTTTCCTTTTGTTGCTCTGTATTTTTTGTTTCGCTTGCGC
>NZ_JBGCDL010000104.1:0-10700 GCF_045105435.1 Kordia sp. | reverse complement strand
AAACACAAAAAAAGCCTTTCTGAAATTTTAGAAAGGCTTTTATATTTTATAAAATACAGTCTTATTTAGACCATTCTTTGATAGAATCTTTGTTCATCTTTACATAATCTTTGTTTCCAGCTTTTTCAGCTAAAGCCATTGACTGCTTTGCAATTTTAATAGCGTCTGCCTTTTTTCCCATTTTAGCATACACTAAAGATTGTTGTCTCAAGTACCAAAATCTTGGATTTTCACTTGTCATTTCAATTGCTTTATCAATCCACATTTTAGCTTTTCCCATATCTTTTCCCTCTTCTAAGAAATATCTAGCTGCAGAAAAATAATCTCCAGCTTGCGGTCCAGCCATCATTTTTTCAATACTTGCTGTTGCTTTATCATCCGTTGGAACTGCAAAAGGAACAATTACCAAAGTTTTTCCCCATTTGAATTGTATATCAGCGCCTCCACTTGTAATATTTGCAATATCAATAGTAAAAGATTCTGTTGCATACGGCATTTTATTTACAGAAGCTGTAGCAGTTGCTACCACTTTAGCATCATCCCATTCTCTTGGAGTTCCCCAATTTGAAGCGTCACTGTATAACATAACTTCCCAGTTTGTAGCAGTTGGCTTAGTAAAAATAGCATACGTTCCTGCTTTTACAGAAGATCCTCCGATAGTAACATCGTCGCTAAATGTAATTTTTGTATTTGCATTTGCTCCAGTTCTCCACATTTGTCCGTAAGGAACTAAATCACCAAATATTGTTCTTCCTCTCATGGCTGGTCTAGAGTACTCCACAGTTACATCTGTTAAACCAACTTTTTGTTCCAACTTAGAAATTGGACTTGGTTGTGGCGTTTCAATTTGTGCTTGAACACTGATTCCAGCTGCTAAGAAACATGCCAAAAGTAATTTTTTCATCCTATTGTTATTTTAGAGTTTTTTAATTTGACGAATTTACGCAGAAACCTTACGTGCAAATGTTAACAAATACTTAAAATAAGAAGTAGTACTTTTGATTTTTACTAAAAACAGCATCATGAAGAACTATATTTCAGAATTTCTAGGCACATTTACCATGGTTTTTTGTGGAACTGCCGCAATGGTTGTCAATGATATTACTGGAGAAATCACGCATCCAGGTGTTGCCATTACTTGGGGATTGGTTGTCATGGGAATGATTTACGCATTTGCAGAAATTTCTGGAGCACACTTTAATCCTGCGGTAACAATTGCATTTACGTACGCCAAAAAATTTCCCTTAAAAGAAGTGCCAAAATATATCTTAGCACAATGTTTAGGCGCTATTTGCGCTAGTTTGCTCGTATATATGTTTTGGCCCGAAAGCGAAACACTTGGCGCTACTATTCCGACAATTATAGCTTGGAAAGCGTTGATTTTAGAATTTTTACTCACCTTTTTCTTGATGGTTGTCATTATAAATGTATCAACAGGAAGTAAAGAAACAGGAACAATGGCAGGAATTGCCATTGGCGGAATTGTACTGCTTGAAGCCATGTTTGCAGGTCCAATGACCAAAGCTTCTATGAATCCTGCGCGTTCTATTGGTCCAGCATTAGTCTCTGGAGAATTCACACATTTATGGTTATATATCGTTGCGCCAATTTTAGGAGCCTTAACTGCGGTAGTAAGCTGCAAACTTGTAAAATCTGAAAACTGCTGTGACACTGACTGTTAGCCTCCAAAAAAATATATTTTAAAAGCTTTGAAAAGTTTTTGTTTAATTTTAACTCAAAAAGGTTAAACATTTTGTATCTTTATACTGTTATTAAAAAGTATAAAATGGCAAAGAAAAAAAACATAACAGCACTCTTTATTATTTCAGCATATATGGATTATGTTTTGGAACATGGAGAACAACCTAAAAACGTATACGCATTTGCAAAAAGCAACAACTTTGACGAAGCAAAGTTTTATGAATTTTTCAGTTCTTTTAAAGTACTAGAAGAAAACATTTTTACCACTTTTGGCACAAATACAATTCAAGTGTTGGCGCAAAGTGAAGAATTTGCAACGTTTGATGCACGCAACAAACTATTAAGTTTTTACTACACTTTCTTTGAGCAGGTTACTGCAAATAGAAGTTATGTAGTACACAGTTTAACAACCGACAAGAAACCTATGCAATCTCTTAAATTGCTAAAAGGGCTCAAAAATGTATTCACCGATTTTATAGAAACGCTTGATTTAAAAACTCTTGATTTGAATCAAGAACGTTTGGAAAAATTACAACACAAAGCCATCAATGAAACGGCTTGGATACAATTTGTAATGGCAATGAAATTTTGGTTAGACGATACGTCTCCAAGTTTTGATAAAACAGATCAATACATTGAAAAATCTGTGAATGCCAGTTTTGATTTAATTGACAATACACCATTGAAAAGTATTGTGGATTTCGGAAAATTTATACTTAAAGAAACTTTAGATATCAAAGCGTAATGAAAACAATTGATAAAATTCCTATTACCAAAATTCAACGTGCAAGCAAAATTGTTACCACAGGTGCAAAAGTTGGCGTGAATTACTTAAAATATTATGGTGATAAACTCATAAATTCTGAAGAAAAAGCAAAAGAACGATTGAACGAATCGAATGCAGAAGATATTTATGATGGCTTAAAAAGTTTGAAAGGAAGTGCTTTAAAAGTAGCACAAATGTTGAGTATGGAAAAGAACATTTTACCACGTGCGTATGTGGAAAAATTTTCATTATCACAATTTTCAGTACCACCATTATCGCCACCTTTAGTTATAAAGACGTTTAAAAAATATTTTGGAAAACATCCAAATGAAATCTTTGACACCTTCAATTCCACTTCCGTAAATGCCGCGAGCATAGGTCAAGTACATGCTGCCGAAAAAGATGGGAAGAAACTTGCTGTGAAAATCCAATATCCAGGAGTTGCGAAAAGCATCTCCACAGATTTGGCACTTGTAAAACCGATCGCGGTCAGAATGTTTAACATATCCGGAAAAGGTTCTGATAAATATTTTAAAGAAGTGGAAGAGAAACTAATCGAAGAAACCGATTATTTTCTTGAAATTAAACAAAGTAAAGACGTTTCAGAAGCATGTAAACACTTACCTAATTTACGTTTTCCAACGTATTACGAGGAGCTTTCGTCAGAAAGAATCATTACAATGGATTGGATGTATGGTGAGCATTTATCTGAGTTTACAGGCAGAAATCCCAATCAAGAGAAAGCAAACTTGCTAGGACAAACACTTTGGGATTTTTACATGTTCCAAATTCACGAATACCGAAAAGTACACGCTGATCCGCATCCAGGAAATTTCTTGGTGTCAAAAGATCACGAACTTATTGCGCTCGATTTTGGTTGTATGAAAGCGATTCCAGAAGATTTTTATGTTCCTTATTTTGAATTAGCAAACAAAGAAACGCTCAGTAATCCTGAATTGTTTACGAAAAAATTATACGAGTTAGAAATTCTTCGCGATGACGATTCTAAAGAAGAACTAGAATTCTTTACTGAAATGTTTCACGAGTTACTCGGATTATTTACAACGCCTTTCAATACAGAAATTTTTGACTTTTCGGATGAAGAATTTTTTGGGAAAATTGCCGATATCGGTGAACGTTACGCAAAAAATACACAATTGCGTAGCATGAATGCAAACAGAGGTTCTAAACATTTTATTTACATGAATAGAACGTTTTTTGGTTTGTACAATTTGTTACACGACTTAAAGGCTGAAAATGTAATAATTGATAACTATAAAAATTTCTAATGACAACAATTACAGGCGCTGATATTGACGCAATGGAAAAGCTATACCGAATCAACTTAATCAATAGTTGCTCGGGTTACAAATCGGCAAATTTAATTGCAACACAGTCTGAAGATGGTTTTACAAATGTCGCGGTTTTTAGTTCGGTGACACACTTAGGATCAAATCCGCCATTGCTCGGTTTCATTACGCGACCAGCGGTTGTCCCAAGAAATACATACGAAAATATCCGCAACACGGGAATGTATACGATCAATCATATTCACCAAAAAATAACGCAAGATGCACATCATACATCTGCAAAATATCCGAAAGAAGTTTCAGAATTTGATCAAACAAATTTAGAAACAGAATACAAAAATGACTTTGTAGCGCCTTACGTAAAAAACTGTCATGTTCAAATAGGCATGCGCTACATGAACGAATATGTAATTGAAGAAAATGACACCATTTTAGTCATTGGCAAAATAGAACACATTCATATAAATGATGACATTTTAGAATCGGATGGCTTTATAAATCTTGCGAAAGCAGAAACCGCCACCATTAATGGACTCGACGGATACGCGATACCGAAACAACAAACGCGCTATCCGTATCAACGTCCGAAGTAAAAAACAAAAACTATGCGAATTCTACTTACAGGCGCTACAGGATACATCGGAAAAAGACTGATTCCAATTTTATTGGAAATGGGACATTCTTTAGTTTGCTGCGTGAGAGATAAACAACGTGTTCCAGAAGAAGTTTCATCACATGAACGCGTTGACGTCATTGAAGTTGACTTTTTAAATTTGGGAAGTCTCCATAAAATTCCATCTGACATTGATATTGCGTATTATTTAATTCATTCCATGTCATCCTCGACAAAGTTTGAACAATTGGAACATGATTGCGCCGTACATTTTAAAACGTACATGCAAAAAACAAACGTAAAGCAAGTTATTTATTTAAGCGGAATTGTCAACGATCAGCAATTATCAAAACATTTACAATCACGTAAAAACGTTGAAAACACGTTACAATCTAGCGTATATGCATTGACCACATTTCGCGCAGGAATCATTGTAGGAAGCGGAAGTGCTTCATTTGAAATCATTCGCGATCTCACCGAAAAGTTACCAATCATGGTAGCACCAAAGTGGATTAAAACAAAATCGCAACCAATTGGTATTCGCAATGTATTGGAGTATTTGACTAAAGCGATTGGCAATGAAAAAATATACAATCAATCGTATGATATATTTGGTCCAAGTGTAATGACCTATAAAGAAATGATGTTGCAATTTGCAGAAGTACGTAAATTAAAACGCACCATTATTTCTGTTCCTGTCATGACGCCAAAGCTTTCCTCCTATTGGTTGTATTTTATCACGACAACTTCCTATAAACTTGCCAAAAATTTGGTAGATAGCATGAAAGTAGAAGTAATTGGAAAATCAAGTAACATCAATGAAATACTAGATATTCAACCAATGTCGTACAAAGAAGCTGTACAAAAAGCATTTATAAAAATTGAGCAAAACAGTGTCATTTCTAGCTGGAAAGATTCGTTGATAAGCGGACGTTTTCGCGAAAAAATATCACGCTACATTAAAGTGCCCGAATATGGTTGTTTTAAAGATATAAAAAGACGCACTGTTATTGACGAACAGCAAACTATTGATAAAATTTGGGCAATTGGCGGAACTACTGGTTGGTATTATGCAACTTATTTATGGAAACTGCGCGGTTACTTAGATAAAGTATTTGGCGGTATTGGATTGCGTCGCGGTCGCAGAGATCAAAAAACACTCAATGCAGGTGATCCGTTAGACTTTTGGAGAGTTTTATACGCCAATAAAGAAGAAAAACGATTGCTCCTATTTGCAGAAATGCGCTTGCCAGGTGAAGCTTGGTTAGAATTTAAAATTGAAAAAAACGAACTACTACAACGTGCCATTTTTAGACCAAAAGGAATTTGGGGACGCTTGTATTGGTATGCAGTATTGCCGTTTCACGGTTTCATATTTAAAGGAATGATTAATAAGCTAGTTAAAACAGCATAAAACAGATATGAATACTCAAAAAAAAGTAGAAATTAACGTCGTACTTTTTAAGCGTGACTTGCGACTTCAAGATAATGAAGCAATTCACAACGCGCTTTCTTCCAGACGTAAAACGTTGTTTTTATTTGTGTTTGAAGATATTCTACTGAATGATCCGCATTACAGTGAACGCCACTGGAACTTCATTAAAGAATCATTAATCGACTTAAATAATTCTTTGATTCCCTATAATAGTAAGGTGTTAATTGTACATTCAAATATAAATAGAACGTTACAAATTATTCAGGAAACCTATAAAATTTCATACTTATATTCACACCAAGAAACTGGTATAAAAGTAACCTATGATCGTGATAAAGGGCTGAGACGTTTTTTATTAAATAATATGATCACTTGGGTTGAAAATGTAAATAATGGTGTGTTTCGCGGATTGCAAGATCGAAACAATTGGGTGCAACTCTGGGAAGATTTTATGAATCAGCCTTTGATTAAATTCAACCCAAAAAAAGGGCAATTATTTACAAAAGAAGAAGTAACACATTTAGCTACCTTTTTTCAGTTTCCTGATTTAGAAACGGACGCAAATTCACCATTTCAAAAAGGTGGAACCACAATGGCGTATAAATACATGAGTACATTTTTTAGAGATCGTGGAAAAAACTACAACGCACACATTTCAAAACCATTATTGGCGCGAAGAAGTTGTAGTAGATTATCGCCGTATTTAGCGTGGGGAAATTTATCTGTAAGACAAGTTATCAAAGAAACAACACATTGTATTGAAGAAAATATTTTAAAAAAACAAATGGAATCATTTGGTTCGCGTTTGCGCTGGCAAGCACATTTTATTCAGAAATTTGAAATGGAAGATGAAATGGAATTTGTAAGTCTTAACAAAGGATATAGAAAGCTAAAAAAACAAGTTTCTGACCAATATATTTACGCTTGGGAAAACGGATTAACAGGCTATCCATTGGTTGATGCATGCATGCGTTGCTTAAAAGAAACAGGGTATTTAAACTTTAGAATGCGTGCCTTAGTTGTATCATTCTTTACACATAATTTATGGCAACCTTGGCAAAAAGCAACGGTGATATTATCGCAATATTTCTTAGATTTTGAACCTGGAATTCACTTCCCACAAATACAAATGCAGGCTGGCGAAACAGGAATTAATATGCTTCGTATGTACAATCCGACAAAAAATGGAATTGCCCACGATTCAGAAGGTGTTTTCATCAAAAAATGGGTTCCAGAATTGGCAGAATTAGATACTGCTTTTGTACACGAACCATCGCGTATGACGCCAATGGAACAACAAATGTCGAATTTCTTCATTGGAAAAGATTATCCAAAACCAATAGTAAATCTTCAAGAAACAAGAAAACACGCAAGTGATATTTTATGGAATATGAAAGATGAAAATACCGTGATTGAAGAAAACTTTCGAATCTTAAAAAAACATACGCTAACAAATCGTAAAAAAAGTTCATAATGATTATCAATACAACCTACACAGACAGAGAAGCTGCAAAATTGATTGATTCACATTTAGGAGAAGCTTTTCCGCTTTTAAAACGGATCAAACTCAAAGGAATTGGCTCAAAACGAATGATTATCAATACTGTGAGCCCAAAAATGAAACAATACTTAAATACAGTTGATGATCTTAATTACGGAAGTATTGAGTTGCGACCGAAAGGTATTTTAATTCACATTCATAAAAAATTAGATAGTTTTTCTTGGGTAATTCCGTATTATAAATTACACATATATACGTCTGCATATTTCAGTTTGCATGCAGATGGCGATTTTATTCAATTCAAAAAAAATAAGCTCTACAAAGAGAATAAAGCGTTTATTGAAAAAATGCAAACGCAAAAAAATACCGTATTAAACATTACAGACTATTACCAAGGATGAAGCACGATTTAGATCCAATACAGATAGACCGAATTATAGAAATGGCATGGGAAGATCGCACTACTTTTGATGCGATACAATTTCAATTTGGACTCAAAGAGCAAGACGTAATCGACTTGATGCGTACACACATGAAAACCTCTAGTTTTAAAATGTGGAGAAAACGAGTTTCAGGCAGAAAAACCAAACACGAAAAGAAACGTACTTTTGCAAAAGGACGTTTCAAATGTTCTCGCCAACGTTCAATTAACAACAACAAAATTTCAAAAAGGTAGTACATCGATTTTTTGTTTAATATTTTGTTAAATAAACTGAACATTCCTTTTTTCCTATTATTTTTTTGTTTAATTTTATTCAAAATAAATTAAACATTTTTAAATATATGAAAACTGCTGACGTTTTAAACCAATTTTCTGACACTTCCGTTTCTTTAAATGGATTTGACCATCATGAAATTGGGGATGAACACCTACTTACGGGTATGGAAACTCCTATGCGTGCAGATGCTTTCGAAATGCCTGATGAAGAAAAGAAGCAAAAAATTGCCTATCACTTCTCAGAAATTATGGAAACGTTAGGTTTAGACCTAACTGACGACTCATTACAAGGAACTCCCAAACGAGTTGCTAAAATGTACATAGAAGAAATTTTCTCAGGATTAAATCCTAAAAATAAGCCAAAAGTTGCATTGTTTGATAATAAATATCAATACAATCAGATGCTTATTGAGAAAAACATCCAATTTTATTCAAACTGTGAACACCACTTTGTCCCAATTATGGGAAAAGCACATGTGGCGTATGTTTCCTCAGGGAAAGTAATTGGACTATCGAAACTTAACAGAATTGTTCAATATTATGCAAAGCGACCTCAAGTCCAAGAGCGACTCACCAACCAGATTGCTACGGAATTGCGTGACATTTTACAAACTGACGACGTGGCTGTAATTATCGATGCCAAACATTTATGTGTTTCATCAAGAGGAGTTAAAGACGATTCTTCTACCACAATTACATCTTATTATGGAGGCGTTTTTAATACGCCAGAAAAAATACAAGAATTACAAAACTTTTTAAACAATTAAATTATGGCAACTATCTTTTCAGAAGTAACAAACTTTGAAACTACTAAGTTCATATCTAGAAGCGATAAAATTACTGCAAGCCGTGAAGCTAAACGTCTAATTTTAGGACTTAATGAAATTTATAAGCAGAAAAAAGATCCTGCAATCATGGAAATCATGAAACGTTTAACGACACTTAAAAGAAAATACGAGAAGCGTTTAAAATAAAACTCACCCAAAAAATTGCTGCGCAATGCTAAAAGTCAAGTACTCTTAGCATTGCAATGCATTGAGTAAAGATACTTAACCCATTAACCCATTTAGATGAAAAACATCGTAGTAATTGGAGGTAGTAAAGGAATTGGCGCAGCCATCTTACAATCACAATTAGACAATCATCATGTGATTAATATTAGCAGAACTGCTCCCGAAATAACTTCCAATAATTTAACACACTATAGTTGTAACATCCTTGAAGATGAGCTTCCAGATTTAGAAGCAGTAGATACTTTAATCTATTGTCCAGGAAGTATCAATTTAAAGCCGATTAAACGATTAAAAATTGATGATTTTAGAAGCGACTATGAAATTAATGTCATTGGCGCTGTAAAAGCAATTCAAAAATATCTTCCTGCTTTAAAAAAAGGAATAAACCCTAATATTTTACTGTTTAGTACAGTAGCAACACATTTAGGAATGCCTTTTCATGCTAGTATCGCTGCGGCAAAATCTGCTGTAGAAGGCTTGGTAAAGACATTGGCTGCAGAATTTGCTCCAACCATTCGTGTCAATGCAATTGCCCCAACAGTTACTAATACCGATTTGGCTAGTAAATTGTTGCGAAACGATAAAATGATTGAAAATATTGCAGAGCGTCATCCTTTAAAGAAGTTTTTGCAACCACAAGAAGTTGCAGATATGGCTGACTTTATAATTTCTGACAAAGCACTCTCAACATCAGGACAAATTTTTACAATGGATTGTGGAATTGTCAGTGTAAAACTATAAAAGTATGAAATTTTACGTTCGTCTAATCATATTTCTAGTAATCAATTTTGGTGCATTATACATTGGAACTATTTTAATGAATGATGGTCCACGAACCGATTGGTACACTAATTTGAATCAAGCACCATGGACGCCACCAGGTTGGGTATTTGGTTTTGCTTGGACAACTGTAATGATTTGTTTTTCCATTTTTATGGCGAAACTTACAGAAGCCAAAGACAACAAACTCATTTTGTTTTTGTTTGCCATACAATTCATACTAAACGTAAGTTGGAACTATGTGTTCTTTAATCAACATAACATCTCTTTAGGCATGGTAAATTTGATTGTACTACTTATGTTAATAGTAGTAATGACGTTCAAATACAAACCGCAAGTAAAAATATATTACATATTCATACTACCCTATTTAATATGGCTCATAGTCGCCAATTCTTTAAATGGCTATATATTATTTAACAATTAAATTATATGCAAAAATTTAGCACAAAAGGAATTGTGTACAGACTACACAGTAAACAAAACTTTCCCATATCTCTTGAAGAGGCATGGGATTTTTTATCGGATCCAAGGAACTTAAAAACCATTACGCCCGATTATATGAGTTTTGATATTTTGACGGAAGATATAGGTAAAATGTATCCTGGACAGATTATACAATACATTGTTACGCCTATTTTAAAAATAAAAACGCATTGGGTTACTGAAATTACACATGTTGAACATCAGCATTATTTTGTGGATGAACAACGATTTGGACCGTATACAATGTGGCATCACAAACATTTTATTAAAGAAATTCCTGGTGGTGTAGAAATGGAAGATATTATAGACTATAAAATTCCTCTTGGCTTTTTGGGAAGACTCATGAATCCTATTATAGTAAAGCCAAAACTGAAAGA
>NZ_JBGCDL010000103.1:0-12759 GCF_045105435.1 Kordia sp. | reverse complement strand
AATGGAAAGCACAGTTAGAAGCGACTCTTCCCAAAGAAAAAGAATTTCCTTGGTTGGCCTTTCACACTAAAATTCTACAAAATGGTGCGTTGCCGTTTTCTGTGATGGATTCGGAGATTTTTGGGAATTAGATTTGAAAGAAGAAATCTCTCCTTGCATTCCAAACTTATAGTGAAGACTATCAGAATCAAACTTTATTTTGCTCATAATAATCTAATACATGCTTCGGAATCTCCATTTTTTGCGGCAAACCTTCATCCGAAATAGGATATTCGGCAACTTGCTTTATCGGCACCAAACCAGCCCAAACATCCAACTCATAATCTTCGGGTTCATCTGCAACACCAACATCTCTAATTTTTGCGGAAGCGGTTTCAATTGTCATTTCTACAACGAGAGTTCTGTCTAATTCTTCTTGATGCATTGGTCTAATTCCGTCCCAACGGCCTTTCATCATGTGTTCCATATAATCAAGTAGCGCAGCATCTTTCTCTTTAGCATCTTCAATTTTTTTAACCGAGCCAAATAAAGTTGCCGAACGATAATTCACCGAATGGTGCAAACCTGAACGCGCCAAAACCAGCGCATCCAAATGCATAACGGTCATGCTCATTTTCTTTGCTTCAATCAACGCGAGCAACATTCTATTGGCTTGCGAACCGTGCAAATAAATTTTATTGTCTCTTCTTCCGTAGCCCATAGGTAATGTAATTGCTTGATCTTCGTATATATAACTTACATAACCAATAAAACCAGCATCTAAGATGGTATTGATGGTTTCCACATCGTACGTAGCTCTAATTTGTCCGCGCTTGATTCTGTTTAATTTCGATTTAGAATATTCTTCCATATTTATAATTTTTTTGAGAATACGGTGTTTTCATATTCAGTTCCATTCACGACAAAATTTAATTCGCCCACGTTTTTAAATTCGTTTCTTTCGTAAAATCGAATTGCTCTGTTGTTCTTTGTATACACGGAAAGCCACATGGTATCCAATTGCAATGCTTTCGCTTTTTCCATGACAAACGTTAGTAATTGTTGTCCGATTTTTAAAGGAATAAATTCGTTTAGAATGTAGATTTTTTCCAAGCGGCAATTGTTACTAGAAGTCACATTTTCATGTGCTACATTTAGTACTAATTTGGTATATCCGATAGGCAACTCATTTAAAAATAGCAGGTGGAAAATATTCATAGAATCGTTGAGGTCTTGTTTTATTTTTGCGACTGAAAAAGCTGTATCTAAATAAGCCGTTAAATCGTTTTTATCATCAATAAAATCACCGTGCGATTCACTGTACGTGATGCGTCCTAATAATGCTAGAACGTTTGTATCTGCTTCCGTTGCAATTTTTATGTCAATCATTTTACATGTACTTTTTTATCTTTTTTCTGGCGAAATATTTTTAAACTCATTTGAATTTATTCTAGCTTTTTCTAAGTCCTTTGGCTTAAAAATTTGTTTAGCTGAAGCTGGATATTTCTCAATTAATTTTTTGGGTCGAATAGGACGCGGAACAAAATTTCCCGAACAGCTTGGACATACATTTTTAAAGATTTCCAGCGCACATTCTTTACAATAGGTGCATTCAAAAGAGCAAATCATAGCTTCTGTAGCCGTGTTTGGTAACGCCTTATTACAGTGCTCGCAATTGGGTCTTATCTCTAACATATTATAAATATTTATTTGTAATCACTTCTGTATGCCAAATATCGTGACCAATAATTATAAACGCAGCAGCTCTGGCAGACAGTACGCCGCCATTTGAATTTCCTATAAATGATAAATCTTCATCAGTGAAACTACTTAATAATGAAATTGAATTGTTTCTATTGATTGTAAATTCATCCAATAAACCTTCAATTGATTTGTCATCGGCTTGCGACGGATCAACATAAATATTCTGATCATATCCAGCTAGGGCAGTAGGATCACGTCTTGCAATTCTAAAACAGCGATACATAAAAATACGTTCCGTATCTATTAAATGCTGCAATATTTCCTTAATACTCCATTTATTTGGTTGATACCGAAAGGTTAATTTATCTTCAGGAATCGATTCAAAGAAATTAATTAGATGCTGTTTTCCAGTTTCAAAACCTTTTATTAATTCGGTTTTGTCAGCTAATTTGTCAATATATCTTGTGTAGTATGTATCAAATTCTGAAGAATGTACGTCTGATTTTATCATTTTCACGGCTTTTATACTTCAAAAATACTATATTTATGGACTGTTTTAATCGTCCAGAATTAATATAATTAGTAGTCCAGATGTTTCCATACAAAACCAGTATTAAATTTGATAGAAAGTGCAATCAGCCATTATACTTGCAATTATCCAATCAGATTATCCAATTCATTAAAAATCAGCATATACTACCAAATACCAAACTTCCTGGTAGTCGAACTTTGGCAGAACAGTTACAAGTGCATCGAAAAACGGTTGTTGCTTGTTATGAAGAATTATTGTTGCAAGGTTGGGTAGAAAGTATTCCTAAAAAAGGAACTTTTGTGCATCGGAATCTACCTGAATTGGATCAACAAACAATAAAGGATTTCATTACTTCTGATTTTAAAAAAACAACTGGTTTTTCTTTTTATAAAAATTCCATTTTAACAGATAAACCAAGCGATAAGAAGAAAAATTTTATGTATTTGAACGATGGAGTTTCCGATGGAAGATTAACGCCAATGGATGATATTGCAAGAACATACAGAAGGATTTCGGCTAAAAAAAATGTCTTTGAACATTTGTCTTACAGTACAACTTACGGAAACAATACATTGCGCGAAGTTTTAGCAGAATATTTGAATGCAACTAGAGGTTTACACATCACCAAAGAAAATATGTTGATTACACGCGGAAGTCAGATGGGAATTTGGTTGTCATCGCAATTATTGCTTACAAAAGAAGATGTTATTGTGGTTGGAAACACCAATTACGGTTCGGCCGATGCTACTTTTTTAAATCAACAAGCAACTTTGAAACGCGTTTTAGTTGATGCAGACGGAATTGTCACAGATGAAATTGAAAAACTATGCAAACAGCAGAAAATCAAAGCGGTATATGTAACATCACATCATCATCATCCAACAACAGTGACACTTTCTGCGAAGAGAAGAATTCACCTTTTAAATCTTTCGCGACAGTATCATTTTGCAATTATTGAAGACGATTACGATTATGATTTCAATTACAATCATGCGCCAATTCTGCCATTAGCAAGTCACGATGTCAACGGAAATGTAATTTACATAGGTTCGGTTTGCAAAACGGTTGCTCCAGTTTATAGAATAGGATATTTAATCGCTTCCAAAGAATTTGTGGATGAAGCCGCTAAATTAAGAGGTTTTGTAGATAGGCAAGGAGATGCATTGTTAGAATTGACGTTTGCAGATTTTATAAAATCTGGCGATTTAGACAGACACATTCGGAAAGTGATGAAAATTTACAAACAACGACGCGATTTGTTTTGTTCACTTTTAAAAAATGAATTGGGTGATTTTCTTGAATTTGAAATTCCAAAAGGAGGCATGGCAGTTTGGGCAAAGTTGAACGAAAACTATTCTTGGTCTAAAGTTTCAGAAGTTGCACAAAAACACAAATTAGAAATTGGAGCTTGGCAACGGTACGATCTTGCAAATTTTGGACACAATTGCATCCGAATTGGTTTTGCATCCTACAACGAAGACGAACTATACGAGTTAATTTGTAGACTTAAACAAACAGTATATAGTGTTAAAATTTAAAAGTACTTTCCATTCTTAAAAGTATATCAATCTATAATAGAATCAAAATGAAAACCAAAACGAAGCATATATTCTATAATTAGAACGATTAATTAATATTCACTAGGTTTGTACTAATGAAGCCTGTCCGTTATTTATTTTTTCTCTTGTATTTGCTTGGCGCGAATGGTCTTGCACAAAACGAAGCAACACATAGTTTTACGAAATCAAAAGCGGTTTCTTCTGAAAACTATCAATCCATGACCTTTAACGGTGTTTGGAGTTGGTTTTCCGATCCGAGAGCCGTGTATTATGAAGGGAAATACAAACGAACTTACGCAGGTTGGATTGACAATTACGGCGATGTGCATATTGGATTTTACGATCACGATACAAAACAAATTGCTTCCAAAATTATTTATGACAATTTAGAAATTGACGATCACGATAATCCAAGTATTTTATTTGATGCTGACGGAAAGTTACTCGTGTTTTTTAATACACATTTACAAGACGATCGCCCTTTATTTATGCGAACCTCCATAAATGCAGAGGATATAGATGATTGGTCGCCGATTCGTGAATTATACTTAAATGATACGCAAAAGTATACTAACCCAGAAGTAAATAGACACACATATACAAATCCTGTACGTTTGTCCAAAGAAGATGGAAAACTCTATATTTTTTGGCGTGGAATTGATTTGAAACCTTCTTTTTCAGTTTCTACGGATAATGGGAAAACGTGGTCAAAGGGAAAAATCATGTTCAGTCCACATTCTGGAGAAACCTTAAAAACGCCGTATACAAAAGTATATTCTGATGGCGTTTCTAAAATTCATTTTACGTTTACGGACGGACATCCAACGAAAGAGAAAAAGAACGGATTGTACTATATGTATTATGAAAATGGTGCATTTTACAAAGCGAATGGAAAAAAGATAAAACCGATTTCACAATTGCCAGTGTTGCAATCAGAATTAGATGTAATTTTCGAATCCGACACGGTAAAATCATGGAATTGGGACATTGCACAAGATACAAATGGCGATCCGATTGTGACGTATACAAAGTTTCCAGATAAAAATACGAGTATTTACACGTATGCAACGTTTACAAATAATCAGTGGAAAAGTTATGATTTAATGGATGCAGGCGGATGGTTTCCGAAAACACGAAAAGGAACTAAAGAACCCGAACAACAGTATACTGGCGGAATTGTGATTGACCATGAAACACCAAATACAGTCTATCTTTCTGTAAAGCACGACAGCGTTTTTGAAATAGAGCAGTGGACAACCAAAAACAACGGTAAATCGTGGAAAGCGAAGAAAATCACTGAAAATTCTACGAAAGATAATGTGCGCCCTTTTGCGATTCGTAATGCAAAAAAAGGCAATCCGTTGCAAGTGTTGTGGTTACAAAATACAAAGTATATTTATTACGCACATGATACCCGTGGAAAAGGAATTCCGCTCGATTTTAAAGATCGTTTTCATACTGCTGTAAAGATGAATTTAGAAAAACCAAGAGTAAATGCAGCATTGACGAAAACAAATTTGACTCTTTTATTGCGAAAAATTGCAGAACGATTGTTAGAAAATCCAGCTTATACTTTAGCTCAGAACGATTGGCGTTATGGAATGTTTTTTAAAGGAATAGCTGCTTTTTATGAAATCTCGAATGAAGAACGTTACAGAAATGAATTGCTGAATATTCAACAATATCAAAGTGAAGAAAGTGAAGAAAGTGAAGATGATTTATATAATTTACTTTGGTCATACAGAACGAAAAATGACCGGAATGCACTTCAAAAATTAGAATCTTTACGCTTACAAGATTTTCATGGTAAAGAGGCAAGTTTGGCATTTGCATCACAAATGCTTGCTATTGAAGAGTATGCTGATTATATACCTGTCATTGATCAGTTGAAAGCGTTCTATATCAAATCAATGGATTCCTTGTTGGAATTGTTACAGTATCAGTATGACGGCAAAACATTGAAAGTAAAAGCTTTTGTTATTTACAGCGTCGCAGCAGCAATACGAAATGGTGTATTTGATAGAAAGTATTCTGATAAAGTTTTTGACGCTTGGAAGCAACTTCAAATAGAACTTCTTGAAGAGAATCGGTATCAAAAACTCGATACAGAAACTAGTGCCGCTATTTTACTAGCAGGAAAAGAAATTCACACATTACTAACACCCAAAAACCAACACTAAAAACGATCTATTTTAGTTCTTTAAAATCAGCTTCTGTAAAATTTCGTGTTATAAAATTATAACCAATATCGTATGTTTTAGTGCTTCCATCTTTGAAATGGTAGGTAAACAATTGCCCGTTTGAGGTTACTTTTTTAATGTTTGTTTTGTAGAATGGATGTTTGATAAGATACGTTTCTTCAAAACTTTTCGTCGTACTTGTGGCGTTTTGTAATGCCAACCAAAGAATGAACGCTTCTGATTTTTGTAAGAACAAACGTTTTGTGTTTTCATTCGAACGGATGTAATCCATTTTAGGCTTTTCTTTGTCGAATTGAACTTTTGTAAGCGGAATTTGAGCGTATAAATTTACAAGTATTTTGTATGCCCAAATCAATTCTTTTGTGCCAGCGCGCCCATAATCGTGAATAGATTTTACAATTTTTCTATTGTGGAGAAATGTCGTAGTAATGGTTTCATCGTCCGTATAATCCACATTATAAAATGTACCTACTTTGGTAAGTTGAATGTTTTCTAATTTTTGAAAAATATAGGTTGTAAATGCTGGCGAAAGCTTTGCTTTATGAAGTCCAATAACGTCTGTATATTTTTCTCCATCAAATAGAACTGATCCATCTTTGTGAATAGAAATATTCATGATGGGACACGTGCCATAACAACCCGAACGCGACAGCACAATCTGATCAAATGAAAGCGAATCTTTCTCCTTTTTTTTCAATGGAACGAGTGTGTAGCGAATGGTATTATTTTTTCGGAGTAGGAGTGTGTCTTTTTTAGAAGCATCAATCGTATACTGAAACACAAGATCGTTCTGTAAAGGATGCTGTATAAATAGACTATCGGCTTTTAATTGATACGGAACAAATCCCACGAAAGTGTTATAATTCCATTTTTTTGCCAACGTATCATAAGTAGCTTTACTAAATTGATTGAAAAATTCCACTTTATTTTCTTTGAAACGAAGCGCAAATACATTATTTGAACCAGATAAATTAAAATCTATAATTGTAATCGCTAATGAATCTTTTTCTTGATCGGTTTCAGCAAATTTAGCATCTATCCAAGCACCTTGAATTTTATCTTGTACTGTTGGGATTTTGTTTTGAGTAGTAGAACTGAAAGGCACTAATACGATTAATAATAGATAGAAAATACTTTTCATACACGGTATTTTAATGTGTTTGCAAGGTAGGCATATTATAAGTGTTTTGGTGTAAAACAATTTTAAAGAAATACCTTACTTATTGTAGTGTGTAATCAGTGTTATTTTAAAATTTAGTTGCTACTTTCAGATATTATTAACCATTAAAATATAAAAATCATGTTAAAGAAGATTTTAAAAGTAAACGGAGTTGAAGTTTTAGAGAAGCAAACTCAGAAAAACATTACTGGTGGTA
The DNA here is from genome assembly GCF_045105435.1 of Kordia sp. GTDB lineage: Bacteria > Bacteroidota > Bacteroidia > Flavobacteriales > Flavobacteriaceae > Kordia. The sequence continues at coordinate 5,408 of NZ_JBGCDL010000103.1, read as the reverse complement.
TTGGAGGAGAAGGTTTTGGTGGTCCATGTATTGATAGCAATGATTGTAATGCAACCAATGCAATTCCATCAATATGTTGTTCAGGAATTTGTATTTACACAACCAATTGGAGAAATGCTTGCTAATACAGCATAAGAATAAAAATCCAGTATACTAGCTTTAGCATACTGGCTTTTTTATAAGTTGTATTTAGGTTGATGAAAGTTTACTAACTACGTACAATCATCATTAAATACTTATTGTACTGTTACTGTAAATGAAGCAGAAACATCAGTTTCTCCACCAGCATCAGTTAATCCTGTGTTTGGCTTTGTTGGCTCATGACGTAACGTTACAGTGTATGTACCTGTGCTTGCTGCACCAGTTGTAACCACAAATGAAGTTCCTAAAACATTACCGTCTCCATCTAAGTTGAAACCATTGGTAGTTACATCTAAACCTCCGTTAGCTGTAAAGAAAACTTGGTGCTCATCGTCTTCTTCTTCTACTTCTGTTGTAATATTTTCTGCAGGAGTTTCAGTTTCATTTAAAAACACAACACTTCCTGTATAGACTGTATTCGCTGCTAAATTTCCTGAAACATCAAAAACAGGTGCGTCTGGTCCGTCACCATCTAAATCGCGAGAAGTTAACGTAACGTTTCCGTTCGTTGCAGATGTTAAGCTAACTGTAACCGTTGTAATCACTTCTTCTTCATTAACAATCATTGGTGCATCGTCATCACTTGAACATGATGTAAATAAAGAGGCTGTAATGGTTGCTAAGGCTAAAACTGAATATTTAATTTTTTTCATTATTTAATTTTTTTAATACGTAATTTTTAGATTTATTGAAAAGTTTCTACCCAAATCATCTGCGTAATAGCGCAAACGGTTTAAGTAATTTCGATAGTTTGTATCGAAAATGTTTGTGACTGCCAATCCGATATTGAGTGTTGATTTTTTACTCAATGAAAAGTCAGCATTTGTGTGTAAATGCAATAAATGATACGCGTTTGGTGGCGTACTTACATCTACCAATTCTAGGGTACTTGTTTCAGGAATAAAAGCTTCAAAGTTGTTGTTGGGAAATTCATTCTGTCGGAATGCGTATTCACTTTGCAACTCTACTCGTAAGTTTTTTAATTCCTTGTTTTGATATACCAATCCGTTTGTTGTATTTACGGGCGGCATATCTATTAAAGGTAAATCGCGTGTTTCATCATATCCTTTTACTAATGAAAATTGATGATAGAAATTCCAGTTGTCATTAAATGTGAGCGACGCGTCAATATCAACTCCTAAAAGTGTTGCATTGGTTTGTCTGTATTCCCAAACTTGGAAATTTCCACGAATGGTTTGTTGAATTTCTGTGGGTTCAATAATCATAAAGTCATTGATAAAATTGACATACGGATTTACCGAAAAGCCAAATATATTTCCTTGCTTTTGCAAGGTTATCGACACTTTGTGTGCAACTTCTGAGTTAAAACGTAAATCTCCTAATTCGATTCGAGATGCAGAATGATGCAATCCTTCGCTAAACAATTCTGACGGATTCGGTGCTCGAGACGCCAATGAATAGTTTGCAAATAGCTTATAGTCATCATTAAATGTATAGCGTATACCCAGCGTAGCAGATATGTTTGAATAGTTCAACTTCGGGTTTGTCAATATTTGATTACTAAATTCTTCCACTACGATTTCAGGAAATAAGATATCGTAGTTTCTGTCTTCCCAGAAAGAACTTCTATAAAACTTTTGGGCGTCAATATTAAAATAATCAAATCGACTACCAACTTCGACCAAAAAGTTGTCCGTGATTGAAAAATCGGCAATACCATACATTCCAAGATTAAAACGTTCATAATCAGGAATTAATCTTCGGACACCTGTATTTGGATCGGCTACATTTTTTTGATACTGCGCCATGATTCCAGTTTTCAGGTTAAAAAGATCGGTATTGTCTGTATCTAAATCCAAACGTATTGTTTGTGAGTTTAATGCTAAATCTAAAGATGCTCTATCGTCATCATCACTACTTCTACGCACATCAAATTCGAGACGTTCATTTTGTTGAAAGTCGTATTGGAGCGTTACTTTCCCTAAATTTTTAAAATTTTTGAATCCACGTATTTTAAACAAATGATGTGTTACATCTTGCCTTGGAGCGTCGATGTCATACGTAAAATCTCTAATTATAAGTGGAATACCACTGTTTATAGACCGCACTTGGTCGCTTGCGCCACCAATATGCGATGCACGCAAAATGCCGATTTCATTTTTAAAGAAAGAATAATAAGCTTCTACACCATAATCAAAACGATTAATTCCGATTCTGGCAGAAATACTACGTTCAAAAATACCTGTATTGCTCAATACATAATCTGGAGCTTCATAATCGCCAAAGCGTTTTAGACTTCCTTGAATTGAACCATACCAGCCATTGAGATAGCTTCTGGTAAGTGTTGAGGTAATTGTTCCACCACGACCATTTGTAGCAGCCATTACATGCGTTTTTCCATAAATGGTATCTTTTACAGGAATTCTTGCGGCTTCTGTTACAATGATTCCACCAACGGCATCACCACTGTATTTAAGCGCTCCAGCACCTTTTATGAGTGTAATGTTTCCAATGGTATTAACGTCAATACTTGGTGCGTGTTCTGCGCCCCATTCTTGATCTTCCATTCGGACACCATTATTCATTACGACAACACGGCTACTGTGTACACCATTTATTATTGGCTTTACAACAGCATTTCCTGTGTTGAGTGACGATACGCCACTTAAGGTGTTTAAGATGTCTCCCAAAGAAGCATTTGTGAACCGATCTAATTGTTTTTCTGTTACTTTTTGTTCAAAGCTTGTCTTTGTTTTACTTCCATAAATAGAAGCTCGTAACGTTATTGCATTGAGCTCTTCTAAGTGATGTTCTAGCTTGAAATTTCGTTTCGTATCGCTATAAATTTTCACTTTAAATGCTTGCGTTTCACAATTTGGATGTGCTATTTGTAAGGTATACGTTCCTTCGCAAAGGTTCGTAAACTTGAATAGTCCATCAATATCGGATTCAGCTACTTTTTCTAGTCCCGCAATAATGAGTGTGGCACCAGGAAGTACAGAGTTGTCATGTAAATCGATAATTTTACCAGATAGTGTATAGTTGCAGTTTTGACTTTGCGCAACCATAGCACTACACAGCATTAACATATATAAATATGTTCGCATGTATATTCTTAATTAAAAATAAATAAGTAATTGATGTTACTCAAGAATATATCGGCGGTGCACGAAGTTGCTTATTTGTAAGCGGTAAATTGTAACACAGTGGCGTTGTAGAGCCAAGTGTTGTTTTTGAAATAATTGGAGTTACTTGCAGTTCAGGGTAACTTGTGTATTCGAAATAGAAATTCGTAAAGTGATAATCACACAAGTCACAATGCACATTATTTTCATGGATGTGCTCTTCTTGCTCATGACACGTAATATATACGTGTTCTTCTTCTAATTGATGCGAAAACTGTATGTATGAAGGAAGCATCAATGTTACAAGTAACGCTGTTGCAATTATAATTTCCTTTATGTTAATTACGGTCTTCATTGGGTTTTCATCAATATTAATAGTTGATGAGCTTCTCGCAAAAGTAGTAAAAGGTTTAGTGTAAAAAAAATATGTGCTTGTAGAATTCTTAAATTATAACAAAGTTGATAGGCTTTGTCGGAATTGTGAACGGATGAAACTAGTGTATTACAGGCTAACTTATGATTAATGCATTGCTTGTTTAAGTACAATCCAATTGGAGTTTAGGATATATCTAGAGTAGTTAATTTCGGAAACATTTGCGTGGTAACTTGTTGTATTAGCGTCCATTTTGATAAACCGTTTTTGTTCATCTAACTTTAAAGGAGTATTGTTTTTTTTAATAGAACTCAGTTCATTTATAGAAACGATGTAATGCTGTAGTAGCTGCTTTTCGCCTGTATTTCCATCTGAACGATCATTTACACTTTTTTTCTTTGTTAGGATTAATGTTATGAAATCTGCTCCAACAATGTAGCTAAGTCGTCCAGAAATTAAAATACTTTTTTGCAGTTTGTTGATGCGGTAGGTACAGTTTGATAATGAATTTACGCCTTTATCAGAGATCGCATAAATTTCACAGTTATCGCTAGTAAACTCATCTGTAAATGCTAGTTCTATTTTAAATTTGGTACTACTACTTGCTTGTGAAAAGACGGTATTTGTAAAAATCAGTAATAGGCTAAAGGAAACTATTTTTCTCATAAAATTTTAATTATTAGGTTGAAATGATAGTCAAAAAATAGCGTTTTGCTAAATGCATTATTTTATGATGTGCATGCGCTTGAGCATTTTCTTTTCAAATGCCCAGAAAAACTTGAATTGCCCTAAAAGCGTTCCAAAAACTATTAATAGAATTTGATAAATTGGTAGAATGATGATGATTCGAATCATCCAATATAAAAATCCACCAAAAAAAGCTTCAGGAAAGATACTTCTGGTAAATCCAAACCATTCCAATAAAGGTCTTGCAATACGCACAGAGCTTGTTCCTGTTAAGGCAAATACCAAAAATATGGCGATGATTTCCCAACGATAATTGGTAATCCATTTGCCTTCCAGTTTTTTAAAACACCACAAAAAGAAACGTAGCATGATAAAAAAGAACAGTATAACTCCTACAGCGACAATTACATAGTATAATATTTCATTTTCTTGACGATCAATAAAAGAGCGTATGATATTTTTTGAAAAAAGGTACGCGGTATAAATTAACGAAAGGATTCCTAAAAAAGGAAAGATTAGTTGCCAGTTGTGTTTAATTTCCCAACGTTCTTTAAATGAAGTCATCTGTATTTTTTTGCGCTGCAAATATACATAACTTCTACATTATATCCGAGCAGGAAAAGCTGCTAACTTTTGTTTGTATTTTTGTTGAAAGAATACAAAATAATAATACAGTTGGTAGTTGACCTCATACCCGTAATCGATGTTCGATCTGTAATTGATTTGTAACTCGTACAAATTGCTGTCGAATCGAGAAGGATCAAGTACACGCGCATTCCATTCAGTCACATAAATAATATTCTTATTTTGCAAGAATTGTTGTGAATAATAGTCCCTTGGTCGTGCATAACTTTGCAACCAAGCACTAAAACCGGGTTCAATGATGATGATTTCGTGTTCTACTTCATCACTAGCAATCCGAATGGTGTCAGATACTTTTTGGATATCGTCTTTTTTTTTGGTCATTGTTTTTTCTTGACTTGCACATGAATAGACGAACATTCCGGCACAAGCAATTAGAAAGAGTACTTTTTTCATTAAAATATCATTTTATATAAAGGTACACTTTTTTTAGACGTAGGCATGTAGAAAGGAGTGAACTGGCTATTTGATCGCGTGAG
>NZ_JBGCDL010000102.1:0-12577 GCF_045105435.1 Kordia sp. | reverse complement strand
GAATAACGAATAACGAATAACGAATAACAAATAACGAATAAACGAAAAGCGAAGCGACCTAACACCAAAAACCCAAAATCCAACAAATGAACATCTCAGTAGAACTCACCTTAACACCATTGCAAGATGACTTTGAAACGCCCATTATCAACTTCATAAAAAAGCTGCGAACTTCCGAATATACAGTATTGGAAAATCCACTAAGCACACAAATATATGGTGATTATGACGGAATTATGAAGCTACTGACAGCTGAGGTAAAAACAGCATTTGAAAAAGAAGAAAATATTCTACTAACGATGAAAATTGTAAAATCAGACAGAAGTAACTATGAGCGAGTTTTTTGAATTTTTAGCGAAACCTTATGAAAACGTTTCATGGTTTATGATTATGCTGGAATTTACTGCAGCAGCGTTTGGTATTGCAAGTGTTTGGTTTGCAAAACAGGAGAAAATTTGGGTGTATCCAACAGGAATTATCAGTACAGTAATTTACATTTATATCTGTTATCATGCAGTTTATTATGGCGATATGATTGTAAATATTTACTATTCTATCATGAGTATTTACGGTTGGTATATGTGGACACGAATTCGAGAAGACGCAAAACTCGAAATCTCCCGAACCAACTTCTGGGAAAAGCTGACAACGATAGCTATCTTTTTATTTACAGCAGCTTTTACGTATGTTGTGTACATACAAAGTGGCGATATAAAAATTCACTTAAATGTGACAGAAACGTTCGATTTGGTGTTTTCTAACCTTGGATCTATTGCAGAAATAAAAACAATTACACCATATTTAGACATATTTACCACAGGAGTTTTCTTTTCAGGAATGTGGCTCATGGCGAATAAAAAGATTGAAAACTGGATGTTTTGGATTTTCGGAAACATCATCTCTGTTCCACTATATTTTGTAAAAGGCTACGGTTTTACAGCGCTACAATTTGCAATTTTCTTAATTTTAGCCATCTTTGGATACATCGCATGGAGAAAAACCCTGAAAAACAAAGCACAAGAAGCTTCAAAATAGTTGTATTTGGACCTGAATCTACAGGGAAAACAACACTAGTAAAGCAACTAGCCGCGCATTACAACGCTGGTTATGTGGCTGAATATGCGCGTATATATGCGGAAGAAAAACAGCAAAAAGGAGAAAAATTAACGGCTCAAGATGTAATTCCAATTGCAAAAGGACAATTGCGTTTGGAATGTAAAGCTGCCAAAAACAAAATACTAATTTGCGACACTGATATTTTAGAAACACTAACGTATGCACGAATCTATTATCCTGAGTTTAAAAGTAAAACGCTCGAAAAATATGTGCAAAAAAGTACTGCGAATTTCTATTTTTTAACTTATATTGATGTGCCTTGGGAAGCTGATGGCATTCGCGACTTACCTCAAAAAAGAGAAAAAGCGTTTTTAGGATTTCAGCAAACCTTACAAACCTATAACCAACCCTACCAATTGTTAAAAGGAACTATGGAAACCCGTTTTCAAAAAGCCGTTGAAACAATTGATAAACTGCTAAGTGTACATTGAATTTTTTAGAAGAACATACAAAACAAATTGAAGCAAGAGGACTTACATTGCTTCAAGTAAAAGAACAACTGCACAAGTTTGAAAAAAAAATACCGCATGCCGATGTTACTAAACATGCAAGCGTAGCACACGGTATTTTACAAATTACAGACGAAATTGAAGAAACACACATTCAAACGTATGCAGAAGAAAGTAAAGACTTAGAAGTCATCAAGTTTACACCTGCTTCTGGAGCGGCAACGCGAATGTTTAAGTTTCTATACAAATTTCTTCAAAATTACGATCCCAAAAAAGAATCGATCAATTCATACATCAACAAAGAAAAAGAACCCGAAATTCGACTGTTTTTTATCGGATTAGAAAAGTTTCCCTTTTATGAAGATGTACTCGATAAGATGGATAAAACAGAAATAGATCGAATCAAAAAACCAGACGAATTCAATCGCGATTTTGCACATACTTTATTGTCAAAAACAGGTTTAAATTACGGAAACTATCCAAAAGGACTATTGCCTTTTCATAAATATGCAAATCACCGATCAACACCATTTCAAGAGCATCTATTTGAAGCGGCAAGTTATGCGTGTAGAAACGGAATTGCTAAATTACATTTTACAATTTCAAAACAACATTACGACAAATTTAAAGCGACCGAAAGCAAAATTCTTCCAACTATTAAAGACAAAACAGGCTGCGAATTTGAAATTTCATATTCCTATCAATTAGAAGAAACGGATACTATTGCTGTAGATCTAAAAAACAAACCAATTATAGATGCCGAAGGAAATTTGGTGTTTAGACCTGGCGGACATGGCGCATTAATTGAAAATTTGAATGCAATGGATGCAGATTTAATTTTCATTAAAAACATAGACAATGTTGTTGTAAATACGTATTCGGAAGAAATATTGCGCTACAAAAAAATTCTTGCCGGAAAGCTTATCTCGTTACAGCAAAAAGCGTTTAAATTTATGGAAATGCTGCAAAATGGTGTTTCTGACGAAGAATTACATACAATCTTAAACTTTTTATACACTGAACTTAATGTGCAAATCAGTGAGGAATTTGAAAAATACTCACGAAAATATCAAATTGAATATCTCATCACAAAACTAAACCGACCAATTCGCGTATGTGGAATGGTGAAAAATGAAGGAGAACCTGGTGGTGGACCATTTTGGGTAAAACATGAAAATGGTTCAATCTCCTTGCAAATCGTAGAATCTGTTCAAATAGACAAAAAGAACGAATACCACCAAAGTATTCAAAAACTAGCGACACATTTTAATCCTGTAGACATTGTTTGTGGCGTAAAAGATTATCAAGGAAACAAATACGATCTTACGCAATTTGTAGACCGAAAATCGTACTTCATTGCTTCCAAATCGAAAAGTGGTAAAAAAATAAAAGCATTAGAGCTACCTGGCTTGTGGAATGGTGGAATGGCATTCTGGAATACGATTTTTGTAGAAGTTCCTTTGGTAACTTTCAATCCTGTAAAAACCATAAACGACTTGCTAAAACCTACGCATCAAGTAAAATGACAATTCATTGTCATTCCTGTGTAGACAGGAAGCTACTTAAAAGAATTACTCTATGTAGTTAGAGCGAATATTATTGAGATCTACCTAGAATTTTAAACCTTTCAATTCAATAAAAAAGCACGCCGAGAATAATCGTTATCGTTGTCATGAATAATTATTCTCAGCACTACTTTTCTCTAATTTCTAATTAGAATGTACATGGTGTTCCATCTGGATTTTGTCCGTTTCCAATTGTGTGTCCACAACGGTGATACGCAGTAATTTCGCATAAATTAGCTGATGGACAAAAAGTGGTTGCACCTCCAACAATTTCATTTTCATTTCCTACTTTAGAAATCTTTGAAGTTTTTAGAGATAATTTATTGTTTAAATGTTGTTTTTTCATAATAATTGAGTTTTGATATTAAAGTGTAAATGAACTAAATTTCAGTTACTTACAAAAAACATACAAACCGTAATTCGATAATTAAAGGAAGATTTCAGAAGTGTTTAAAAGCTAAAAAAATAAAAATTGCATTGACAATAAGCTAGTTATGGCTATTGTCAATACAATCTCAATAAAGTACTACTTACAAATCAATTTAAAATTTGAAATAGTATCATTTCAATAAAAATGGACTAAAAATTACACGGAGTTCCATCAGGATTTTGTCCGTTTCCAATCGTGTGTCCGCAACGAATTGCTTGTGTAATTTTAATTGGTTCTTCAGTTATTTGGCAAGTATTTACATCAGAAATAATGCAAGGATTACATGTAAATGATCCACCACCAATAATTGCTTGTTGCGTTGTGAGATTAGAAACTTTTCTAGCTTTCAAGGAAAGTCTCTTTTCGAATTTTTGTTTTTTCATGAGTATAAAGTTTTTTGGTTTCATATTAAAGTTACTGATTTTCAGTCTATTTTCATATCTATAGTTTTAATTTTCTTACGAACATTGTATGATTTATAAAAAAGGCTAAAAACCCGACAGCTAGAATTTTTATTTAAAAAAACACAGCGCAATTAAAAAAACTAGTTTACTTTTGCTGCATCTCAAAGGGGTGCAATTTGGAGTCAAAACCAAAACGCTGAGATTATACCCAATGAACCTGGGCAGGTAATGCTGCCAAGGGACAAACCAAATTGTTTCGTACAATTTGGTATGCCGACAGTCATAGTCTGTCAACATCATCTATTAATTTTAACCAAGAATAATTACCCCTTTTATTCGTAACAAAACGTATTACGAATATGAAGAATTTATTCGCTTTTTTATGCCTTTTCGTACTGTCAGTCAGTATGCAAGCGCAAAATTTCAAACTATCAGGAACCGTTTCTGATGAAAAAGGAACTCCTTTATTAGCAGCTACTGTTGCTATAAAAAACGCTTCCGTAGGAACCATAACTGATTCTGATGGAGCATATGCGTTAAGCATTTCCCAAGGCGATTTTGAAATTGTCTGTTCCTTTGCGGGAATGAAATCTGTTACAAAAAAAGTAACAATCACAGGAAACACAACGCTTAACTTTACGTTGTCAAGTTCGCAAGAATCGCTAGATGCTGTACTAATTTCAGCAGTTCGTGTCAATGCCGATTCACCAATTACCTATTCAAACCTAGAAAAAGAAGAAATTCAAAAACGAAACTTAGGACAAGATGTGCCCGTTTTGATGAATTTCATGCCTTCGGTAGTAACCACTTCCGACGCAGGTGCAGGTGTTGGATACACAGGAATTCGTGTGCGTGGTAGCGATGCCACACGTGTAAACGTAACCATTAACGGAATTCCGTACAATGACGCCGAAAGTCAAGGAACATTTTGGGTAAACATGCCCGATTTGGCTTCTTCCACAGAAAGCATTCAGTTGCAACGTGGTGTAGGAACATCAACAAACGGATCGGGCGCTTTTGGTGCTAGTTTAAGCTTACTTACAGATGCTGTTTCAGATGAAGCTAACGGAGAAATTTCAAACTCGTTCGGAAGTTTCAATACCAGAAAACACACAGTAAAATTCAGCACAGGAAAACTAGCTGAAAACTTTGAATTGGCAGGACGTTTATCAAAAATAAAATCTGATGGATATATCGATCGCGCATCTTCTGATTTAAGCGCATACTTTTTACAAGGTTCGTATGTGACTGAAACTACATTAATAAAAGCATTGGCTTTTGGTGGACATGAAATTACGTATCAAGCTTGGAACGGAATTGACAGAGAAACGCTAGAAAGCAACCGTACTTTTAATCCTTCGGGACAATTTACGGACGAAAACGGAAATGTGCGTTTTCATGACAATGAAGTAGATAATTACAGACAAGATCATTATCAATTTCATTGGAATGAGAAAATTTCAGAAAACTGGACCACAAATCTTGGATTAAACTACACACAAGGAAGAGGTTTTTTTGAGCAATACAAAGAAGACGAACCTTTTGATGAATATGGTTTTGAAGAAATTGAAATCAACGGAACAACGATCAATGAAACAGATTTAGTACGCAGACGTTGGCTCGACAATGATTTTTATGTAATTAATGCCAATGCAAACTACAAAAAGAACAATTTGGACATGGATTTTGGCGCCTTTTTAGGTGTGTATGATGGTGATCATTTTGGAGAAGTAATTTGGGCACGTTTTGCAAGCGATAGCGAAATAAGAGATCGTTATTACGAAGGAAATGGAAAGAAAAATGAATTGAGTTTCTTTACAAAAGCAACCATTCGTGTCAACGATAAAGTAAGCCTTTTTGGAGATTTACAATTGCGAAATGTAACCTATAAAACTTCTGGAATTACGTCTGATTTAGTACCTTTTAATATTGACGAATCATATGCATTCTTCAATCCGAAAGCGGGAATTAACTACCGAATCAACACAAATAATAGTTTGTATTTTTCGTATGCGAGAGCAAACAGAGAACCAAACAGAAGCGATTTTGAAAACAACAACGAAGTAAAACCTGAGCAACTAGACGATTTTGAATTGGGTTGGCGTTGGAACGGAGAAAACTTCACCGTAAACACAAACGCATATTATATGTTGTACAACGACCAATTGGTGCTAACAGGCGCGTTGGACGATACAGGAACGCCATTGCGTACAAACAGTGGAAAAAGTTACCGTTTAGGATTGGAAATTGATGCAACTTTACAACTAAGTGAGCAATTTACATTGCGGCCAAATGTGGCAATAAGCACCAACAAAAATGTTGATTTCATTACGTCAAGAGATGGAAGTTTAGTCGATTTAGGAAATACAGACATCTCATTTTCACCAAATTTCATTGCAGGAAATATTATGAGTTATGCGCCATCACGCAACTTTAAAATATCATTATTATCTAAATATGTAGGGGAACAATACATGGGGAATATTGACTCAAATGTTTCAAAATTAGATAGTTATTTTATCAATGATTTGAATTTTGCCTATGAAATCAAAATGAATTCTGTTTTCAAATCAATCACTTTTACAGGATTGATCAACAATGTCCTTGGAGTAGAATATGTGTCGAACGGATACTTCTTCACATTTGATGATACGTGGTCAAATCCAGGAACAACTACAACTGTTGAAGGCGCAGGATTTTATCCGCAAGCAACGAGAAACTTCTTAGTTGGAATGACTTTACGATTCTAAAATAAACACTTACCATACTATTACATTGCAGAGAGGCTGTCTAAAAAGGCATAATTTCGTCAAACCGAACTTGATTCGGTTTCGCATAACAGTTGAAAATCAGCTTTATGAGATTCTGGATCAAGTCCAGAATGACGACTTTTAAAACTTTCCAGACTGCCTCTTTTTTATGTTTTTATATTCTCAAAAGAATTACTCCTTATACATGCTTAAAAAGAAGCAATGATTTGATTATAAATTTTTTGTGTGTAATTACAGTGATGATATTTTATAAAAACGCACAGTCTTTCCTTTTTTCACAGAATTAGAATAGCGTATTTCGTTCCATCATTAACTAAACAATATCATTATGAAAAAATCAAATCTGAGCAAATTCATGCTCAAAAAAGTAACGGTGAGTACAATGCAATTTTTAAATGGAGGTGCTTCTACAGCAGCGAGAGCCGGAAGAAATGCAGCTCCAGCTGGAAAAACGCCACAGGGTAGTTGTAATGGTCAAGATGATGACTGTGACGGATAGACTTCCGAGTAAAAGACTATTAAAAAGGAATATTAATTAGTAAAAAAACTATTATGAAAAAAAGAATCTTAAAAATTTAAAATTAAAGAAAGCAATCGTTAGTCAAATTAATGGAGGCGCAAATAACGACGGAGCAAATAATGCATCTGATACGGTAAGAAGTGGTACAGGTGCGTCAGGAACAGTAGGTAAGTATACTTATTATTTACACTGTTGGAATGATAAGACAATACATCCATATATCTGTTACTCGTATTATTGTTAATACAATATGAAAGTTACTATATTGACCCGTTCTAAAAAAACAGTATAGTTTTTAAAACGGGTCATAGATTTTTGTGTAAAAAAAGTTTTAGGATTAATTATTCGAAATCGTAATGATATCTCCCGATTTTGTAGCGCGATAATTTACCATTGGATAACTATCCATTCCTTCCACAGGATTCAATAACTGTCCGTTGGCTAAACTATATTCGTAATCTTCACAAGAACAAGTTGCTAATACACCATTGATGTCCATCGTAGAACAACTACTTGGTACATGATTTGGACAACTCGCTTCCCAAGCAAAAAACTGATCGCCAGACAAATTAAATACAAAAAATCCGCGAACGCCGCCGCCATTTCCAATATACGTAGAACCACCTGCAAAGCGCAAATTGTCAAACTGTGGTAAATTCAGATTCACCTGAAATTGTACTAAAGTGTTCTGTATAAAAGGATTATTATTCACTCCATCATCATCCGAATTACACGACAACAAACATGCAACAGCACAACAAATAATCAAAAAACGTTTCATTTATTTAAAATTTAATAAGTTCTGCAATTTACGCAAATCATTTTTTTAAAAACCAACATAGACAAGCACTTTAAATATTTTCTTATATTTGTAGAACAAATCCCGTATCTAATGGGATTTTTTTGCGTTATACAATCCACAACAGTGCAATTTACAACGCAAAAACATCTATGAATAGATAGAAAACGAAGAAATTATGAGTAAAGTATCTTATTATACAGCAGAAGGATTAAAAAAATTAAGAGACGAGTTAGATCAATTAAAAAATGTTGAGCGATTTAAAGCTTCTCAAGCCATTGCAGAAGCAAGAGATAAAGGCGATTTAAGCGAAAATGCAGAATATGATGCTGCAAAAGAAGCACAAGGATTATTAGAGATGCGTATCTCAAAAATGGAAAACGTATTATCTACTGCACGAATCATTGATGAAAGTCAGTTAGATACTTCCAAAGCATTGGTATTATCAACAGTTCGTATCAAAAATACAACCAATGGTATGGAAATGACGTATACCTTAGTTGCAGAAAGTGAAGCAGATTTAGCCGCAGGAAAAATTTCCGTGACATCACCAATTGGAAAAGGATTATTAGGAAAATCGGTTGGCGAAATTGCAGATGTAAAAGTGCCAAACGGAATTATGAAGTTTGAAGTGCTAGAAATTACACGTAGCTAACAGTTCAAAAAAAAATAAATCACAGCAAAATCCTTTCTTACTTGTTAAAAAAGGATTTTTCTATATGTATAAGCAAGAACTTTTTTATCTTACAACAATACAAATTTCAACTCATGGCCTCAATTTTCACCAAAATCATCAGTGGAGAAATTCCATCTTATAAAATAGCAGAAGATGAAAATTACTATGCTTTTTTAGATATCAATCCAAATGCAGTAGGACATACGTTGTGCATTCCGAAACAAGAAGTAGATAAAATTTTTGATCTTTCAGAAGAAACTTATATAGGATTAATGAAATTCTCAAGAAAAGTCGGAATCGCTATCGAAAAAGCCGTTCCTTGCCTGCGTGTTGGAATCTCAGTCATAGGTTTAGAAGTGCCACATACACATGTACATTTAATTCCGTTGCACAATATGGGAAGCATGGATTTTAAAAACAAAGAAAAACTAACGCCAGAACATTTTGAAGAAGTTGCGGCTAAAATTCGGGCGGAACTTTAGTGGATTATGAATGTTAAATTTTAAATGTTGAATTGAAAATATTTCAAAAGATTCAAAATACAAAGCACTTCTCGATACAATTTTCTTCATTCTATTACGAAAATCACTCGAACTGACGTTTTTGAATTCTACCGAAATACCAAGAGCAAAGCGATACTAAAGCGAAGCGTGACTAACAATCCAAGAGCGAAGCAAGTCTAAGAACAAAGCGAATCTAACCAAGTCTACACAACCGTTTTTAACGAAATTTGCATCGTAGTGCCTTTGCCAAGTTCCGATTTCAACACCTTAATTTTTCCGTTGTGATAATTTTCTACAATACGTTTTGCGAGCGATAATCCCAATCCCCAACCGCGTTTCTTACTTGTAAAACCTGGCTGAAAAACCTTTTTAAAATTTCGTTTCGGAATTCCTTTTCCGTTATCAGTAATTAAGATTTTTACAAAACTATCTGTAGATGTAATTTGTAGTTTCAAATCGCCTTTTCCTTTCATGGCGTCAATCGCATTTTTCACCATATTCTCAATGGTCCAACTGTATAATTGTGCATTAATTTCGCTATAAATAGGCGTTTCGGGCGCTTCAAATGTAAAGCTGACCAATTTTGAAGTTCGTGTCAGCAAGTAGTCGTACGAATCTTTCGTTTCTTGAACAATATCCAAACGTTGCAATGTTGGAATAGAGCCAATCTTAGAAAAACGTTCTGTAATTGTTTGTAGGCGATCAATATCTTTCTCAATCTCTTTAATATAATCGGGATCTACATTTTCGGTCTTCAAAATCTCTGTCCAACCGACCAAAGAAGAAAGTGGTGTTCCAATTTGATGCGCAGTTTCTTTCGCCATTCCTGCCCATAACTTATTCTGTTCGGAAGCTTTCGAAGCACTAAAAAAGAAATAGGCAACTGCGGCAAACAAGACAATAATTAGCAATAGTGCAAGCGGATAATATTTGAGTTTGTTTAAAGCAGGAGAATTACCATAATATAAAGTGCCTAATCTAACTTTACGATTCAATTGTTCATCAAAGTAGGAAATATTAATTGGTTCATTTTCTTTTGCAAATTGCTTTATTTTTCTTTTGAGATAAAGAGAGTCCTTTATTTTTTCCTCATCCATATTTTGAGCATCCATTATTCCTTCTGTTGTAACAGATATTCTAGGATTTGAAGTATTACTACTCATTACCTCTAAGTTTAGAGTGATGTTATCATTATCATTGGCAGTTCCTTGACTTATTTCAGAAACTGCAAGTGCAAAAATCTCCATTTTGGCACGTTCTTCTTGTTTAAACTCTTGAAAGAAAATATACGTATTCCACAAAATCCCTGAAACAATCGCAAAAGAAGCGAGAATCAATATCCAGCGAATTAAAACAGGTTTGTTTTTTAAAATCATACAAATACTTTGAAACTACTAATATAAACGAAAAGAAATAGTTTTATTGTTTGATGTGAAACTTAAAGTGAAAACGAACGTCATTCCGAACTTGATTCGGAATCACAAACAATTTTAAGATCAAGTGATACCAAATCAAGTTAGGTTTTAAGCTTCTAACATTTCCTGACCTAAGAGATTGAAAGTTTGAAAATGTCCAGTTCCATCATTAGGAATTCTCAATAAGTATACACCATCTACTAAATTGTGACAATGACAATTTGAGACGTCACCAGCAACCACGTTTCCATCTGTGCAAACTAATTTGACTACTGTATAATCACTTCCGCCCAAAATGTCAAACTGTTCTCCTTTTGTCAATGCTTTTACACCATCAACGTTTTAAATGTTTTTAATCATAATTAAAAAGTTTTAGTTATTAATTTCAAATATAACGACAAAACAAAATAAATAGTATTTAAGCCTCAAAAAAAGTAAGTAATGACGCGCTTGTGTCGAAAACAGATGTTGTTGAATTTTATATTTTTAAGTGAATCGAATAAAATATCCTTTCACTAGAAAATTAGTTGTTAAAAACCGTGCTTTCACGTTGATAACTATTATTGTATGCTCCGCTTTTTTATAGTAATTTTGTCGCACAAAAACATGAAAATGCTATCCATAGATCCAAAAGAAATTCCAACTGCCAAGCTACACGGGTATTTATTAGGTGCCGTTGCGCCAAGACCAATTGCCTTTG
Organism: Kordia sp.; assembly: GCF_045105435.1. GTDB lineage: Bacteria > Bacteroidota > Bacteroidia > Flavobacteriales > Flavobacteriaceae > Kordia. The sequence goes on along the minus strand of NZ_JBGCDL010000102.1, from coordinate 1,229 downwards.
CAAGTACAGTGGATGCAGATGGAAATCCGAATTTATCGCCGTATAGTTTTTTTAATGTATTCAGTGCCAATCCGCCAATTATGATTTTTTCGCCTGCGCGAAGAGTTCGTAATAATACCACAAAACACACACTTGAAAATGCAATAGCAACGAAAGAAGTGGTAATTAATGTGGTAAATCATGACATCGTGCAACAAATGTCGCTCAGTAGTACAGAGTATGCAGAAGGCGTAAATGAGTTTGAAAAAGCTGGATTGACGATGTTACCATCTGAAAAAGTAAAACCGTTTCGTGTGGCAGAATCGCCAGTGCAATTTGAATGCAAAGTAAACGAAGTCGTCTCGTTAGGAAATGAAGGTGGCGCAGGTAATTTAATTATTTGTGAAGTTGTCAAATTACACATCAATGAAGCTATTTTAAATGATCGCGGAACAATAGATCATTACAAAATTGATTTGGTAGCCAGAGCAGGTGGAAGCTTTTACAGCCGAGCACGCGATGGATTTTTTGAAATTCCAAAACCAATTGCAACCTTGGGAATTGGCGTAGATCAAATTCCAACAGACATTCGGACAAGTACAATTTTGACAGGAAATGATCTTGGAATCTTAGGAAACGTAGAAAAACTACCAACCGAAGCAGAAATACAAGAATTTATACAAACAACTGAAATTACAATTTCAGACACAACAGAAACAAAACATAAAGCAGCGCAAACATATCTTGCGAAAGGAGATGTGCAAACTGCTTGGAAAATCTTATTAGCAAAATAAATAACATGGAAGTACAGGGAAAAGTAAAAATGATTGGGCAAACGCAGACGTTTGGAAACAACGGATTTAGAAAGCGTGAAATTGTTGTAACAACAGAAGAGCAATATCCACAACACATTATGGTGGAATTTGTACAAGATAAAGTAGACTTATTAAATAGTTTCCAAGTAGGACAACCTGTAAAAATCAGTATCAATTTACGTGGTAGAGAATGGGTAAATCCGCAAGGCGAAACAAAATATTTCAACTCTATTCAAGGATGGAGAATTGAAAGCGAACAATCGCAGGGTCAAGCGCCAGCAGGAATGCCGCCAGTGCCACCAGCAGATGCTTTTGAGCCAGTAAACGATTTTAAAGAAGAAGATCACGACGATTTGCCTTTTTAGGGAATTGAAAGAATCATAAAAAAAACCTCATAGCAGCTTGTTATGAGGTTTTTTTGGTTTATGAGATTTT
>NZ_JBGCDL010000101.1:0-5420 GCF_045105435.1 Kordia sp. | reverse complement strand
AATAACACCTACATCACCATCGTTACAAGGATTGATTGCATTTCGTTTGGTAAATGGTGTGTCATAATTGTTGCTTCGTTGTACCACGCCATTGCAATCGACCATAACCATGAGACTTCCGCCACAACAAGCATTTCCACTTGGACGATGTCCGTCTGCATATTGCGGACCGCAACCACAATCAGTAAAACTCCAACTTACAGCACAATCGTCATTGGCATCTACTAATTCGCCGCCGCCAGTTGTATTGTTATAATAATTGTTACCGTATTGTTGTTGTTCGTCTTCGTTTGTTCCGCTTGAAGTTGAAGTGTTAGCGTCAGAACCGCCCGTATTGGAAGTATTTGTATCATCTGATGGTTCGGGTTCATCATCTGTTGGACATGGCGCTAAATTGCCTGTATCGTCAATTACTGTATTATTTTCAATAGTCATGCTACCAATAGATTCGCCAGCGCTATTAAAGGTTTCAATGGTTCCGTTGAATTGATTAAAATCGATTGCTGTTTTATCTTCATTGTATGGAATTTCCCCATTGAACGTATATTTTAAGAAGTATTCGTAGGTTGTATCTCCTTTTTCAACAATAATTACATTGACAATTGTATTTTCTTCTTGATACGGTGAAATGACTTTAAATGTATGTTTGGTCGTAGTTTCATTGTGTACAATAATTTCTTTACTGGTGTCAATGATACCGAGTTCTGTAGATTTACTAAGAATAGAATTTTGAGAAAACGCCACTCTACCTTTACGTTGCACGATAGTAAAAGCATTGTTTGTTTTCATCTTGATAAAGTTTACGGCTTTTTTTGAAACCTGATTTCCCTCTTTGTACTGAACTTTTGGTTGTGGGATTGTCAACTTGCTTTCTTGATGATAGTTCTCTTTGAAATCATCTGTTTCGCAAGAGAAAAGTATCAGTAAGCAATATAGTTTAAGAATATTTCTCAAAAGTGTATAAATTTTACACTTACAATGTTAGAAATATTCCTACTAATATACTTACGGAAATCCGTAATGTCAAGATTTTTTTTGTTTATTTGAGCTTTACTGCCGTTCCTGTGACGCTTACCATTACTGCGCCTCCAGCACTTATTTCCATATCTACAGCAATACCAACTACGCCATCTGCAGCAAGTTTTACGGCATTGTCATGTAATTTTTGAAATGTTTTTTCTTTTATTTCTTCTATAGCGCCTTCTATTTGTGAATAGTATTTTTTCATGTTGAACATATCTTTGAACGACATGCCTTTGTATGAGTAATTTACGCTATAGGTCATTCCGGAAACTAAGCCTAAGTATTCTGTAATTTCTCTGTTTTGAAAATTGTCGGTTGTAGTGAAAATCATAATGGATTTGTGATTTTTGATTGTTGATATACGATTTTTGATTGTTTGATACGTTAGTGTCTGTTTTTGAGAAATGTTACAAAAATATAGTATTGAGAAGCCTTATTTATTATTAGAGAAATAGATTTTAAATTTTATTGATATTGATTATGAAATACTGAATGTACTTAGAAAAATCTCAATACTCACTACTAATTTCTCAGTACTTTTTATTTCGCGTTAAGGATAGAAGCGGCATCCTTTTTAATTTTTTGATACGTCATTACGAGGAGAAAACGACGAAGTAATCTGTTTGTTTAAGAAACAGATTGCCACAAATTTTTTATAAAAATTCTCGCAATGACTAGTATTTTAAAAAGATATAGCGGATAGCCTGACCGTTTACGGGAACGCCCAAATTTTATGCTTCTACATCTACACGTTTTCCAACGAGATCGAAATCTAAGTGACGTTTTACTAAGTCCGTATTTTTTACTTTTACAATAACCTCATCTCCAAGTTGATATATGTTTTTAGTGACTTCACCAATTATAGCATATTGCTTTTCGTCGAAGTTGTAATAATCGTCTTTGATATCGCGAATACTTACCATTCCTTCACATTTGTTAGCAATGATTTCTACGTAAACTCCCCATTCAGTCACACCCGAAATTACTCCTACAAATTCTTCATCTTTATGATCTTGCATGAATTTTATTTGCATGTACTTCGTAGAATCGCGTTCAGCTCTTGCAGCCAAACCTTCCATGTTTGATGAATGCTCACATTTTGCTTCGTATTCTTCTGCATTTGCAGATTTTCCGCCATCTAAATAGTGTTGTAATAAACGATGTACCATAACATCAGGATAACGACGAATTGGCGATGTAAAGTGCGAATAGTAATCGAATGCCAAACCGTAATGACCAATGTTATCGGTTGTGTATTTTGCTTTGCTCATACTACGAATGGCAAGCGTATCAATCATGTTTTGTTCGCCTTTCCCTTTTACATCTTCTAGTAATTGGTTTAGTGAACTTGTGGTAGTTTTTTTAGATTGTAAGTTTAATGAATATCCAAATCGAGAGATTATATTTTGCAAATTCCCTAATTTTTCTGAATCTGGTTCGTCATGAATACGGTATACAAAGGTTTGTTTTGGTTCTCGTTTTCCAATGAAAGCTGCTACGCGTCTGTTAGCAAGTAACATGAACTCTTCAATCAATTTATTTGCGTCTTTTTGCGTTTTGAAATAGACACCTTCTGGATTTTTGTTTTCATCTAAGTTGAAACGAACTTCTACTTTGTCAAATGAAATGGCACCTTGTCGCATACGTTTGCCACGCATAATTTTGGCTAATTCATCAAGTTTTAAGGTTGCTTCAACAATGGCTTTGTCTACTTTGTACGCTTTTCCTGTTAAAGATATTTCCGCAGGAATTTCATCACCTTGTGTTTCAATGATTACTTGTGCTTCTTCATACGCAAATCGCTTGTCGGAATAGGTAACTGTACGTCCAAACCATTCGTTGATTACTTCTGCTTTTTTGTTGATTTCAAAAACTGCTGAGAAGGTATATTTTTCTTCATTTGGACGTAATGAACACGCGCCATTTGAGAGTATTTCTGGTAACATTGGTACAACTCTGTCTACTAAATATACTGAAGTTGCACGTTCGTATGCTTCATCATCTAATACAGTTCCAGGTTTTAGATAGTGCGAAACATCGGCAATGTGAATTCCGATTTCGTAGTTTCCATTTTCTAATACTTGATATGATAACGCATCATCAAAATCTTTTGCATCTTTTGGATCAATCGTATACGTTAACACGTCGCGCATGTCTCTACGTTTTTTGATTTCATCTTCTTGAATAGATGTGTCTAGTTTGTTTGCGTATTTTTCTACGTTTTCTGGAAATTCGTACGGCAATCCGTATTCTGCTAAAATCGAATGGATTTCAGTATCGTGTTCTCCTGGTTTTCCAAGTACTTGTGTTATAATTCCGAAAGGAGAATCCGCTCTCGCTGGCCAATCTTCAATTTCAACTAATACTTTATCACCATCTTGTGCATTGTTTATTTTGTTTTTTGGAACAAAAATATCCGTGTACATTTTTTGATTGGAAACAACCACAAAAGCAAAATTTCTTTGCATTTGTAATACACCCACAAATTCGGTCTTTTTACGTTTTACAATGTTTGTAATTTCACCTTCTGGTCTGTTATTTTTTCTGCGTTTGTACACATATACTTCAACTTCATCGCCATTTAAAGCTCTGTTTAGTTTGTTGTTTGGTACAAAGATATCTTCTTCAAAATCTTCACAAATTACATATCCTTGTCCGCGTGCTGTTATATCTGCAATTCCAGTATAGTATTCTGTACTGCCAACTACGCGGTATTTTCCACGATCAATTTCCTCAATTTTTTGTTTTGCTTTGAGTTTTTTGAGTGTTTTTATAATTTGATTTCTTCCGCTAGTATCTGTAATGTTTAGTTTGGAAGCTATTTGTTTGTAGTTGTAAACTTTGTTGGAAGATTTTTTAAATATTTGAAGGATCGCATCTGTTAGATTTGGAATTTTATGCGATTTCTTTTTTTTCTTTCTTGTCATTATATCATTCTGTTTTACACGATTTCGTGTATATTTTCGGTTTGTTATTATTATTATTTGATTGTGTAAAAAGCATACCGAAATTGCTTTTTTATTGAATTTTACTCGATAATCGAGATTTAACGATTCTAAGTTTAGCGCTTTTTAACTCTTGAAAAGTACAAATTAATTCTGTCAGGAATGTTGCTGTTTTAGAAATTAACGATTTCTTAGTAAACACAACGAGTAGGAGAGAAGTATTAATAAATTCTGATGCAAATATACAAATATTTTACAATTCGTATTTTGCAACACATTAAATTGGTGTTATGTATGCGTAAAGAGAACTGGTTTTTGATTGTGAATCCGACTTCGGGAAGCTTCTCAGGAAAACGAAAATGGAGAAAAATTGTAGCTACTTTTGAAGCTTTAAATATTCCTTTTGAATTTGAGTTTACCACAAAACCTCAACATGAATACGAACTTGTTATTGAAGGTTTAAAAAAAGGATATCGAAAGTTTGTAAGTATTGGTGGCGATGGAACTTTGCATCATATTGTAAATGGTTTGATGCAACAAAAAATTGTTTCACTTCAGGAAATAAAGTTAGCCGTAATTCCTTTAGGAACGGGAAATGATTGGGTAAAAACCTATAAAATTCCAAAGAATATTACCAAAGCAATTCAAATTATTAAAGAGGAACATACTATTTTTCAAGATATTGGAAAGCTTTCTTTGTTGAATGTTGATAAAACTGTGTTTTTTAATAATGTTGCCGGATTGGGTTTTGATGGGTATGTGGTAAAACGCAACGAACGATTAAAATTTTTAGGCGCTGCTTCTTTTTTGGTATCTACCGTTTTAGGTTTGATGCGTTATAAAGCAACTGAATTTACTATTAAAAGTGCTGAAAAACAATTAACAAGCAAATCGTTGTTAACAATTGTTGGCATTTGTCAATATTCTGGTGGCGGCATGCAATTGACAAAAGATGTGGCTTCAGCTGATGGATTGTTTGATATTTCGGTAGCGAAACATTTTACACTTTTTAACCTACTTAGAAACGTTTTTGGTTTGTTTAACGGTCAAATTGTGAATCATTCCAAGGTAGAAACTTTTAAAACAGATTCGATTACTATTGAAACTTCTCAAAAAAAGGTGTATATTCAAGCAGACGGTGAATTGATTGGAACTGGCGGTTTTACTGCCACTATTTTACCAAAAACGTTGCAATTTGTAGTTCCTTAATTTTTTTATTACACTCAAAGTGATCGTATTTTTTGATCCTATTTTGTATTGAAAATCCATTGAATATGACAGTTTAAATTTTAGAAAAGGTTAAACAAAAAGTCGATTTTCTTAAAAAAAGTTAAAGAAATCTTAAAAAAAGTGTAACATATCGGTTTTTCTCTCGTCTATAGAATAAGTGCCAAATCAATTTTGGTCCAGAAATTATAAAATATTATACTGTGAAACGAGTGTATAAAGTTA
>NZ_JBGCDL010000100.1:0-18424 GCF_045105435.1 Kordia sp. | reverse complement strand
GGCATTCATTAATCGCCTGGAATAAAACGGCAGAAATTGTTGAAAAATATTTACTAAAAGGAAAAGAAATTGCAATTGACGGAAAACTAACAAACCGATCTTATGAAACAGAAGATGGAGAAACGAAATATGTAACGGAAGTATTGGTGAGTGAGATTTTGATGTTGGGGAGATAGATTTGGGAAATCTACATGTGGGGTTTGTAAAGCGGTTGATTATTAAAAATCAACCGCTTTTTTATATCATGTATACACGAAATCTCCGTCTATTCTATAGATAGTTGTCCTTGGCGGTGGTGGAGGTGGCGGTGGATCTGTGTGAGTTGTTGCTGGTGGAATTGGATCTGCTGGTTCTTCGTTACTACTTGATGAAGAAGTTTCAGTTCCTCCAGAAATTGTATGCAATACGTGTTGAGGAACTACATTTCCTGTTTGCTTGAAAGCTTCAAAGGAAGATATTTTCATTGTGAATTGAGTTTGGTTGTGTCTACTCTAATAAGCTTTTCGACTTCCGCTACGCAATACTAAATAATTTTATCTTTTATAGTCTTGGTTAATTGCTGAAATATCGATTTAAGTTTCTGAACCTACTCTTCTTTTTCTTTTTTGTTTAAATTAAAGTTCTTATTTGCATCTAAATTCTGATCGTCAAACTCCAAATAAAAATCGTGTCCAGGCTAGCGCTTGAATATTTCCAATCGATTGGATTTGTTACAAAACCACTTTCTATATTCCAATACGGAACTGCCGGATAACTTGTGTAGCGCGAACCTGCTACATTATATTTGTTTACTAAATTGCACATGCCTAATTTTTAAATTCGTTTCAAAAAAATAAAACCAAATGTTAAAAATAAACTAAACTCGTTGTGATACTTTGACTCAGCAGCAGATTTTTGTAGCTTGATCTATTACAGTAATTTTTTTAAAAAAATAAGAACTTTCACTATATAAACGCATGAAAAAAACACTGCTTACACTCATCATTATTGGAATTTTAGGCTTCTTAACGTATTGGATCATAGAAATGTATCAATTTGCTGATGGTGTCCAAAAAGATGCTAAGCAAACAGCGCAGTTTACACGTAATCGTACTATTCAAAATGGCGATATCATTTTTCAAACGTCCACATCCAATCAGAGTAAAGCCATTCAGTTAGCAACAAATTCAAAATACAGTCACATGGGAATTATTTATGAAAATGATGGACAATATTTTGTCTACGAAGCGGTGCAACCTGTAAAACTAACACCTTTGCAAAAATGGATTAATCGTGGTAAAAACGGACATTACGTCATAAAAAGATTGGCAAATGCAGCTCAAATTCTAACAAGTGCTACACTTTCTAAAATGAAACAGATTGGCGAAAAGTTTATAGGAAAACCGTATGATATCTACTTTGAATGGTCAGATGATAAAATTTATTGTTCTGAGCTAGTTTGGAAAATATACAAAGAAGCAGCAAATATCGAAATTGGACAATTGGAGCGACTTTCAGACTTTGATTTGAGCCATCAAACGGTACAATCTAAAATGCAAGAACGTTACGGAAACAATATTCCAATGAATGAAAAAGTAATTTCTCCTGCCGCCATGTTTGCATCTGATCAATTGATATTGGTCATGGAAAAGTAAAGCGCTAAAAATTCGATTCACAACAAATTTTAATTTGGAATGCACTATTCTTAAGGCAATTAAAAAAAATACGTCTAATGGGTAAATAATGTATATTTTTGATACTTAAAATTTAAGAATGTCACTAACGTCTACCGAATACAATAACAGAGATTTATCATGGTTGCGCTTTAATCACCGCGTGTTGCAAGAAGCTGCCGATATGCGAAATCCGTTATATGAACGCATTAAGTTTTTGGCAATATTTTCTTCTAATTTGGATCAATTTTTTAAAGTGCGTGTCGCAGCTATGCACCAACAATTGCGAACGTATGTACAATGGCAATTAGATGATACGGTAAAAGGAAGAATCATTGATGCAAAACAGAAAAACAGTTATGTTCCACAAGATGAACTTGCGATTCACTCTCAGGAAAAGGCGTATGCTGAGGTTTTGAAGATGAATTCATAATATAATTTGAAGTGACGATTTAGAAAATATTACAAGTAAAAATTAAGAATGGAAAAAATATCTTTCGACTACGTGATTCCGAAAAAAGGAGTGTTATATGATATTTCTAATTCAGAAAAGATCACTTATATAGGAATTATAGGACTTTTATTGGTGTTTGTTATCACTGCAAGTTATGATAAATTATATGAAGTGAACTTACTTAAATATTGGACTTTTAAACTGATTTGCCTCGGATGTATTATTTGTTTGCTGATTGGAGTGTTTAAAGGTTTTGGAGATTCAGATGGAAACAATTTAGATATTGGCGGAATTATTTTTTTGGATGCTAATGAAATCACCATTGATTATGTAGAAATTTATCCAATAGAAAAAATAACACATATAAAGTTTAGTGGTCACGATGTAAAAGGCGCTATCAATACTTTTTCTGGTACAGGAGAGCCTAGTAAAAGCTTGGGAGCTGAAAACTATTTAGAGTTTAAGTATGAACAGAAAGCATATAATTATCAGTTTATAGTAAGATCGCAACAGCAGCGAGAATTATTAGTAGAAAAAGTAATTCCACAGTTGCGAAAACACACACGTGTTATTATTACATAATATTTCCTTATTTTTTTAAAAAAAACAAACAATGTCACCAACTTCATTCACGCAACTTTTAAGCGATTTAGGAAAACAATCTTTATTTGTGTTAGATCGTAACATTTCAACTTCGGATTATGTACATTTAGATTTGTCAGTGACGAATGAGCAATTAGAAACTGTCGATGTATCTTCGTCGGATACTTTAGGAAAGCATATTAATCGGTATATTGCGATAAATAATTGTAAAGTAGCATTTGGTGGTTATTTAGAAAAACGTGGAATTTACAATAGAAGCGAATATTTTAACGATCAAAATCCAGCAACTGAGCGCAATATTCACTTAGGTCTAGATTTGTGGATTGAAGCCGAAACACCAATTTACGCTCCGTTAGATGGTGAGGTACATAGTTTTCAAAACAATACGAATTTTGGTGATTATGGACCGACACTTATTTTAAAACACACCATTCAAAATGTTGAATTTTATACGTTATATGGTCATTTAAGTGTAGCTTCTATTGAAAATATACACCTTGGACAACGCTTTGAAAAAGGTGCAGAAATTGCAAGGCTAGGAGCTGCGAATGTTAATGGAGATTATCCGCCGCATTTACACTTTCAAATCATAAAAGACATGCGAGATTTTTCAGGAGATTATCCTGGTGTTTCTTCTCAAAATGACTTAGATTTTTACAAACAAAATTGTCCTGATCCGAATTTGTTGTTGAGATTGTAATTAAACTATTCTTCGTTCACCGTATTTCCTTCGGCATCCAATTCCAAAAACGGATTAAAAGCAATTTCCCATAAATTATCGTCTAAATCGGCAACGTATCCGCTATATCCGCCCCAAAAAACAGCTTCGGGTTGTTTGATAATTTTAACGTCTTTACTTGCTAAATCGGCAAAAATTCCGTCCACTTCTTCTTTGCTTCGTGTGTTGTATGCTAAGGTAAATCCTTTAAATCCAGTACCTTTTGCGTTAACCGTAGCATCTTCGGCAAGTTTTTCTCTTGGATACAGTGAAAGTAACACGCCATTTAACTGAAAAAACGAAATATTTTCATTGCTTGCATTGGTCAGTTTCCAGCCAAATTTTTCTTGATAAAAAGCGGTTGAAGCCTTTAAATTAGCGACACCTAATCCGATAATAGTTACTCGTGGTTGCATCATTTTATTTGTAATATATTTTGAATTTTTCAAAAACAATTTGCCCTGGAATATTGACACTCATTTCGTAATAGTTGTCTTTTTTAGCCAAAACTTGATAGACGTATTTGTCTCCTTTTACACTAAAATTAGCTCTAGTTTCATTGTCACTTTCTATAAAAGTTAATTCAAATTCAGTGTTGCCAATCCATTTGGTTGTGAGTTTGGAAGCGGTATCATCTGAAAAATAATCGGTCCAAAATCCATCTTTCATAATTACAATTGTTTTTTCTCCTGAAGCTTCATAATAGTAGAATTCTTTCTGTTTTTTAAATGCATTCAGTTGTTTTTTGGTAATTTCTGAAACAGGCTTTTCGGTAATACGTGTTAATCCATCTTTTGGAGGTTCCAAACGGTCTAACAACTTACGAAACTCCACGCAATTTCGTTGCAACCTGTAATATAATTTATTTCCAACTTTCTCAACTTCTTCTTTTGCGATACTTCTCAAGTATGGATAAAATTTTTGTTCGTACAATGTATTTAATTTTAGTGTATCATTTTTGATATTTATGGTTTTCAGATATTCACAAAATACGTTAGATATAGAATCAACTTGTTGTATTGTTTGCGAAAAGGAAAGTTGTGTAGTTCCTAAAACGAACAAGAGTAGATATATTTTTTTCATGTAGTGTTTTTTTTTGTTTGTGTAAGATACTTGTCTAATATACAATTCCAAACTGTAATTTGTGTAAAAAAAACTAGGCAAAAGGCAACACATAAAAATACACCGAAATAAAGTGACAAATGCTTCCTGCTAATACAAATACATGAAAAATTGCATGATTAAAAGGAAGACTTCGAATACTATATAAAACGGCACCAACGGTATAAAAAACGCCGCCAGCAATCAACCAAAATAAACCTTCGCTAGACAAATTCGCAATCAAAGGGTTAATGGCAAAAATGATAATCCAACCCATAAAAACATACATCAAGGTAGAAAGCTTATCAAATTTCCCTGTAAAGAAAAGTTTCATCGTAATTCCAACAATGGCAAAACCCCAAGCGAGCCCAAAAATAGTCCACCCAACAGTTCCTTCCAAAGTAACGAGTGCGTAAGGTGTGTACGTTCCGGCAATAAGCACATAAATAGCCGCATGATCAAAGATGCGCAAACGATTCCGAAGTTTAGGACTGGTGGCTTTGTGATACAGCGTAGAAGCAAGATATAATATAATAATACTTGCTCCGTAAATAGTAAAACTTACAGCATGAACTGCTGTGCCATTTTGAGCAGCATGAACAACTAAAAAGACCAAGGCAATAATACCTAACAAAACACCAATAGCATGCGAAATAATATTGAGTTTTTCTTCTAATGGTGAATAATAAACGGCTTCTTTATTGGAACTCATAGTTACTGTAAAATATAATACAAAGAACCGCAAAAAAAGTTAGAACATCTCAAATTGCAACAAATTTACTTCCAATACATAATAGTTTTATGCTTTATTCTGTAATTACATTACAAAAAGACAATGACAATCATCTTGCTATTTTAGAAACTAACGAAAATCACATAAGTATCATCGATTTTCAATCAGAAGAAATCATCACAAGAGAAATTCAAAATAATGGCGAAGAATGTTACCGAACTTTTACCAGAAACTTGATTGATTACGCCTACGCGATGATTTGGGAAGACGACAATCATTTTGTAGCATTGCTAGATAATTACAGAGTTGTCAAAGTAAATATTCGCGGCACAGAACCTATTTTTAGCAAAAGAGATCATCCGGCATAAAACTAAAAAAGCTACTTCTTATATGTACATACACATGCAAGAAGTAGCTTTTATAAAATTTAGAATTCGCTATTAATACAAAATTCTAAACTTAATAGTGTCTTCAATTTTCTTTAAAGCTGAGGTCACTTTTTTGTTATATTCCTTATCTACATCCACAATTACATATCCAACTTTACTATCGGTAGATAAATATTGTCCTGTAATATTCAGTTCGTATTTTGCCAACACTTTATTCACTTTTGCCATTACGCCAGGCACGTTTTTGTGAATGTGCAAAAAGCGGTGTGCATTGGTTTGTCGTGGCAAACGAATATTTGGGAAATTGACCGCATCAACCGTATTACCAGAATTGACATACGCCATAATTTTATTAGGAACAAAATCGGCAATATCGCGTTGTGCTTCTTCCGTACTTCCACCAACATGCGGCGTTAAAATTACGTTGTTTAAACCTTTCAATGGTGTTTCAAATGCTCCGTTAGCTCTTGGCTCAACAGGATATACATCGACAGCAGCGCCTGCAATTTTTCCGCTTTCTAACGCTACTTTTAAATCATCAATATCTACGACAAAACCTCTTGCTAAGTTGACTAATAACGCACCATCTTTCATTTGATCGAACTCTGCTTTTCCAAAGAAATTTTTGTTCGCAGCATTGTCATCAACATGTAAAGAAACTACATCCGAAATGGCTAATAATTCTTTTAAAGAATTGCATTTTTGTGCGTTTCCAAGTGCCAAACGATCTTCAATATCATGGTAAAATACTTTCATTCCCATCGCTTCTGCCAACACAGATAATTGCTTCCCGATGTTTCCATACCCTACAATTCCAAGGTTTTTTCCACGCACTTCGCGTGAACCTTTTGCGGTTTTATTCCACTGTCCGTTGTGCAATTCGGTACTTCTTGGAAACACACTTCGCATCAACATGATAATTTCACCAATTGCCAATTCAACAACCGAACGCGTGTTGCTATATGGCGCATTAAAAACGACAATTCCGTGTTCTTTACAGGTTTCTAAATCAATTTGTTTTGTTCCGATACAGAACGCGCCAACTGCCAATAATTTTTTTGCAGCTGCAATCACTTTTGGAGTCACTTGTGTTTTGGAACGAATTCCCAACACGTGTATATCTTTTACTTTTTCGATTAAATCTTCTTCGGAAAGGCTATGCGATAACATTTCTACACTAAAACCATCATCTGCCAAACGATCAAACGCGTCCGAATGAATGTTTTCTAGTAATAATATTTTGATTCTATTTTTTGGATATGAAATGTTTCTAGGCAATTTATTTACAAACAGAAACTCGTCTAAATTTGGCGTTACATGATCGGCTTTGTCAATCGCTTTTTCTCTTGATACATTCTCTGTAAAGGCAAAAAACTTATCGGCAATACCTGCTTCGCGCATTACATAATCGCTATAACCATCACCAATTACCTGAATTTCTCCTTCCAAGTTCATGTCTTTTAAACACTGAATTTTTCCGTTGTGTTGCGAGAGTACATTTGCAGCATCAAATCCTACAATATAGCCTTCTGCATCAAAAGCAAACGTGTTTGCATACACACGGTTGGCAGGAATATTATACTCTTTCACAATCGGATCTATAAATTCTTTAAATCCGCAAGAAATCACATAAATATCATCTGAAAAGTTCTCAAAAAACTCTTTATTACTTTCAATAGAAGCGGATAATTGTAGACGCAATCTTGAAATCAATTCTTCCAAATTAGATTTGTGCGCGTTCAATAATTTGATGCGCCTTTCCAAGGATTCCGTAAACGAAATTTCTCCATCAATTCCCAAATTGGTAATCTCTTGAATTTCGTTAATAATTATTTCTTTTTTAGGATTGCTAGCCAACGTAATTTCAGCCAAAACATCCAACGCTTCTACACTAGTAAGCGTACTATCAAAATCAAAAATATAGTTTTTTTGAACCGTTTCCATGTCGTCATTAAATAAGTGGTAAAAATATTAAAATCATTCTATTTGAACCATACCTTTGGGAAGATTCAATTAACAATTCTAATACTTTTGTTGATAAACTAAGGTCTTACTTTCAGATTGTAAGTTTATGTTGTGATTTTATTAAATTTTTAGTTTTGATGGACGTTGTCTGGTGTCTTTTTTTATTTCAGGAAACATCGTTGGGTTAGAACGAATTAAATCTATAGATGTATCTAGTTTTTTTACAAAGTCAGATTTTACTTTTTTAGACCAATTTTCTAGTAAATAGACCAAAAGTTTTTCAAGTTTCTCTTCCGCAGTTTTAGAAATTTTTATTTCTCTACTCATTATCTATGCTTCGCCATAAATGAATTGTAGTCAGTAATATTTCCATTTTTAATATCTGTAGTTCCTTGCTTTATTTCCTTCTTTTCCGCTTCAGAAAGTTCATCCCAAATAGAAGTATTTTCTTTTTCAAAGATTTGTTTGATTGACTGAATAATTGTAGGGTTATTAGTGTCTAATAACAATTTTAATAATTCTATTTTTTCAGCTTGAATATTCATTTTACAATCTTTAGATATACTATAAAAGTAAAAAATCTTTTTTATACACTAGAAAAGTCAACTAAAAACATTCCCTTTCTAGCATGACGAAAGGGAATGTAATACTCTAAAACACTAAATAATGGTAGATTGTCCAACTCTTATATTTCCAGAGTTGATGTGTAAAGCATCTACATTTTCAATAAATTCTTCTATAAAAGTTCCTACGTTTTGCGTAGAATATCCTCCATTTGCGTTTAAATCTGGTGTGCAAATTTCAAGATCAATAGCGCGTTCTACCGCTTCGCGAATCGTTTCTGCTTCTTCTGCTAATCCAAAATGATCCAGCAACATCGCTGCCGATAGGATAGAAGCAATCGGATTGGCAATGCCTTTCCCTGTTGCCTGTGGATACGAACCGTGAATTGGCTCAAACAACGCATATTTTTCTCCAACGGAAGCCGAAGCTAATAATCCAATAGAGCCACCAATAACGCTGGCTTCGTCTGAAATGATATCACCAAACATGTTTTCGGTCAAAATGACATCAAACTGACTTGGATTTAATACCATTTGCATGGCTGCATTATCTACAAATAAGAAATCTAAGGCAACATCAGGATATTGTGAAGCCATTGCAGTGACAACTCTTCGCCACAAACGAGAAGTTTCTAATACATTGGCTTTGTCAACTAAAGTTAATTTTTTTCTTCTGCCTTGCGCAGCTTTAAATGCAAAATGCGCTACGCGTTCAATTTCTTCTTTGCTATACGAACATAAATCGGAAGCTGCTGTTCCGTCTTCACTTAAGGTTTTTTCGCCAAAATAAATTCCACCAGTCAATTCGCGATAAATAACAATATCCGTATCTTGAATGATGTGTTTTTTTAGTGGCGATTTGTCTAATAAAGTATCGTACGCTTTTACAGGGCGAATATTAGCAAATAAACCCAACGATTTGCGCAATGCCAATAAACCTTGTTCTGGACGTACTTTTGCATCTGGATTGTTGTCGTATTTCGGATCGCCAATCGAACCAAATAAAACGGCATCTGCGTCTAAGCATAAATCCAATGTTTTTTGTGGCAATGGATTTCCAGTTTCATCAATAGCAATGGCACCAACAAGTGCATCTTCAAAAGTGAATTTGTGTTGAAATTTTTCTGCAATCGCAGTTAATATATTTATGGATTGGGCGGTTACTTCAGGACCAATTCCATCGCCTGAAAGGACTGCAATGTGTAAGTTCATAGCTAATTTCTAATATATATGTTGTTGTTCAAATGCTTCTATTTTGGATAAGTTGCTGACTAAAAAATCAATATCGTCATATCCTTTTTGCAAGCACATTTTTTTATATGGATTAATGTCAAAAGTTGCGGAATGTACTCCTGTAAAATTTTCAAATGAAACGGTTTGTGCTTCCAAATTGACTTCAATTTTGGTCTTTGGATTTTCTTGAATTGTTTGTAAAAGTCTTGCTAAATATTCTGGAACGACTTGAATTGGCAATACATGATTGTTTAATGCATTTCCTTTAAAAATGTCTGCATAAAAACTAGAAATAATCACGTTGAAACCAAAGTCTTTTAATGCCCAAGCCGCATGTTCTCGACTTGATCCACAACCAAAGTTATGACCAGCTACTAAGATAGAGCCGCTATATTTTTCTTCGTTCAATACAAAATCAGAATTCACGCTTCCATCTTTGTGAAAACGCCAATCTCTGAATAAATTTTCGCCAAATCCTTCTCGACTAGTTGCTTTTAAAAAACGTGCAGGAATAATTTGATCGGTATCTATGTTTTCTACAGGTAACGGATACGCAGTAGCGCTAAATGTGTTGAATGTACTCATAACTAAACTTCTTCTAAAATTGGAACGTTAACATCTACTATTTTTCCGGCAATTGCTGTGGCAGCTGCAACTAATGGACTCGCCAAAAGTGTACGCGAACCTTGCCCTTGGCGCCCTTCAAAGTTTCTGTTTGAAGTGGAAACACAGTATTCGCCATCAGGAATTTTGTCATCATTCATAGCCAAACACGCCGAACAACCTGGTTGACGTAGCTTGAAACCTGCTGCTTCAAAGATTTCGTCCAAACCTTCTTCTTTTATTTGTTTTACCACCAATTGCGAACCTGGTACTAACCAAGCATTGATATTTGGTGCTTTTTGTTTTCCTTTTACATAATTTGCTGCCACTCTGAAATCTTCAATACGTGAATTAGTACAGCTTCCTATGAAAACATAGTTTACTTGTTGCCCAAGTAACGAAGCACCTTTTTCAAAGTTCATGTATTGCAATGATTTTTCAAGATTTACATCGTTTGCTGTTGGAATATTTTCTGTTAACTGAATTCCCATGCCCGGATTGGTTCCAAACGTAATCATTGGAGTAATGTTTGCGGCATCAAAAGTGTATTCTGTGTCAAATTCCGCGTCAGCATCAGTTTGTAACGTTTTCCAATAGGCGACTTTTGTATCAAAATCAGCTCCTTGTGGTGCAAACTTTTTTCCTTTTACATATTCAAATGTTGTTTCATCTGGCGCGATCATTCCGCCACGTGCGCCCATTTCAATACTCATATTACAAACAGTCATTCGTCCTTCCATAGACATGTTTTCGAAGACTTCGCCTGCAAATTCTATAAAATGCTGTGTTCCGCTATCAGTTCCAAGTTTTGAAATGATATAGAGGATGACATCTTTAGGTAATACATTTTTTTGCAAACTTCCGTTTACAGTAATGCGCATTTTTTTAGGTTTTGCTAATAGCAAAGATTGACTCGCAAATACTTGTGCTACTTGGCTCGTTCCGATTCCAAAAGCAATGGCGCCAAAAGCACCATGCGTTGAAGTATGACTATCTCCACAAACCATTGTCATTCCTGGTTGTGTGATGCCCAATTCAGGCGCCATTACATGTACAATTCCGTTGTATTGATGTCCTAATGCGTAGAGTTCAATATTGTGTTCGTCACAGTTTTTTTGTAGTTGTTGTAGTTGCTTGCGCGACAATTCGTCTTTTACAGGCAAATGCTGATCTACAGTTGGTGTATTATGATCGGCAGTTGCGACGATCTGTTTTGGTCTAAAAACAGGAATCTCTCGCTTTTTTAATTCATTGAATGCTTGCGGACTCGTTACTTCATGAATTAAATGCTTGTCTATATATAAAATTTGTGGTCCGTTGGGAATGCTGTCTACAACATGTGTATCCCATACTTTATCAAATAATGTCTTTTTCATCTTGGTTAAATTTTCTACTAGAACCTATGCGTACATTCTTTTTTGAATTGTACTTGTTTTTATGATTTGATGAATGTCTGTATCGGTTACTTCTTTATGCTTGTCAGCAAAATGTAAAAAGTCACTATATACTGTATCTAATTCAAGTTTTGTAAGATTGTACCCAACATTTTTAGCTCGGTATGCCAATGCTGCACGTCCGCTTCTTGCAGTAAGTACAATGGATGACGTTTCTGCGCCGACATCTTTTGGATCCATAATTTCGTAGGTTTCCCTATTTTTAATTACGCCATCTTGATGAATTCCTGAACTGTGCGCAAATGCATTTGTTCCTACAATTGCTTTGTTTGGTTGCACAGGCATTCCCATCGTATCAGAAACTAATTGACTCATTTCCGTCAACATTTTTGAGTTGATGTTTGTGTTTAAGTCTAAATATGGATGTTGTTTTAAAATCATAGTTACTTCTTCTAAGGAAGTATTTCCTGCACGTTCGCCAATTCCGTTGATCGTACATTCTATTTGTCGCGCACCATTCATCACTCCTGCAATAGAATTTGCGGTTGCCAATCCTAAATCATTATGACAATGACAAGAAAGGATTGCGTTGTGAATTCCCGTTACGTTTTCTTTTAAGTATTTTATTTTTTGTCCGTATTCTTCTGGCAAACAGTAGCCCGTTGTATCTGGAATATTCAACACGGTAGCGCCTGCTTTTATAACGGCTTCGCAAACTCTTGCTAAAAACTCGTTGTCGCTTCGTCCAGCATCTTCTGCATAGAATTCTACATCTTCCACAAACGATTTTGCATATTTTACTGCCGCAACGGCACGTTCAATAATTTGTGCTGGTGTTGCTTTGAATTTGTATTTCATGTGCGATTCAGAAGTTCCAATTCCTGTATGGATTCGTGGACGTTTTGCATACGTTAGTGCTTCTGCCGCAACTTTTATATCATTTTCTACAGCTCTTGTTAATCCGCAAACGGTGGCATTTTTTACTAGTTTTGCAATGGCTGCTACCGATTGGAAATCGCCTGGACTTGATACAGGAAATCCTGCTTCAATAACATCCACACCTAAAATATCCAATTTAGAAGCAATCATTAGTTTTTCATCCTTGTTGAGTTTACAACCAGGAACTTGCTCTCCATCTCTTAGCGTAGTATCAAAAATATAGACTCGATTTGAACTCATAAATTAAAAATTTGAGTGTTTATTTCTTTTTATTCTTACGAATGTATACTTTGTATTTCCTAAAACGAACGATAAAGCCTTGTGTTTTACAGTGCTAATTTTGTTTTTTTGAAGGTTAAATTACTGATAGTAAATTATTTATAAAATAGTTTTTTACAATGCCAAACTCACAAAAGGAATCTTTATTTGTATTGATTAAATCGTTATCAAAGTCTGAAAAGCGACAATTTAAGTTGTATGTAGGACGATTTGAAGGCAATGTGAATTCTAAATTTTTAGCTTTATTTACCTTCTTAGAGAAGAGTCAAACGTATGACGAACAAGCGATTTTAAAAAAGAAGATTGTTACAAAACAGCAATTATCAAATTTAAAAGCCAACTTGTATAAGCAAATTTTAAAGAGTTTGCGTTTGAATCCTGCGCAGAATAACATCCGAATTGCCATTAGAGAACAACTCGATTATGCTACTATTTTGTATAATAAAGGATTGTACAGGCAGAGTTTGAAGTTGCTCGATAAAGCCAAAATTTTGGCGTTGGAACATGAAGAAAAAAATGTGGCGTACGAAATTGTGGAGTTAGAGAAGATTATTGAAACGCAGTATATTACTCGGAGTTTATCGAGCCGTGCTGATGAACTTTCTGCGGAAGCGAAAAAATTAAGTATACAGAATGTTTTGGCTAGTAAATTATCGAATTTGTCTTTAGAATTGTACGGTTTGTTGCTAAAAGTAGGCTACGTGAAAGATGAGAAAGATTATGAAGAAGTGACAGCCTATTTTCATGATCGATTGCCAGAAGTTGACATTAATGAACTCGGATTTAGAGAGAAATTGTGGTTATATAAAGCGCATTTGTGGTATAGTTTTTTGATTCAAGATTTTCTTTCTTGTTATAAATATGCCAACAAATGGGTTGATCTTTTTTACGAACATAAAGAGATGATTTATTTGAATCCTGTGTTCTTTTTAAAGGGAAATCATTATTTATTAGAGTCCTTATTTTATGTAAAATACAGTTCTCAATTTAAAGTAGTACTTGAACGAATGGAAGCTATGGTGAGTAGCAAAGAATTTCCTAAGAATGACAACATTGCTTCCCTTGCTTTTCTATATACAAACTCCAATAAATTAAACCTTCATTTTCTAGAAGGTACGTTTGCAAAAGGAGAGTATTTGGTTCGCATTGTTGAGTACGGAATTGCAAAGCATAAAGACCGAATAGATGAACATCATATCATGCTTTTGTATTACAAAGTTGCCTGCTTGTATTTTGGAATGGGAGATAACAAAACCTGTATTCAATACTTAAAAAGAATCATCAATAATAAGAACCTCAAAATGCGAGAAGACTTGATGTGCTTCGCTAGAGTTTTAAGTTTGGTAGCACATTATGAAGCTGGCATGGATTACCATTTAGAAGTGCAATTAAAAAGTACGTACAAGTTTCTGCTTAAAATGGATGATTTGCATGAGGTGCAGAAAGAGATGATTAAGTTTTTAAGAAACCTTGGGAATATATACCCAAGCGATTTGCATCATGAATTTGAAAAATTACATGCAGAGCTTAAAAAATATGAAGACCATCCGTATGAGAAAAGAGCATTCTTATATTTAGATGTCATTTCATGGTTAGAGAGTCATCTACAAAACAAACCCGTTTCTCAAATTATTCGTGAGAAAGCCGAAACCCTGACACGTTAAGCTTTGAGCAGCTTTAAGAACAATCATTATAGCCATTTACTAGAAATAAATTTGGCCATGTTATTCATTAGCACCTCTGGTGCTTTGGGTAGGTATATTCAATTGTCTGTGCCTGTTACTATTGCTTCTCGAGCAATTTTGGCTTTTGTGATTTTAGTGATCTACTGCCGTTTTAAAAAAGTTTCTTTTAAAATTGAAAAGTCAGACCGACCAATGATTATTTTAAGCGGACTTTTGATGGGGGTTCATTGGGTAACTTATTTTTATGCCTTGCAAATGTCTAATGTCGCCATTGGCATGCTCTCTATGTTTACTTATCCAGTACTGACCGCTTTTTTAGAACCTCTTGTTCTAAAAACCAAGTTCCAAAAAATACACCTCTTACTTGGTGCATTGGTCTTGTGCGGTATTTATTTCTTGATTCCAGATTTTAGTTTGGCGAATTCGTATACCATAGCCATTATCATGGGCGTATTCTCTGCTTTGGTCTATGCCTTAAGAAACTTACTGATGAAGTCTAAAGTAGCCAAGTATGACGGCTCTTTGTTGATGTCGTATCAAACAGGTATTGTTGGCGTCATGCTTCTGCCAGCGTTCTTGTTTACTGATTTTACCGAAGTCTTTTCGCAATGGCAAGCGATATTAACGTTGGCGCTGCTAACTACTGCTATCGGGCATACGTTGTTCTTGGCAAGTTTTAAGCACTTTACGATTACTACAGCAAGTATTTTAAGTAGTGTGCAGCCTGTTTATGGAATTATTATTGGAGCTATCTTTTTATCTGAATATCCAACCTGGATAACCATTTTTGGCGGAGTATTAATATTAACAGCGGTCGTGGTTGAAAGTGTTCGGACCTACAAATAAAACTGAATCCTTATTTTTTAAAAACTAAACTGGTATTGACGTCTACACGCCAAGTAAGTTTATCTCCACTAATATTTATTTCAATTACTTCATCTCCCAAATAGTAGAAACCTTCTTCGTTTGTAATGGTTTGTCTATTATCAAATACGGTTTCACAAGTCCCGTTTTCAAGTCGATCTTGTATGAAGAATGTTATATTTTTAGCATCAGATTCAATAAAAGAGTCTTTATAGCATTCTATACCTGTCACATCAGTATCATTAACGCTAATTAGGAACCATTTGCCTGCTATAGGGTCAATAGCATCTATGTCATCGTTAGCCAGGTCTTCAGTTATACAACTTATAAAGCTTAATGCGAAAATGAATGTAAAAGCAAAAATGGTTAATCGAGATGGTATTATTTTTTTCATGATTTAAATTTTAAGTTCAATTTAAATCTATGATGGTCCTTTAATTAACCCAAAAAAGGATTAAAAAATACTCGTAAACTAGTAGAAAATTATCCACAAGAACTATTAAAATATTTTCATGACAGAAGATTAAATATAACGATGATTTTCCGATAAAGGAGATTTTATCGCTTCCTTAAACTGCCGGTTCAGAATGATGATAATCGGTCATTTGTTTTTTATAAATATATCGAAGTACTATTATCAAATTTAGAATAGCTAATAGCATCCAAATTATTCCAATAACTAAACTTGATTGGCCAGTCAATTCTGCTATGGCGTCAGCATCACTTCCAATATTAGTTCTATCAATGAGATCATCTTTAATATCAAGAATTACATAGGCGCATGAAATAATTCCGATAAATTTCAGCCAAAGATCATGAAATAAAGGACCGAAAAACCGAAAAGCAATTAGCATAAAAACACCCAAACTCGCGGTCATTGCGGTGCCAAACAATTCACCCGACTGTAATACAAAATAGGATAGTCCCAATAAAACTATTCCGATAACCAATGAAATGTATTTGTCTCTTTTTGATTTTACGGCTAGTACTAAAATGAGTGAGCCCCAAAATAAGCTTCCTAGGTAGCCAGCGCTTCCGGTCATAAATGAACCCCAAAATCCAGGTTCCATTTCAAACTTGCAATAGCCACCAATTTGAGGATCAATTTGTATGGCGATGATTTTTCCTCCAAAGGCAACTGCCATTAATCCATGGCTCATTTCATGAAGCATCACCACAAATAACTTGATAGGATAAACAATTATGGTATTCCAAAAGATAACTACAACCGCTATTAAAACAGCCAAGTAAATAATTTGAATTTTGCCATCAGTTAGTTTCATATCCTATTAATTTATAGCATATAAAATCTAGTTGTCATTTGGCTCTTCCTCTTCATTGATACCAGGAGTACTACCCATATTGAACTGGTTAATGATACCTTCTCCTAATTTTTGAAAGTCCTCATTTTTAGCCATTTCACGCACTTTTACCGGGTCAAAATTACCATTGAAGTATAGAAAGGATCCTCTAGCCGTATTGTTGTTGTAGATTAAGATTTCCTTCACAGCATCTCTCTTTTCTCGTATGGAAACCACATTACGTTTTTGATTATCATTCTTTCGATAGACTTCAATGAATGAACTACTCGTCATGTTATTCATTTGATTATTTAAAAACGTAGTGCGTTCTGGAGTTGCACTAGGAAACTGCATATAACGCAAGTCTTTCGTATTGCCAATAAGCGAATTCATCTCAGGGGAGATATTACCTAGAAGTGATAACATAAAACGTGGTACGCGAACGGCTGTAACCTGATCATCATTTTTATGAGCCTCATAAAAAGTGTCGATGGAGTTATAGCTTCCGCAAGATGATAATAGGACTAGAGAGAATAGGAAAAGTGTTCTTTTGATCATGATATAGTGTTTAATGGTTATGTAATATAACTATTTTAGCAACAAGCGTTCCAAATTACATCATGGGGTGGGGGGGCCAGTAATTCAAGCATTTCTTTTTTTACAGGATGGATAAAAGATAGGCTTCGCGCATGTAAATGTATGCTACCATCTTTATTACTTCTGTCGAACCCGTATTTTAAATCCCCTTTTATAGGACAGCCTATAGCGGTTAGTTGCGAACGAATTTGATGATGTCTTCCTGTTTTTAAATCTACTTCTAACAAATAGAAATTTTCTAACTTTTTCAGTATACGATAGTCGAGAATAGCTTTTTTACTCTCTGGTACTTCTTTACGATTTGCGTACGATTTGTTCTGTTTCGTATTTCGCTTCATGTAATGAATCAGCGTATCCTCATGCTTTTCAGGCGAATTTTTCACCACCGCCCAATAGGTTTTTTTAGCTTCCTTTTCAGCGAATAGCTTATTTAATCTCGGTAAAGCTTTTGAAGTTTTTGCAAATACCACAATGCCCGATGTTGGCCGATCTAAGCGATGTGCTACTCCCAAATAAACATTTCCTGGCTTGTTGTACTTTTCTTTGATATACTGTTTTACGACTTCGCTAAGAGGAAGATCACCAGTTTTGTCTCCCTGAACAATATCGCCTGGACGCTTATTAATTGCGATGAGATGATTGTCTTCGTAAATTATCTGGAGATTATCCTTTGTAGAATAGGTTTTGTCTGCCACTACATTTCTAGATTTCTATATCGGATACTAAGAAAAAGAATCAAAATCACTCCCATCGTAACTGACACATCAGCCATGTTGAAAACACCTGTTCTAAGATATTCTCCTAAATCAATGTAGAAAAAGTCAGTTACTTCACCGTGGGCAATGCGGTCGAATAAATTTCCGATACCACCACCAATAAGACAAGCAAAAGCAAAAACCAACCATTTGTTCATATTCGTTTTTACAAGGACTCTGAAAAGTAAAACCAATAAAACGGTTACAGGAATAATCTGGAGGAATATAACTTTAAGCGTCGGAGTCAAATCAGATCCAAAACCTAGCATAGCACCATCATTTTCTACCTTTGTTAGGATAAAATTTTCGCCAATTAATTCAATTCTTTGACTAGCTTCTACATTATTACGCACCAAATTTTTTGAAATTTGATCACACCCAATATTCAAGAGCACAAGAAGAATAATAAAGATTTTTTTCAATGTAGTATTTTAAGAAATATTAGATTTTACAATTTACTTCCAACTAATATTGTTCCTCATCATTAGGAAAATCTCTACTTTTCACATCAGCAACATATTGCGAAATGGCGTTCCCCATTTCCTCATATAAATTCATGTAGCGGCGTAAAAACCTTGGATTAAACTCATGTGTCA
>NZ_JBGCDL010000099.1:0-33623 GCF_045105435.1 Kordia sp. | reverse complement strand
TGGACATACCTGTCCTGTTTCCGAATAATTCATGATTATTCAGATTAAAAAATTTGGTGTGATTTTATGGTTTGGTGTGGGAAGTAATTATCTAAAACTATTAAATGCTTTTTTAAAATCCTAGAACAAATGTATAAGCGTTGATTTTTTTGTATAAGCGTTAGATTTTATCTAAAACTTAAGTTAATTTTTAGATTCATTTAACACTTGAAAGGTTGCAATACAGTTCAATTTTTAAAAAACGAGCATACAGGATTCTAGTCAATTACAATACAATTTTGTAGTACAAAAAAAGCGTTTTTTAGGCTGATTCAACCATTTTTTTATGATACTTTCTGTAGTTGCAGCATTGTTTTTTTAGCGTTTTATTATTTGGAAACGATACTTTTTCTATAGTTTTTAGTTACAAAATAGACGCTCTATTTAGGTAGATTTCTAAGATAAATGCTTTAGTTTAAAACTGAAGTATTTGTTTTTTTTGAAAAATGTTTTAGATGTATTTCAAACAAAAATCCCAACATTGCTGTCAGGATTTTTTATTGCGTGATTTTTAAAAATATAAAATAGTTATTTCGTGATGACTAAATGATGTGAATATACTTGAGTACTGCCGTAGATTTTTAATATGAAAGTTCCCGTTGGTAAATTTTGAGTGTTTATTTCAGTAGAGTTTTTAGAGAAAATACCTTTTAAAAGCAATCTTCCGCTCATGCTATAAATTTGATATTCTTTTTCAGAAAGTTCTTCGTCAACTTTTACAGATACGGTATTTTTTGCTGGATTTGGATACACTTGAAGTATTGTAGTGTCTTCGATTTCATTTAACTGCTGTCTAGAAGCAGTAGGAAGACAAACAGGAGCTGCTGTTCCTCCAGTAATTATGTTGCCATCTTCTGTGGCGTTGATGATGTTATTTGTTTGAAGAACTTTAAAGTTAGTTCGTGTTTCATCTCTTCCTATAACTAACGTGCCAATTTCATCTACAGCACAACAATTAGTCAAATCAGGAAGTGTGCTCATAACGGATCCATTTCTTAGCGGAAGCAATGAAAAACCTTCAGGGCCAGGATCTATACCACCTGCTAACATATTTCCAGATGGTGAGGAAATAGCATCAAATAGTTTGGAATTGAATTGACCATAAATTCTAGAGTTAACTAGTGAAATACTAGTGTCAAAGGTAGCGAGATATTTAAATCTATCCAATTCTCCTGCAATTAAGAAAAGTTGTGAATTTGGTATTTTATGGATACTCTCTAACATATTTCCTTTGCTAGATATTGTGGAAGTAGTTCCAGCTACCAAGACTCCATTAATAAAAGATCCCATAGGATTTACAGCCGTTATAAAACCAAAAGATAGATTGTTAGGCTCATTAGTAGTACCGCCAACAATAATGAAATTGCCTTCATCGGTTTCCAAAATTTCTCTAGGAATATGATCTCCAAGATTACCTTGTTGTGGATGCATAAGACTAATTTTTGAAATAAAACTAGACATTGCAGTAATTCTGTAAAAGAAAAAACCGCCTCCATTTAAATCTGAAGCTACAACAGCAATAGAATTGTCATTAGCAATTATTGCATCTTCAACACGATGCGAATTAAGAATGTTAATACTTCTAGATGTAATTGGAGTTCCTGTAGTACCATCTAACAATGCAAAAAAGGATCTGTTTACAGTAATTCCATCAGATTGTGTGCCTACTACAAGAATATGATTGTTGGAAGTTTCTAAAACTCTAGCAGCTGAAAGATTGAAACCTGGAAATGAAATTCGTTGTCTCCATACAGGATTTCCATTCAGGGCCAATCTAAATACAATGATGTCTGTATTTAGGTTTGAATTTGCATCTTGGTGTGTACCTGCAATCACAAATTGTGAATTGGAAGTGATGATGCTACTAGCAAAAGTTTCGTCTCCATCGTATCCAATAGCGCTGCTCCATACAGGAGCTCCATTGTTTAAAAAAGAAGCACAATAAAGATCAGATTTTCCATTTCCAAACGAGTCGGTGTGTCCAGCAACCAAAATTCTATTTGAATTCGGTTGGTGTACTTCAAAAACTTCGTCATTGTTATCTCCTCCAACTTGAGCGCAAAGTTGCCCGTAAGTAATGTTCGTAAATAGTAGCGATGCTATAAAAGCAATTTGATAAAAAATAATTTTTGTTTTCATAATAATTACGTTTTTGAATTAAAAAAAATAAAACCGGTTTAGTGATGTATTAATTAATACTCCAAAAGTAGTTTTAGACAGTAATTATTATGAAGAAATTTTGAGGACAAAAGTGTGACAAATCTCTTTTAATTGTGCATTTTTACTGTATATAGGACAATTATAGGACATGTGAAGTTTCATGTTTACTTTAGTTTGTAGCATCATAAGATGTTTCTTCTTTATTTTAAAACAATTAAAACATCTTCTTAATCGAACTCACGTTAATTAATACAAGAGGTGGTAAATCAGTCGAAATTGAATTACCTAGTCAAGAATTCATAGACAACGTAAACGACAAATAAATTCACAGATCAAGCGAACGAAAAACCATCACAGCAATTCAAAAACTATTAGACGATAAAAAACAGGAAGCCGCATAAAACTTTCAATATTTCATTACAAAACCCTAATCTTTTTAAGGTTTTTCTAGTTTTAAGTAAATTGAATTTTAGTAAATTCGTCACATGCTAAAAAAACACAAGCACATAGAAGAATTATTGGTAGATGCCACAAAAGAAGAATTGTATGAAAAGTTGATAGCACAACTTAACAAGGACTTTACGATGGCAAATATTGAAGAAACGTTTCCAGTGGATATTTCTCCAAAATCCTTGCAAAGAGAATTGCACGCTATTGTGTATCAGTTAATTCAAGAAAAATTTGCTGAATACCTGAATCTACTCTACATCATGGACGTTTCTGAATCAAAAATAAAAGCGCTAGATGGTTCTGACACAGTAATTCTCTCCGAACAAGTAGCCTTTTTAATGCTAAAACGCGAATGGCAAAAAGTGTGGTTTAAAAATAAACTCTAAAAAACGGCACCAAAGCATCTGCATAAATACTCTTATCGTCATCGTGTAAAACATTATAGCGAACCCCAAAAGTGACATTGCTAGTCCTGTATCCAATTCCAAAAAATACGGCAGGTTGCCAATAATTATCATCTTCAAAAATTGGGTCTTCAAAATTTCTGCTCACATTGACATATTCAAACTCGCTTGAAAGTTGAATCTCCGGCAACGGATTAAACAAACCAATAAAGCTTCCGCCAACAATAGTAGATTTAAAAAAATCATCGTCGTTAAAATACGTGTAGTTCAATGACATACCTGCTGAAAACTGCGAATTAAAATCATAAATAGCACTCGGAGCTACGGTTGCACTAAAAATTCCATTGGCAAAACCGAGTCCCAATCCACCACCAAAACGTACATTTCTCCAAAAATCACTTCCTTGGGAAGTATTAGTGTTATTTTGTGAAAACGCTGAAAAAGATAGCAAAAACATGAAAATGAGTACCAAAGTACTTTTTGGGCGATAAAAAACGGAATTTTTCATTTATGGGAAAACTTATAGATTATTCCCATAAATATATACAAAACTTATGATGTGTTTTTATCAAAAGTTGTATTTTTGATAAAATTTTGTCGAAACAAGACGAGAAAGAAAAAACATGGATAGATTTTCCTTTTTAAATGCAGCACATACAGCATATTTTGCTGAATTATACGATCAATACTTACAAAACCCAGATAGCGTAGAGCCAAGTTGGCGTGCGTTCTTTCAAGGATACGATTTTGGAACTGAAAGCTATGGCGAAGAAACAGCTGAAGCAACAGAAACAATTACTAAGGTAGTCGTTCCTGAAAATGTAAAAAAAGAGTTCCAAGTTGTAAAACTTATTGACGGTTATCGTACTAGAGGACATTTATTCACCAGAACAAATCCTGTGCGTGAGCGAAGAAAGTATGAGCCAACACTAGCACTAGAGAACTTTGGACTAAGCGAAAGCGATTTAGACAAAATGTTTGAAGCTGGCGAAATTTTAAGTATCGGAAAAGTCACACTTCGAGAAATTATTGCACATTTAGAACGTATTTACTGCGAGTCTATCGGAGTGGAATATATGTATATTAGAAAACCTGAGCAGATTGAATGGATTCAGAATAAACTGAATATTAATGACAATCACCCTAAGTTTTCGAACGATGAAAAAAAGCACATCCTCAAAAAACTAAACGAAGCGGTTTCTTTTGAAAACTTCTTACACACCAAATATGTTGGTCAAAAACGATTCTCACTTGAAGGTGGAGAATCATTAATTCCAGGATTAGATGCGCTTGTTGAAAAAGCCGCAGACAAAGGCGTGAAAGAATTTATACTAGGAATGGCACACAGAGGTCGTCTAAATGTATTGACGAACATCTTTGGGAAATCAGCCAAAAATATTTTTAGCGAATTTGATGGAAAAGACTATGAAGAAGCAATTTTTGATGGAGATGTAAAATATCACTTAGGATTAACTTCGGACAGAGAAACAGATTCTGGAAAGAAAATAAGCATGAACATTGCGCCAAATCCTTCTCACCTTGAAACTGTTGGTGCAGTTGTAGAAGGAATTGCTAGAGCAAAACAAGATCGTAATTATACTGACAACTTCTCAGAAGTATTACCAATAGTTATTCACGGTGATGCCGCAGTTGCCGGACAAGGTTTAGTATACGAAATTGTGCAAATGTCACAATTAGACGGTTACAAAACAGGTGGAACTATTCATATTGTTGTCAACAATCAAGTCGGATTTACCACAAACTACTTAGACGCACGTTCGTCTACATACTGTACAGATGTTGGAAAAGTAACGCTTTCACCAGTATTACACGTCAATGCTGATGCAGCAGAAGCCGTAGTACACGCAATGTTATTTGCTTTAGAATACAGAATGACATTTCAGCGTGATGTATTTATTGACTTACTTGGGTATCGTAAATATGGTCATAACGAAGGTGATGAGCCGCGTTTTACACAACCAAAACTATATAAAGCAATTTCAAAACATAGCAATCCACGTGATATCTACGCTGAAAAATTACAGCGACAAGGAATTATTGATGAAAACTATGTAAAAGAATTAGAAAAACAATACAAAGACTCACTAGAAGTAAAATTAGAAGATTCTCGTAAAGAAGAAAAAACAGTCATTACGCCATTCATGCAAGATACTTGGAAAGATTTTGGAAGAGTAGATGAAAAGGAAATGATAAAAAATATAGACACAACATATCCTAAAGACAAACTAGCAGAAATTGCAACAGCAGTTTCAAAATTGCCCGAAGACAAAAAGTTCTTGCGCAAAATCAATAAAATTGTTTCTGAGCGACATACAATGTACTTTGAAAAAGACGAAATTGATTGGGGAATGGGAGAAATGTTAGCGTATGGTTCATTACTTCAAGAAGGTTTTGATGTACGTATTTCAGGACAAGACGTGGAAAGAGGAACTTTCTCGCATCGTCATGCTGTAGTGAAAGTAGAAGAGTCGGAAGAAGAAATTAAATTATTAGACAATGTTGCTAAAGAACAAGGTAATTTCTATATCTATAACTCATTACTTTCAGAATATGGTGTGGTTGGGTTTGATTATGGATATGCAATGGCGAGCCCAAAAACACTAACTATTTGGGAAGCACAATTTGGAGACTTCAGTAATGGAGCGCAAATTATGATTGATCAATATATTTCTTCGGGAGAAGATAAATGGAAAACACAAAACGGATTGGTAATGTTGTTGCCGCATGGTTATGAAGGACAAGGAGCAGAACATTCATCAGCACGTATGGAACGTTACTTGCAAATGTGTGCAAAAGATAATATGTTTATTGCCGATTGTACAACGCCAGCAAACTTTTATCACTTGCTGCGTCGTCAGATGAAAGCAGACTTTAGAAAACCATTAATTGTGTTTACACCAAAAAGTTTATTGCGTCTTCCAGCGGCAGTATCATCTGTAGATGAATTTGCAAACGGAGAATTTCAGACCTTAATTGATGATGTTGATGCAAAAGCAGCTAAAGTAAAAACATTAGTATTCTGTACAGGTAAATTCTATTACGATTTACTAAAAGAACGTGAAGTTCAAGGTAGAGAAGACGATGTTGCTTTGGTGCGATTGGAACAATTATTTCCATTGCCAAAAACAGAAATAAAAGAAACACTCGCAAAATATACAAACGCAGACGATATTGTTTGGGCACAAGAAGAACCAAGAAACATGGGAGCGTACAGTCACTTATTAATGCACATGGATGAAGTAAAAAACTTTAGAGTTGCCTCTAGACGATTTTACGGAGCGCCAGCAGCAGGAAGTTCAGTACGATCAAAACGTCGTCATGCAGAAGTAATTGCGTATGTTTTTGATAAGACTAAAAATAATATGCGTTAAGGATTGATATTTCGACTTCGCTCAATACACGCGTTTTTTATAAGCGCTGTAAACAGAAGTTTGATAAAATCAAAAATTAATCACGCGGGACACTGAGCGTAGTCGAAGTGAACGCCAAAAAAAAGTAAAATAAAAACTAAAATATAGAACACGATGATTTTAGAAATGAAAGTTCCTTCGCCAGGAGAATCAATCACTACAGTAGAAATTGCAGAGTGGTTAGTACAAGACGGCGATTATGTAAAAAAAGACCAAGCAATTGCTGAGGTTGATTCTGATAAAGCAACTTTAGAGTTGCCCGCAGAAGCTAGTGGAACAATCACCTTAAAAGCCGAGGAAGGCGATGAAGTAGAAGTTGGACAAGTAGTTTGTTTGATTGATACAAGTGCAGCAGCACCAAGTGGCGACACACCAAAGGAAGCGGATGCGCCAAAAGCTGAAGCTGTAAAACCTGTGGAAA
The DNA here is from genome assembly GCF_045105435.1 of Kordia sp. Classification (GTDB taxonomy): domain Bacteria; phylum Bacteroidota; class Bacteroidia; order Flavobacteriales; family Flavobacteriaceae; genus Kordia. Next base: position 26,718 of record NZ_JBGCDL010000099.1, on the reverse strand, counting down.
CACCAAAAGCTGCGGAACCTGCAAAAACGTATGCATCAGGAAGTGCATCTCCAGCAGCTAAGAAAATATTAGCTGAAAAAGGAATGGACGCAGGAGCAGTAAAAGGAACTGGAAAAGATGGCCGTGTTACAAAAGATGACGCTGCAAAAGCACAACCAAGCATGGGAACACCATCAGGTGGAACGCGTGGAAGTGAACGTAAAAAATTATCAATGTTGCGTAGAAAAGTTGCGGAGCGTTTAGTATCGGCTAAGAATGAAACGGCAATGTTAACTACATTTAACGAAGTTAATATGGCACCAATTTTTGCATTGCGTAAAGAATATAAAGAAACGTTTAAAGCAAAGCACGGCGTAAGTTTAGGGTTTATGTCTTTCTTTACTTTGGCTATTGTAAGAGCGTTAAAATTATATCCGGCAGTAAACTCTATGATTGATGGAAAAGAAATGATAAGTTACGATTTCTGTGATATCAGTATCGCGGTTTCTGGACCAAAAGGATTAATGGTTCCTGTCATTAGAAATGCAGAAAACCTATCGTTTAGAGGTGTAGAATCTGAAGTGAAAAGATTGGCAATACGAGCAAGAGACGGACAAATTACAGTTGATGAAATGACAGGCGGAACATTCACAATTTCAAATGGTGGAGTTTTCGGAAGCATGTTATCGACACCAATCATAAACCCGCCGCAGTCTGGAATTTTAGGAATGCACAACATTGTAGAAAGACCAATGGCTGTAAACGGCCAAGTGGTTATTCTTCCAATCATGTATGTGGCTTTATCGTACGATCACAGAATCATTGACGGAAAAGAATCTGTAGGTTTCTTAGTCGCTGTAAAAGAAGCATTAGAAAATCCAGAAGAATTATTAATGGACAATAATGTAAAAAGAGCATTGGAACTTTAAAAATAAATTCACAAGACCTATAAAAGACTGTTACTTCTTAGTAATGGTCTTTTTTTTTGGTTTAAATTAACTCTTTTTAAGAAGTTAACTATAGGTTTGTATTTTAATATTCAGTATCTTATAAGGGTAATTAGTGTCGTTTTTATGTAAGAATTAACTTTCTTAAATGACTAAATAAAAAATCAGCTACCATGAAAAAAAATACCTGTTTATTAATTTCGTTTTTCTTCGTTTTTACTGCATTCGCACAATATGAAGTTAAGATTGACGCATATATTTTAGATAGAGAAACCAAGGAGCCTATACCGTATGTAAACGTAGAATTTCCAGGAAAAGACCTAAAAGCTATTACAGATGCTTCTGGAAAATTCACACTAACTTTTGATGAAGGTTGGATCGGTGAAAATGATCGTTTTCAGCTATTGGCTAATGGATATAAAGAAGTTACAACAGAAATGTACAAACTCAACAGATATTTATCTGTCACAGACAAAATTTATTTGACTGCTGATGCGGTAGTTCAATCTAAAAATATGCTCAAAGGAACGGTTTCCGCAGAAAAAAAGTTATCCATTCAAAATGCATCTGTTCGTGTAAAAAATAGTTTTACCGTTGCACATACCGATTTTGATGGTCTGTTTGAAATTGGAGCTTCCGTAGGTGATACACTTGTGGTGAAATACTTAGGTATGGAAAGAAAAGAAATCGTTGTACGCGATTTGAAACCGCTAGATATAGCACTTACCTCAAATGCCGAATTGCTAAATACAGTTACTTTAAAAGGAGCTAAGAAAGAGAAAAAGAAAAAATACGTTGATACAGGATTTGGACGTGTAAATTTAAACACATTTGGCGCAAGTACAGTCATAAGTTCAGAAGATATTGGACCACAACATATTTATGTAACCGATGTATTGCGCGGTAGTGTAGCAGGTTTATTTGTGTACAATGGCGAATCAAATGCGGCATCACGATTTAGTCAAACGGCACGAAGTGGTTTTGGTGGAGGAACAAACAATAACAATATAGGACCTGCAGGAGCTGTATTAAAACTAAGAGGTCAAATAGTAAATATATACTATGATGGTTTTCCATTTGGCGGAAGCATTGACGATATTGAAATTCGTAGTATTGATAATATTGTAGTTTTAAAATCGATCGCTTCAACCATATTATATGGAGGATCACCAACCATCTTAATCACTTCAAAAAATAGATTCTTACAAAAAAATGCGGATGGAAATGTTGTGAATAGTGCTTTGTTGACTAATAATAATTACAAAGAAACGATTCCTGTTATATCAATTTCCGAAGAAAAATCGTTGTATATGTTAGAACTAGAAACAGCAAAAAACTATACGCAAGCGCTAGAGATATATGAAAAACAAAAGCAAAACCCAATGCGCAAAACGATTCCGTATTTTTTAGATACTGCTGAGTATTTTAAAAGATGGAATCATGAAAAAGGGGTAGACATCTTAAAAAATATTGAAGTACTTGCTATTGAAAATCCCAAAGCTTTAAAAAGTTTAGCGTATAAATTAGAAGAGTTTGGAGAATTTGCCGCAGCTAAAAAAGTATACCAACGAATTGCAGTATTGTTGCCAAATGCATCTCAATCGTATAGAGATTTAGCATTGGTGTACAAACGCGCTGGAAACTATCAAGAATCATTAGATTTATATGTAAAAATGCTCACAGATTCGTTTGAAAATATAGATTTTTCAGGATTGGAAAAGCCACTTTTAAGCGAAATGCAGCAATTACTTCGCAGACACAGAGTAGAGCTCAATTATAAAGACATTCCATCTAACTTGCTCAAAGCAACTTTTCATTATGATGTGCGTATCGTGTTAGAATGGAATAGAACAGATGCAGAATTTGAACTGCAATTTGTAAATCCTTCCAAAAAATTCTACACTTGGAAACATTCCTTAGAATCTAAAAAAGAGCGCCTGCTCGATGAAGCAAAAAACGGCTATCATACTGAGGAATTTATTATTGATGAAGCAGATATAACAGGCAAATGGATGATAAACATAAAAAGTTTAGAAAATGAAAAGTCATTCAATCCAACCTATTTAAAATATACGCTCTATACAAACTATGGTTCACCAAATCAAAAACGAACGATTAAGGTTGTAAAACTATATAAGCAGCAGCAAAAAGTTACGTTAGACACGATTAACTATCAGCAACAACAATCATCTAACGAAACTCAGAAATAAGCGGAAACTATATATAAAGGTTTTAAAGTGCAAAAAAAATTACAGCAAGGCATAAATATTTACACAAAACCCAACAATCAATAAGACTATTTGTATCACAAAAAGCACCATAAATCGTCTGTTATTTTGATAAAGGAAAGTCATAACAACTATTATTTAATTAATAATAGTGTAAAATTCTAAAAAAAAGCAATTCAAACAATACGTGAAACTACCTGTTTTTTAGTGAAACTCAACATTGAAAAGCCTAAAAGGCGCATTCAATGTTGTAAGTTGAGGAGTTTCTGAAAAAAAATATTTTCAGAGAATATAATCTAGCAATCTAGTTTACTTCAAGTACAAGCAATTCTTATCATAATCAATCACTGCTTTTCCTCTTTGTAAAATATCTGCGCCAATAATTCCGTGTACAGGTTCGGCTTTATGTTGTGTCAAGGCAGTATTTACATGATCTAGATTGAATAAAACTAAGGCAACTTTTTGCTTTTTCCACTTTCCGATACGAATCTTATTCTTCTTAGAAATCTGTGTTTCCATATTCACAGCACCAGCGCCAGCAGCTTTAATCTTTGAATCTTTCGCAATCAAATTAAAAATCTTTACAGCTTCAAAGCCAACACAAGAAGTAGAAGCGCCTGTGTCCAAAATAAAACTTCCTTCTACACCATTAATCTTCGCTTTTACTTCGTAATGATTGGTGTTAATTTTATTCAGTTGGATACGTTTGTATCCTTTGTCAAGTAAAAACTTTCGCAAACTTTTTTTCATCTACACAAATATCTAATTCAAATTCACACAAAAATACAGTTTTAAAATAGAGTCTTCTAAAAAATCTTATGGAAAACACTATTTTTACGGCATGATAATAACAGATACACATACACATTTATATAGTGAAGCATTTGATGAAGATAGAGATGAAATGATGCGCCGCGCTATGCAAAATGGAGTAAAACGTTTCTTTGTGCCAGCTATTGATTCTGAATACACGGAACGTATGTTTCAACTCGAAAAAGACTATCCGAACGAAGTATTTCTCATGTCAGGATTGCATCCAACGCATGTGAAAGAAAACTATAAAGAAGAAATTGCGCATGTAGCATCGCTTTTGGCGGAACGAAAATTTTATGCAGTTGGCGAAATTGGAATCGATTTATATTGGGATAAAACCTTTTTAGCAGCACAGCAAGAAGCGTTTCAATATCAAATTCAACTTGCAAAAAAATACAAACTTCCTATAGTAATTCACTGTCGAGATGCTTTTGATGAGGTTTTTGAAGTATTAGAAAAAGAAAAAGGAGATGGATTATTCGGAATATTTCATTGCTTTACAGGAACAAAAACACAAGCCGAAAAGGCCATTGGATACAATATGAAACTGGGAATTGGTGGTGTTGTGACTTTTAAAAATGGGAAGATTGATAAATTTTTAAATGAAATTCCGTTACAACACATTGTTTTAGAAACAGATGCTCCATACTTAGCGCCAACACCATTTAGAGGAAAGCGAAATGAAAGCAGTTATGTAATGAATGTACTTGAAAAAGTAGCGTCTATTTACGAAATATCAACCGAAGAAGTTGCCAAAATCACCACAGAAAACTCAAAAGAAATATTTGGTGTTTAAAGCTGAAGTTGAATTTGAAACTAAATACATAAGAGTTCGACAAACAAATTGACGAATCAACAAATCAACAAATCAACAAATCAACGAATCAACGAATCAACGAATTGACGAATTGACGAATTGACGAATTAACGAATCAACAAAAGACAAATCAACAAAAAAACAAAATCCAACACCCAAAAATGACACAACCAAAAATATTACTCATATACACAGGTGGAACCATTGGAATGATCAAAGACTTTGAAACAGGCGCTTTGCGTGCGTTTGATTTTGACAAGCTTTTAGAGCGCATTCCCGAACTTTCGCATTTGGATTGTGATATAGAAACCATTGCTTTTGATATTCCTATAGATTCCTCCGATATGAATCCGAAATGTTGGATACGAATGGCAACTGCAATTGAAGAAAATTACGATGCTTTTGATGGTTTTGTGGTGTTGCATGGAAGTGATACAATGAGTTATACAGCTTCCGCGATGAGTTTTATGTTAGAAAACTTAGCAAAACCTGTCATATTTACGGGCTCGCAATTGCCAATTGGTGATTTGCGTACAGATGCAAAAGAAAACTTGATTACCTCCATTCAATTAGCATCTTTACAAGACGAAAATGGAAATCCGCAAATAACTGAAGTAGGTTTATACTTTGAATACAAATTATACAGAGCAAATAGAACCACAAAAATAAATGCGGAACATTTTGAAGCTTTCAACTCGTTAAATTATCCTGCTTTGGCAGAATCGGGTGTGCATTTAAAAATATTTAAAGAAAATTTATGGCGTCCAGAAAAAGGAAAACTATTCAAAGTTCATAAAGAAATTGACAATAATATTGCATTAATAAAACTATTTCCGGGCATAACACGAGCAAGTTTGGAAGGTTTTTTAGCTTCAAATACCATAAAAGCAGTCATTTTAGAAACGTATGGAGCAGGAAATGCACCTACAGAAGCATGGTTTTTAGGATTTTTATACAAATTAAAGAAAAAAGGTATAATTATTGTGAATGTTTCGCAGTGTTCTGGTGGTAGAGTTATTATGGGGCAATATCAAACAAGTGTTGCCTTGAAGAAGCTAGATATTATAAGTGGTAAAGACATTACAACGGAAGCTGCAATTGCAAAATTAATGTATCTTTTGGGGAGGGAAATGGACCAATTAACCTTCAAAACTGTCTTTGAAACACAAATTAGGGGTGAAATGTCCTAAAAATAACTGGATATATTTCAAAAACTAAAATATTTTTTGTTATTTGCCCTTAATAAAGAGAGGTGGCCGAGTGGTCGAAGGCGCACGCCTGGAAAGTGTGTATGCGGCATAACCGTATCGAGGGTTCGAATCCCTTCCTCTCTGCATAAAAATATCGCACATTATTATAAATTTTTATATCTTTAACCCGATTAACTAACAAAATTTAAGTTCAAGAGAAATGAAAAAAGGATTTTCTATTATGGCTGTAGCCATGTTAACGATTTTAAATGTAGGTGTAGCAACAGCTCAAGAAAAAGCTGAAGCAACTGCAGAAGCAGGCCAAGGTATTCACCAAGTATTAAAAGAATACTTTATAAAAGGTGGGCCAGAATTCATGGGAATTGTATTGTTATGTCTTATTTTAGGATTAGCAATATGTATCGAAAGAATCATCTACTTAAATATGGCAACAACTAATAATAAGAAATTATTAGCAAATGTTGAAAATGCACTCGCAAGTGGTGGAGTAGAAGCAGCGAAAGAAGTTGCTAGAAATACAAAAGGACCCGTTGCGTCTATTTTCTATCAAGGATTAGACCGTATGGACGAAGGAGTAGACAATGCTGAAAAAGCAGTTGTATCTTACGGAGGAGTTCAAATGGGACAATTGGAAAAAAATGTATCTTGGATTTCTTTATTCATCGCAATTGCGCCGATGTTAGGATTCATGGGAACAGTAATTGGTATGATCCAAGCCTTCTCTGATATTCAAGCAGCAGGAACAATGGATGCATCTTTAATTGCAGGTTCTATTCAAGTAGCCTTATTAACAACAGTATTTGGTCTTATTGTAGGTATTATACTTCAAATTTTCTATAACTATATTATTGCTAAAATTGATAGTATTGTAAACGATATGGAAGATTCATCTATTTCTTTAATAGATTTATTGGTTCGTTACAAGAAATAATACTCTCAACTTTATACAATACAATAATATACTATGAAACAATTAAAAATAATATTAACAGTCTTAATCGCAGTAATTGCGCTAGTTGGAGCTATTCTGTATATTTTGATCCTTACGGGCAAATCAACAGGAAATGAAATGATTGTTGCAGGTGAAATACTTGTTCCAGTTACTGCTGCTATCGCATTGTTTTTTGGGATTAAAAACTTGGCTACAAATCCACAAGCATTAAAGAAATCTTTAATCTCTTTGGCAGTATTAGCAATTGTTGCAATATTATCTTATGTTGCTGCAACCGATACATTAACAGTAGTAGGAGACATCACAATCGAATCTTCAATGTCGAAGTTGGTTGGTACAGGTATTTATATGTTCTATTTCTTAGCAGTAGTTGCGATATTAGCAATGGTAGGATTTGGAGTTAAAAAAACACTTAACAAATAATTATGGGAAGAAGAAACATACCAGAAGTAAACGCAGGATCGATGGCAGACATCGCGTTCTTACTTCTTATCTTTTTCTTAGTAACTACTACCTTTGAAGAAGACGCAGGTATCAATAGAAAGTTACCGCCAATGCTGGAAGATGAAATAGTTCCGCCAATTATTAAGCAAAAGAACTTATTTACTGTACTGGTAAATAAAAATAATGATCTTTTGGTTGAAGACCAAGAAATGAAACTCGAAGATCTGCGCGAAGCAGCAATTGAATTTCTTGACAATGGTGGAGGAGTTAACGAACTAGGAGAACGTTGTACATATTGCAAAGGGAAGAAAAGTACAGAATCATCAGATCATCCTAATAAGGCAATTATTTCTGTTAGAAATGATAGAGAAACAGATTATGGAATATTTCTTGCAGTACAAAATGAACTCGTAGGTGCGTATAATTTCCTGAGAGATAGAGAAGCAAAAAGAATGTTTGGTGCAAACCTAACATATACTAAAATTGACTCTATGTTAGCGAGCAAACAAACAACCGATAAAGCACTTATCAAAAGTTTGAAAAAGAAATTAGATACTATCAAAGTATTATTTCCTTTAAAAATATCTGAAGCAGAAACTAGTAATTAAAACATAGTATTATGTCTAAATTTAAAAAGAAAAAAAGTGGCGAATTGCCACCAGTATCTACAGCAGCTTTGCCTGATATTGTATTTATGTTATTATTCTTCTTTATGACCGTAACTACGTTTAAAAAAGATGATTACAAAGTAGCGCAAAATTTACCGTATGCCGATCAAATACAAAAACTAGATAAAACAGATCCAGTTATTTATATTTATGCAGGGAAACCAAGTGAAAGATATCGAAAAGATGTAGGTTCACAACCAAAAATTCAGTTGAATGATAAGTTTGCTGATGTTAGTGAAATTAAAGATTACTGGATTAATACAGTGAATACAGAATTAGGTGAACAGTTCAGAAATGTAGCTATTACTGCTTTAAAAGTAGATAATCAAACAAATATGGGACTTGTATCTGATATCAAACAAGAGCTTCGTAAAATTAATGCACTGAAAATTAATTATACAACAAGACCTGGAAGTTCAAGTCAAAATTTAAAATAGAAAATCTTAAATTTTAATATCTAAAAGCACTCTTTCAAAAGAGTGCTTTTTTTGTATTATCTTGTTACATAATTGAAAAATTATCTTCTCAAAATAGAATAGAATGAAACATATTGTTATTGGAATTTTAGTTGTTTTAAGTGTGCAATTTGGGGTTGCACAAGAAGAAGCAATGCAGGATACAATTCCTGATAATACATATCGAGAAGATCAATTTTATATTGGATTTACCTATAATATTCTTCAAAACCGACCTAGTGAAATTTCTCAAAACAATTTATCTAACGGAATTCACTTGGGCTTTATTCGCGATTTCCCAATAAATGAAAAACGAAATAAAGCGATCGGAATTGGTGTGGGCTATTCGTACAATGCCTACTTTCATAATTTAAAAGCTATTGAAACTGATACTGAAATTTCTTATCAGGTAATTGATGGCGGCGAAAGTTTTAAACGGAATAAATACAGAACACATGTTGTGGAACTCCCAATAGAGTTTCGTTGGCGAACTTCTACCGCATCAAACTATAAGTTTTGGCGTGTTTATGGCGGATTTAAACTTGGATATATCTTTTCAGGAATCTCTAAATTTGTAAGTAATGACGAAAAAATAAAGTTTCAAAATGACGATATCAATCGTTTTCAATACGGATTGACGCTAAGTGCAGGATATAATACATGGAATTTTCACGTGTATTATGGATTGAACAAACTTTTTAAAGACACCACTTTTACTACAGATGGCGAGCAATTTGAAATGAGTATTATCAAAGTTGGGTTACTGTTTTACATCTTATAACCAATCGGTCATTACCAACAATTGCGGAATCCAACCGATAAAAAAGCCAATAATAAGCTCAGTAAATGTATGCGCTTTTAAGTACAAACGCGATGTGCCTACAAGTCCAATCATAAAAATAAGAATACTCAAAGCAAAGGTAATGTTAAGTTGATACGTAATGCTCAGCACTATAAGAAACATGACCAAGCCAGAAATTCCCATCATGTGCATGCTCGCTTTTACACGACACAGCACAAAAAGCAAACAGATTGTTGTTGAAATTAAGGTGGCTAAAAAGAAATCATATAATTCTGCAAAAATAGATTTCGGAATGACTTTAGTGATCACTAAAAACAGCAATAATGCATACAAATAGAGTGGAATTCTACGTTGTTTCACATCTTTTACAAAAATAGATTCGATCAGTCGAAAACGTTGCAAAAGAATAAATGTTAAGATTGGAATAAAAATAGTGAAAATGGAAATCGTAATCGAAACATCTACTTTAAAATCAAAATCATACATGCGTGGTGTGACCATAAAAAAGCCAACGGTAGCCATTACGGGAATAAAAACAGGATGAAATATGTATGATATTACTTTTAAAAAAGTGCGCATTTATATTTTCTTTCGTAATCGTGCAACTGGAATATCGAGCTGTTCTCTATACTTTGCCACCGTTCTACGAGCAATTGGATAGCCTTTCTCTTTTAAAATAGTAGCAAGTTTTTCATCTGTCAACGGTTTTTTCTTGCTTTCTTCCTCAATAACAGTTTCTAAAATCTTTTTAATTTCACGTGTAGAAACATCTTCTCCTTGCTCATTTTTCATTGATTCTGAGAAAAATTCCTTAATCAATTTCGTTCCATAAGGTGTATCTACATATTTACTATTTGCCACACGCGATACTGTAGAAACATCCATATTGATCATATCTGCAATATCTTTCAAAATCATTGGTTTCAACTTGCGTTCGTCACCTGTAAGAAAATATTCTTCCTGATAATGCAAAATAGCATTCATGGTTACCAAAAGTGTTTGTTGCCGTTGTTTAATAGCATCTATAAACCATTTGGCGGCATCTAATTTTTGTTTAATAAACATCACCGCATCTTTCTGCGATTTGGTTTTTTGACGCGTGTCTTTATAGCCTTTCAGCATGTTGTTGTATTCCTTAGAAACGTGCAATTCAGGAGCATTTCGTCCGTTCAGTGTTAATTCTAACAGACCTTCTGTGATGCGAATGGTAAAATCGGGAACAATATGCTCAATCATTTTTGTATTTCCCGCATACGAACCACCTGGTTTTGGGTTTAAACGTTCAATTTCTAAAATGGCATCGCGCAATTCTACTTCGGTAATATCAAATTTCTGTAAAAGTTTCTTGTAATGTTTCTTGGTAAAATGTTCAAAAGACTTATCTAAAATGCTAAGTGCCATTTCAATAGAAGCTGTTGGTTCTTTTCTTCGCAACTGAATCAACAAACATTCCTGTAAGTTTCGTGCGCCTACTCCGGCAGGATCTAATTCATGTACAATTTGTAAAATCTTCGCAATATTTTCATCGGTTGTAAAGATGTTTTGTGTAAATGCTAAATCATCAACAATATCTTCCAAAGGTCTACGGATATAACCACTTTCATCTACACTTCCAATCAAAAACTCAGCAACTTCTCGGTCTTCTTCAGAAAGTCGAAACGTATTCAATTGATTCTTTAAATGCTGATTAAAAGATGTTCCAGAAGCATACGGAACGCTTTTTTCTTCATCGTCAACACTATAATTATTGGCTTGCAAACGGTAATTCGGAATTTCGTCATCACTCAAATATTCGTCTACATTGATGTCTTCTGCGGTGATAGATTCATTTCCATAATCATCTTCATAATCGTTTGACAAATCAGAATCAAATTCATCAAGTTGTTCTTTTCCGCTATCTAATGCAGGGTTTTCCTCCAATTCTTGTTTCAGACGTTGTTCAAAAGCTTGTGTAGGCAATTGAATCAACTTCATCAACTGAATTTGTTGTGGAGATAGTTTTTGAGATAATCTAAAATTTAGTTGTTGTTTAAGCATAGTTTTTTGTGTAAAAACACGTGGTTGTCGTTGATTAATTTAGGAGCATTTATTTACTGTTCATAAATTTTATAAGTCACTTTTCCGCCACCAGTTTGTATATTCATTGTGCGTTCTCCTTTAATAAATCGTTTCGTGTTTCGGTCAATTTCATACGTTCCTTTTGCAGTACTCTTTTTTAGCATTCCTGCAATTCCATCAATGGTCATATTAACGTCAATAAAAATTTTATCTTTCGAAATATCATCTATTGTATACACAAACTTTATTTTTTGTGATGCAATCAAAGGATTCGTTGTATTGTATTCCCATGTTGTGCCTACGGCTAGTTTTTCTTTAGGAAAACTCATTGTTGGTACTGTTGTATATTGTCCAATTACTGAAGGATCAATATAAGATGGTTTATTTTTAAATTCAGAACTTTTAATCACATTTCCGTATTTATTCAGCGTAAAAGTAAACTCCTCATTAACATACCTTTTAATATCGGTATACATATCCAATTCATTGCTACTCATACCATCAGTATTTACATTGTCGGTGTCTACGCTTTCTTTCTCTCCAAACATATCAGAGGTATATTGCATGCGAGTCACTTTTCCTGTAAATACAAAAGCACTGTCATTCGTAATTTCATCTAACTGAAATTTAACAACATTCATCTCTTGAAAAGATCCCATTTGACTGGCACTTGTTTCGGTTTCATACACAATTGTTTGTGTGAATCCTTTTTCAAAATTTAAAGATGAACTGACTTTATCAGTGCTTTTTTGGGTACAGCTCACCAAAAACAATACCATTGTGGTGGAAATAAGAAAACTTTTTTTCATAAATGGGTTTAAGTGTTACACAAATATAACAAACTTCAATGGTATTGTAAGGTGTGTTTTGAAAAATAGCAAGGGAATTCCTGTCTTTAGAATTAGGATGAAAAAAAGGAGTGTTTTTGGGGAATAACACCCTTTTGTACGTGTTAAAAAATATGTTTTTTTATCTAACATTAATCGTTAAGATAAACTGACATGCATACTTTCGCAAAAACAAAAGAAAATTCCCGCTTCGCTACGTTGTATACCAAACTAATACTTTTGGTAAGTTGTTGCTTTTTATATATTAATAATGCACAAGCAAAAGGACGTGATTTTTTGGTTGTATCCTACTTGGAAAAAAGTAAAGTTTTAGCTTTTCAAAATAAGCAAGATTCTGCAATTTTTTACTTACAGAAAGCTAAATTACAAGCTTTAGGAAATCCAGTTATGCTTTTTAGAGTGTATAATAGATGTGCTGGCTATTACTTTAAAGAAGAAATAAAGTTAGATTCTGCTCGTGTGTATTTGAAGAAAATGCAAGCACTACTTCCAGATATCGAAAATCAAGTTTTAAAAGCTAGAGTTTATAACAAAACGGGCTATTTGTATCAATTAGATGGAGAAACAGCAAAAGCGTTTCAAGCGTATCAAAAAGCGATTGAAATGAATTCTGAGAATGGAGAATTTATACATGCAAATGTATTGGCAATGTCGCATATACGAATGGCACGATTGTATGCAAAACTTGGTTTGTATACTTATGCACAAAACTTTGCCAAAAAAGCAATGAACCTTATTGAAAGTAGTGAAAGAGTAGATACGGTTTTTGTCTATATGCACGTAGGTTGGATGTATAAAAAAATGAAAAATTTTGATGATGCACTAAGCTATTTGCAAAAAGCAGCACAGCTGAATAAAAAGAAAAATGAAAAAAGCAAGCGTGCTAGATATACAATGTTTATCAAGAAAAATTTAGCAGAAATATCTTATGAAAAAGGAAACAAACAGAAAGCGTTAAGCTTGGCTTTAGAAAGTATAGAAATGTCAAAAAAGGCCAAGCTAAAAAATCTTGATGGAAGTCTCAATTTATTACTTTCTAAAATATATGCTGATCAAGGAGATGTAAAATTGGCAAAGCAATATGCACACATGTCCTTTGAAATAGCAACGTTAAAAGATATTCCTGGTAAAATATTAATGAGGGCAAAACACTTACAGCGATTGTATAAAAATGAAGGAAATACAAAACAGGCGCTTTACTTTTCAGAAATATACATTGAAGTTAAAAAACGTGTTGATAAAGAAGAAGGGAAAATAGCTATTATCAAACAGGAATATTTAGAATCAGCACAAAAAAATAAAGAAAAACTACAAGAAATACATGCAAAATCCGAATTGAATATGCTATTAATTACTGGCGCATTGTTAGTATCTGTCGGATTTGGATTTGCATTTTATAGAAGAAGAAAAACACACTTTCTTCAGCAAATTGCTAAAAAAGAAAAAGCAAAATATAGAATGCAGCAAAAGTTGAAAGTAGTAAAAGAACAGGCAATTGAAAAAGAAGCAGCTCTCAAAATTTATATGGAAATGCTTTCTGAAGATGCTGTTACGAATGTAAAAAATGCGAAAGAAGTGGAAAAGATACTGAACGATTTGCGCGATTTTAAAATTTTAACAGAAAGAGATTGGACAGGTTTTAAGTCAATATTTCAAAATATATATCCAGAATTCTTCAAGAATTTCAAAGTAAAAACAATTCAGTATTCACAAGGCGATCTAAAATTAGCTGCGCTTATTCGTTTAAGCTTTAATACGAAAGAAATAGCCGATATTTTGGTGATATCTCCAGATAGTGTTCGTAAAAGTAAATACAGACTCCGTAAGAAAATGAGTTTTGCTTCCGAAAAACAATTGCAAAACTTTATCTACGATTTGTAATTTGTCCAGTTTTTGTCTCATCCTCGGCGCATAGTGGGTTTTACAGCGTATTTGTCACGCTTATGTCTCGTTATTTTTTTTATTAAAATCAGTGACCTATCTAATTTTGAAACGAAGAATTAAAAAATCGTTTTCAAGTTTTACGAGTCATTTCTATGATTGCAAACATAAGCATAGTTTAGATTTGGGAATTTAGTTTGTGTGTTTTGGAAGCGGTTTTTGATCTTCAAAAAAATAGTATAAACCGTTAAAAATTATTTTAGGATGAAAAAACGAAAATTAAATTTGAAAAAAATGTCTTTACAGAAGAAGACAATTGCAAACATGCAGCAAGTACAAGGTGGCGCACCAGGAACATTTGCGTGTGGTCCAGGAATGAGTGTCGTTTTAAATTGTACAATTACTGTAGATCCTCCACGACCACTTATTACGCTTGACCCAAAGAATGAAATATGTATTACGGTATTAAATTCTTGTAAATCGTATTGTCCATTTTGCTAAAAACTCAATTAGATATCATTGAAAATTTAAAATTATGAAAAAAAAGAAAGTTAAATTACATAAACTATCACTAGAAAAACAGACAATTGCTTCTGTAAATTCTAATGAAATACAAGGTGGTTTGGCGACTACATTTTTAGAAACACGATTTGTTACGATTTGTAAAACAGGACCAATAACTGCGCCTCCTGTTGGCGGTAGTTTAGTTATTTGTTCAAAACAGACCTACTGTCTTTCGGAATGTCTTGTTTGTAAATAAGTAACATAAAAAAACCGTCAAGAATTTCTTGACGGTTTTTAGTATCTATTATTTTGTAGTTTAAAACTCTGCGTTCTGTGGTGTTCTTGGATACGGAATTACGTCTCTAATATTTCCCATTCCTGTTACAAACATTACCAGTCGTTCAAAACCTAGTCCGAAACCAGAGTGTACTGCTGTTCCGTATTTACGAAGCTCTAAATACCACCATAAATCTTCCTCAGGAATATCTAAAGCAGCCATTTTTTCTTTCAATACGTCCAAACGTTCTTCACGTTGCGATCCTCCGACAATTTCGCCAATACCGGGGAATAAAATATCCATAGCACGTACTGTTTTTTCATCTTCGTTCAAACGCATGTAAAACGCTTTAATATTTGCAGGATAATCAAATAAAATCACAGGACATTTAAAATGCTTTTCTACCAAGAAACGTTCATGTTCACTTTGTAAATCTGCGCCCCATTCGTTGATTAAGTATTTGAACTTCTTCTTCTTATTTGGTTTCGAATTGCGTAAAATATCAATCGCTTCCGTATAACTTACACGCTTAAAGTTATTATCAATCACAAAACGCAATTTCTCTGTCAAACTCATTTCACTGCGTTCTGCTTGTGGTTTTGATTTGTCTTCTGTAATTAGACGTTCTTCTAAAAATGCTAAATCATCTGGATTGTGTTCTAAAACATAACTCAGTACTGATTTCATAAAATCTTCTGCCAAGTCCATGTTTCCTGCCAAATCCATAAAAGCAACTTCGGGTTCAATCATCCAAAATTCAGACAAGTGACGTGATGTATTTGAGTTTTCAGCTCTAAAAGTAGGTCCAAATGTATATACTTTTCCTAAAGACATCGCGTACGACTCTGCTTCCAATTGTCCAGAAACCGTTAAGTTGGTTTCTTTTCCGAAGAAATCTTGTGAATAATCAACATTTCCATCTTCATTCAATGGTGGATTCTTAGGGTCTAGTGTCGAAACTCTAAACGTTTCTCCTGCACCTTCTGCATCACTTGCAGTAATAATTGGTGTGTGTACATGGTAAAATCCATTTTCAGTAAAATATTTATGTACTGCAAACGATAAGGCAGAGCGCAAACGCATTACAGCACTAAATGTGTTGGTACGTGTGCGTAAATGTGCTTGTTCACGTAAAAACTCTAAACTGTGTTTTTTAGGCTGTAAAATGGTTTTTGATACTTCTTCCGGATCTGCATCACCTAAAATCGTAATGTCAGTTACCGCTACTTCTACTTTTTGACCTTTTCCTTGACTTTCTATCAATTCTCCTTTAATAGCAACAGCAGCTCCAGTACCGATACGTTTTAAGATATCTTCATTGGTATTTTCAAAATCAACAACACATTGAATATTATTAATGGTAGATCCATCATTTAAAGCAATAAAACGGTTTGCTCTAAACGTTCGTACCCAACCTTTTACAGTAATTTCCTGTAGCAATGTTTCTGAGTTTAGTAACTCAGCGACTGTGTATGATTTCATCTTTAAAATATTTTAGGCGACAAATATAGTTTATTAGTGAAAACTTATGAAATGAGCTACAACAATTTTTTGATGCCAATTTATATGGTTAGTAGCAAATTCAATCTGATAGAATGAATAAGAATAAAATAAACAGCTTAAAGCCCACGAAATAAAATTGATGATAAAAGGTGTAGATTTTGTACGAAGATTACGTTTTTATTTTGCGAGAATTCGCTAAAGCGTAAAATACCTATAAATAAAAGGGAATTATCCAGTAAAAAGGGGATTTTTCCCCTTGTCTAATCGCTGTAACTTGACATATATTTGTCATGGCTATTAATCAATTGTAATCTTAATTTGTCTTCAATGATTAAGAAAATTAAGGTAGGTTTGGGGGAACCGAATAAAGTCTGATATTGTAACAACAATGTCAGGCTTTATTTTTTGTACCTATCTCACAAAAGTAAGTGTTTTTTTACTTTTACCAAATTAAAAGTTGAACCTTCAATACAAATACTGATTTTTTAACTTTTTTGAAGTGTTTGAAAAGTAGAAAGTATCGATGGTTTAAGAAAAAATAGTACTATTTACTATTGTCCTCGTGATCACTTTTATCATCTTTCTTTCGTACCAAGTCTGATAGTTTTCTGTTTTCCTTTTCAGGAAGAATTCTAAAGTTAGGCGCTTTTAATACACGTTTGTTTGCAATGCTACGTTCTAGCGAAAGCAATAAAGAAGGCAATAAAAGTAAGTTTGCTAACATTGCAAAAAGGAGTGTTGCTGAAACCAATCCGCCCAAAGCGACCGTTCCGCCAAAGCTAGAAATCATAAATACTGAAAATCCGAAGAATAATACAATAGACGTGTAAAACATACTTACGCCTGTTTCGCGCAATGCTGCATAGACCGATTTTCGAATTTTCCAGTTGTTACTGCGTAGTTCTTGTCGGTATTTAGCCAAGAAATGTATCGTATCATCCACAGAAATACCAAAAGCAATACTAAATACCAAAATTGTAGATGGTTTGATAGGAACGCCTAAAAAGCCCATCATTCCTGCTGTAATTAGCAAGGGTAATAAATTTGGCACTAATGAAACTAAAATCATTCGGAACGAACGGAATAAATACGCCATAAATAACGAAATCAAGAAAATTGCCAATGATAGGGACATGATTAGGTTGTTGACTAAATATTTGGTTCCTTTTAAGAAAACGAGTGCTTTTCCAGTTAGGGTAACATCGTATTTATCTTTGAATGTTTTGTCTATTTTTGTTTGTAAATTTTCTTCGATACGTTCCATTTTATCGGTTCCGATATCTTTCATAAACGTTGTAATACGTGCGTATCTTCCTGTAGAATCGACAAAGCTTGACAGCAGATTGAGTCCGGAATCGGATTTTGCCACAAACGTAGAAATGATCGTATTTTCGTTAGAAGCTGGAATGGAATAATTTTTAGCAAGTCCACCAAAATAAGCTTGACGCGAATATTTTGCTAAACTAACCACTGACATTGGTTGTGAAAGTTCTGGAATATCAACAATTAATTCCTCAAACTTGTCCATGCGTTTAAGCGTAGGAAGTTTTAAAACTCCATTTTTACGTTTGGTATCAATTAAAATTTCCAATGGCATAATGCCATCAAATTCCTTTTCAAAGAAGCGAATGTCTTGAAAGAAATCGGCTCGTTGCGGCATGTCTTCAATCAAACTTCCCGAAATACGTATTTGATAAATTCCAATAATACTCAACGCAAGTAATGCTACAGACGAAACATAGACTGCAAATCGGTGATGACGCACCATTTTTTCCATCCAACTGACAAAACCACCAATCCAACGTTTGTTCAAGTGATTTAAGTGTTTTTCTTTTGGCAACGCCATAAAACTATAGATAATCGGAATGATTAATAGCGATAAGATGAAAATGGCAATGATATTTATAGAAGCTACAATACCAAACTCTTTCAGCAGTTTGCTTTCGGTGATGATAAACGTAGCAAAACCGGCAGCAGTTGTCATGTTTGTCATCAATGTAGCATTTCCAATTTTAGAAATTACACGTTGCAATGACTTGGCTTGGTTTCCATGTTTTTTTATTTCTTGTTGATACTTGTTGATGAAGAAAATACAATTCGGAATTCCAATAACAATAATTAAAGGCGGAATTAATGCTGTTAATACAGTGATTTCATAGTTTAATAATCCTATAACTCCAAACGCCCACATTACACCAATAATTACCACAATCATTGATATGAATGTAGCACGGAACGATCTAAAGAAGAAAAAGAATATTAAACTGGTAACGAGTAATGCGGCGCCAATGAACAATCCGATTTCATCGACAATATTTTGAGAGTTTAAAGTACGTATGTACGGCATTCCCGAAACGCGTAAATCGAGTCCAGTTTCTGCTTCAAATTCTTCTATCATTGGCAGCACTTCGTCATAGATAAAATCTCTGCGAATAAAAGTGTTTACAATTTCTTTGTCAAGATATACGGCGGTTCGTATGGTACCTTCGTCATTGTAAAGTAAACTTTTGTAAAAGGGTAAATTTTTAAAGAGTTCGTCACGAATGGCGTCTGCTTGTTCCTGTGTTTCTATTTCTCCTTTCACCAAATCATCAAGAACAAAACGATCATTTTTATCGTTTTTGATCAGTTTTTTGAGGTTTTCAGTAGAAATTACCGCGCTTACTTCGGGTTTTGCATTAAATTTTTTGCTGAGTCGATTCCAGGCATTGAATTTTTCGGGTGTAAAAAGCGAGCTGTCTTTTACGGCAAGAATCATTAAGTTTCCTTCTTCACCAAAAATATCGAGGAATTTATTGTATTCAATATTTACAGGATGATTGTCGGGCAATAGGTTTGCTTCCGTATAAGAGAAACGCATGTTTTTCCATTGCATACCTAAAAATACAGTCATTCCAATGATAAGTGCCAATATGATTATTCTATTCCGAAGAATCAGTCGTGCAACACTTGCCCAGAAGCGTGTATTTATCCATTTAATCATTGTTCCGTTTTTGCTCGTGCAAATTTATGAAAAACGATTGTAAACAGTCTCTAAAAACCTAAACTAAAATAATAAGTAAATTTAAATGACAAGTTATCTTCAAATTTTGGCAAGTGATATGCGCCATATCTGTACATAAAACTCAATCCGAAACCAGCAAATAGTTTGTTGATTTCAAACCCAGATTCAGAGAAACCGTGTTTCAACGAATTGAATTGCTGTCCTAAATGGCGTTCAATATTATCAGCATCACCAATAGCAAAACGTGTAATTAATGTCAATTCTGGACGAAAACCTTTGGTAATTTTAAACGGCTTAAACTTGTGTTTTGCCTGAAACATTGCATATTTATCAGAGAAAAACTCATTGAAATACATGGTTTCAAAACTGTTTCTACCTGCAATTGAGAAACGTTGTAAAAGCACATCTTTGTTTGGATTGTTTGGTGATGTGTGATATAAATGTGAAATAGGAATATTGCCAATACCCAAACCACCTTTTAGTAAAAAGGAAGTTACACCTTTGTCTATTGGGCGTATTTCATGTACAATTCGCGCATCTAATTTTGTATAATCGAAATCGCCGCCCAAGAAACCATCAAAACTTTTGGTTGCTTGAAAAGCAAATTGCGGAAATCCTTTTTTGATTTCGTTACGTCCGTGTCGCGTTTGCATGTATTCACTAAACGGATTCCATTGTATGGAAAGTGTCGCTTCTGTAATGTCGTACGCATTAAAAATTTGACCATTTTGCACAAAACCATAATCATACGTAGATTCTACATTGCTTCGTGAAAGCATTAAGTTCCCATGCATTTTTGCTGTAATTTGATGTTCAATATTTGCGGTGAGGCGTTTTACTTCGTAAAATAAATCAATATTGAATAATCGCGGTTCAAATAGTGAAAATGCACGCCTGTCTGTGATAAAACGAGAGCTTCCCGTTTCTACCAAATCATCCGTATATGACATTCCAAACCAAGTTTGTGTTCGTTTGTCTAATCGGGCTGCGCCGCCAACTCCAAATTTAAAATCTTTATCACGCGTCCCGTATACTCCGTAACCGTTTAAACGATATTTTGTTGAAAAGTTAGCATTTGTAACACCACCAAGTCCCAAACGAAAGGCTTCATAGTTATTGTATTTTACCAAATAGCGTAAATCTAAATCGATGTATTTTGTTGGATAATATCCTTTTAAAAGTTTTCTAGCTAAGTAAATATCTTTTTCTACGCCATCTTCTGCAATGACGCTGTCCAAAACTACATACGTTTCTCTACCGCGTTTGGTAATACTGTCTGTTCGAAATTTACTCCAATAGGCTTCATCTCTATCGTGCGCCAAATCTTCAATTTCAATTGCCAATCCACGTCCACGAATTTTGACAGGTTCGTTGATAGATAGATCAAAATTTTTGGTGTTTGAAGTTAGGTAAATAAAGTCACTAACATTTTGTTTGTTGCTTCTAACGGTTTTGGTGCTGTCTTGTGGAGTTCCGCGTTGCACTTTGACGGCTTGTCCAAAAAGTGATACGGTATCGTCTGTTTTTCCTTTTCGTATTTGAATTTTCTTGTCGGTCGGAAACCAAACTTCAAATGTTTCGTTATACTCAAAATTTTGTACTGCTTTGATGTCAATAACACCTTTTATTTCGGCAATTCCTTTTTGTAATGCATACGATTCGCGATCAATGTAAAGAATACCTTCCAAGCCAGAAGTTTCTCCTTTTTTCTTTGGACTATAGTAAATCATGTACGATTCGCGATTGTTATTGCTTACCGTATCTAAAATTTTGTACGCGTATTTTGAAAGTGCATTTCCTGCCATTGGCCCTGCATACGAAGTTCCAAAAAGCTCGTATTTGTTATTGTAGAAAGAGAATGACTGAATTTTGATACCTAATACTTCGTAAATTGGTTCTTTGAAACCAGCCATGCGTGTAGCTAAAATCTTTTCGCGTTTTCCTTTAGAGGAACTGAATGAAACCTCGCTCACTTTTTCAGTCATGTAAATATGGCTTCGCGTCATGTCTTTTTTGAAACTGTAATTGGAAGAATCAACTTCTTTAAAAACTAGTTCTCCATCTTTTTTTGTGTAGATAGAATCAATTTGTCCATTTATAGAATCAGGATTTGCAGTAACAAGAAGCTTGTTGTATGCGTTTAGTTTGAACGACTTTAGTTTGCGCTCGGGATCGTTTTGTTTTTTACGATCAATAGCATCGCGCATTATTTGCAATGCAGGATTTTCTTTGTTGTACAATACAACGGCATCTAGCGATTCTTGTGTGCGTTGAAGTCGTATGGTAAGATATGTTTTGTTTTGGTCCACAGGAACGGTTATTGTTTTATAACCGATATAAGAAACCTTGATGGTTGTAATGTCTTTTTTTAGATTGAGAATAAACTTTCCTTCTGCATCTGTAATGGTACCTTTGTTTTTTGAAATAAAAATATTTGCAAATGGCAATGATTCTTTAGATTGTTCGTCAAGGACAATTCCTGAAATTCTTTGTTGTGCCAAAGCTGCAAAAGAAGTAAGCAATGCAATAAAAATCAATACTGATTTTTTCATCTATATAGGGTATGTTTTAGTGATCAGATTTAATTGGTCGTTAATTCTATAAGTTGTTATCAGCATTCATAATGCGCCGTATTTTGAACTGACCTTTTTCTTATAACGAAATTAATGGCATAATGTTACAAAAAATAAAGCGACCATTGGTCGCCATATTTTAAGTTTATTATAAGTTTAACGTTTTTTAAACCGTCATTATTTCTTTTTCTTTCATTACATATATTTCGTCAATCTTTTTGCTATAACTATCTGTAAGTCCTTGCACGTCAATTTCTGCATTTTTTTTGGCATCATCAGAAATCTCAAGATTTTTAATTTCTTTATTTGCTTCTTGTCGCGCATTTCTAATACCAACTTTAGCATCTTCTGCTTCACCTTTCGATTGTTTGGCTAAGTCTCTACGACGTTCTTCCGTAAGTGCAGGAACGTTGATAATTACAGATTCACCATTATTCATTGGATTAAAACCAAGATTTGCTAGCATAATTCCTCTTTCAATTTCTTGAATCATGCTTTTTTCCCATGGTTGAATGGTAATTGTGCGCGCATCTGTACTGTTTACGTTTGCTACTTGCGACAATGGTGTTTGTGAACCATAATAATCAACCATAACGCTTGATAACATGGCAGGAGAAGCTTTACCAGCTCTAATACCTAATAATTGCTTTTTTAAGTGCGCAATAGCATTATCCATTCCTTCCTTTGTCGTATCTATAATAAATTTAATGTCTTCGTTCATACTATTTTTAATTATTGAATGTAACCATATATGTTACACACTATATCATTACTAATTTAAAACATTTTTTTGTTTTAGTTCGAATAAAATCAAAAACTACGCCAATTTTTGTACTATAAGTTGACTTTAGTTCCAATATTTTCACCAGAAACTACTTTTAGTAAATTTCCTTTAGTGTTCATGTCAAATACAATAATAGGCAATTCGTTTTCTTGACTTAATGTAAAAGCTGTCGTGTCCATTACTTTTAATCCTTGCTTTAAAACTTCGTCAAAAGATATATGATCAAACTTAATTGCTTTCGTGTCTTTCTCAGGATCTACGTTGTAAATACCATCTACACGCGTTCCTTTTAAAATAACATCTGCACTCACTTCAATAGCACGCAATACTGCGGCAGAATCGGTTGTAAAATATGGATTTCCAGTTCCAGCTCCAAAAATAACAACACGTCCTTTTTCTAGATGGCGAATTGCTTTTCTTTTAATATATGGTTCTGCAACTTCTTTAATTTCTAGTGCTGTTAACAAACGTGTGTATACATTTGCATCTTCTAGGGCGCTTTGTAAGGCGAGTCCGTTAATTACAGTAGCCAGCATTCCCATGTGGTCACCTTGCACTCTGTCCATACCATTGCTGGCACCTGCAACGCCTCTAAAAATATTTCCACCACCAATAACAATGGCTACTTGTATTCCTAAATCAACTACTTGTTTGATTTCTTCGGCATATTCAGCTAAGCGTTTTGGATCAATTCCATATTGTCTATCGCCCATGAGCGCTTCGCCTGATAATTTTAGTAATATTCTTTTGTATTGCATTGCTTCTTGTGATGAGTTTTGCAAATATAGCAAATAATGAAGTCTACAAAAATGTTTTTAGTAGTGTTCCTTATTTTGTTTTGTAGATGATGTTCATATTTTGAAAATTTAATTCAATTGAGTGATTTTATTTTTCTTGAAAACGATCCTTTATAAATAAGAAATTACATCAAATAAGCACACTTACATTTTATGAATTTCGAGTATGAAAATCTATGTGTTATTTGGCATAATTTATAGCTTGAAACTTTAATTTTTATGTTCCTATGATTCATAAATACAGAGCGTTAGTCTTATTTTTTAAATGTTCTATAAGCTATCTTCACGTAAAACATATAACAAGTAAAATCATGAAAAAACAAAAATTAAAGTTAGGATTGAACAAGGTAGAAATTTCTAATTTGGCAAATGTAAAAGGAGGACAGTTTGAAATATATACTGTCAGTAAAAACTTTGTAGATCTTTGTTGTCCTGTTTTTGGAACAGAAGATGAGTGTATTCGTGACACTATTGTAACCACTTGTCACGGAGGTTCAGAAGCAACGCATTGTTTGTGTGGGTAACTTGTAAAGGTTATTGTGATGATTGTCCGTACACACACTTCGTGTTAGGATTCATCTTTATGTACATTTCTTTTATAGGATGTCATTTAATATTTGAATAGATATTTTACATATTTAAAAGAGATAGTAAATCATAATTATACCTATCATAAGATTCCCTTATGATAGGTATAATTTGTTTTAATTAGAACGCGTGTTTTATTAAGGTTTTCTTAACAGATTTGCGGTTAGTGCCTGCGTATCTTTGTAATGCAATCAACAATAAGGTATAAGCATAAAATTATAAAGCATATTTTTGTTTGTTAGGTATAATTCAAAAATAATCACTTTATAAAGTATATAGTATTGCAATCGCTTGTGTAGTACAATACGTTCTCCGCTTATATTTTTTGAAACAACAAATGTCTGTTATAGACTATAATAATAAAGACAATATTGCTTCGGCAAACATGTTGTTAAAATTGCAAAATGAAAAAGAAAAAGAAGAAGAAAAGTTGTCAGTAGGCAACTTTTTTTTTGCTTTATACTTTTCTAGCTTAACACATATAAATTACTAATATGAATCATAATTTTTTTAAATAGGTGGAGCTGTTTTATTATGAGAACCTTAACATTTACAGGAAAGTAGTTTCTTAATTTTGAGTAATCAATAAAATAACCACAATAACCAAAAATGCTATGAAAAAGAGAATATTAAAACTAGGATTAACAAAATCAAAAATTTCAAATTTAAGCGACCTGCATACAATTAAAGGAGGAAATTCAACATATAGTGAAGAGCAATACTGTATTGAGTCACTTACCAGAGCAATAGATGTTTGTTGTAAAACAGATGGCGGACTTTAAAAAGATTCGTAGTTGTAATTGATACGCAATAATTGTGTGTTGTATGCAATGACCCACATATAATTCAGTTAAGAAAGATCGTCAATTTGGCGATCTTTTTTTATGCAAAATAATTTGTTTATTGGGATCGTACTTGTGATATATAAAGTGTAAGTAACCGTAAATTTTTAAAAAGAAAATTAATTTAAAATTACAATTGAAAGAACAAAACGTATTTGACTTGAATAATTTAAAAAGCGGAAAAAATGGTACTAATATCAATAGTTAGTGCGAATATGAAATTTGAGAAGTATTTAGTAGTGGACATTCTCAGTATTGTCCATAATAATGCTGTTTAATCTAATTTAGCATATAAATCGCTTATGGATTCCATAAATTATTTTCATTGAAATGACACTTTTATTGTGAATATGTTAACTATTTTTCTATTCTATTGTGAATATATTTTTAGAAACATTAATTTAAATCGATTATTATGAAAAAGAAAAAATTAAAATTATTAGAGCTTAACAAGAAAGCGATTTCTAATTTAAAAGGCGGAATGTTATCAGGATGTATCACAACAAGTAACTATTGGGTACCTACAGATATATATACCGAGTTTCTATGTAATGGAGATTCACCTGGAACTGGTGATGATAATATTACCATTGGCTCATTTTGCGGGTATGAAACTTGGGAAGTGTATGGTTGTAAATAAAAACTAAAAAAGGATCGTCAATATTGGCGATCTTTTTTTATGCAGTTGTTTTTGGTTCTGTAAACGCAATGGAATGATGTTTTAAAAATATAATATGCTGAATTAAAAGATTAAACATACCATAAACATGGTATTTCATAAAATCATAGATGCAGTTAACTTTGATTAATTATTAATTTTAAAACACATTATTATGAAAAAAAGAAGTATCAACAGTTTAAAGCTTAACAAGAAAACAATTTCAACAGTAAACGTTTCTGCTCCAGTTGGTGGAGGTAATCTTTCAACGTTTAGACGTTGTGAGCAACAGTGTGTATTTTCATTAGAATTGCAAAATACTTGTGTAGGTTGTTAGAAATTAATTCGTTAGTTTAAAACGAACTTGTTTCGTTTTTTGGGAACTCGTTTATATTTATTTAGTACTGAAATTAGAATTTAAAACGTCTAATTTGTGTGAATTCTAAATAGTTAAACGAGTTCTTTAATTTCACTGGTGAATTGGAAACTATGTATATTTTAAAACCAAAAAAGGATCGTCAACTGGCGATTTTTTTCTTTTAGATACGTTTTGCTTATGATCGTTATAAATAATTTAAAATATAAACTTTCTTTTAATATGAGTCAATACGGTATCTTTAAAAGAAATATTTAAAATATACTATCATGAAAAAGAAACATTTAAAATCATTACAACTTAATAAAAAAGCCATTTCTAATTTTAAAAACCTAAAAGGAGGATATGATGAAACTTTCATTGCTTTGTGCAACGAAGTCTCTGGAGGTGATTGTGAAGATACTTTTGACTGTGAAACGCAAGGCGGCTATGCCTGTGGAGAAACTATTGGGGCATTTTGTGGGTTTAGAACCTATGAAGTCTATGGTTGTAGATAAATAGAATCGTAAAAAACAAAAAGGATCGCCAACTTGACGATCCTTTTTCTATATAAAACTCCGAAGAGTATTTTGCTTATCCTAAAGATACACGTTTAAAACCTGTTACTTCAACTTCTCCGTAAGAAGAAACATATTTAGCAACTGTAGACTTTTCATCTTTAATGAAGTCTTGGTCTAATAAACACTGTTCTTTGTCTAAAGTCGTATTA
>NZ_JBGCDL010000098.1:0-6924 GCF_045105435.1 Kordia sp. | reverse complement strand
TCCAATCACGGTTACGGAGAGTTTATAACTATGTCCGTGTACGTTTTTACATTTCCCGTCATAACCGTATAAAGCGTGACCGGTTTCAAAATTAAATTGCTTTGTAATGCGAATTTTGCTCATTTTCATTCTCAATTAATGCGCAAAGATAGTTTTTTATTGGATTGGTTGTTTGCTAAAATTGTTTTTAGCCTTTGGCTGCTTACTTTTGGCTTTTTAGTTAGTTTGTGAGCACGAGTTTAAAAACTCGCGTTTACGTTTTAATAATCATTATTTTAATCCTTCAAAATAAATTTCTGGAAGTTGTTGTTTTACATTTTTAAAAGGAAAGTTAAAATTTTCAATTGGAGTTTCTTCAAAAGAAAGAAAATGCGGAATTGAGATGTTTTGAATCACCTTTTTTGTATATAATCTTCTAACAATCACTTTTTTTTCTTTATCTAATTGCTTGTAAGTTGTGTTGTAGTTTTGTTTGGTAATGCTATCATAGATTTTTAGATATTTACTATTAACAATATCGTTAAACTCTAAATAATGTTTATAATCTGACTTTAAATCAAATAGTGTAATCAACGTTTTATGTTGAGAAACTGCTTGCTGAATTTTAGCCGAAAACACATCAGAACTACAATTTTCTTTTTGATAATAAAATTCATTCTGAATTAGAAAAGCAAAGACTATTTTTTCGGGTTGTAGATCTTTTGTAGGATATATTGAAAAATCTCTTAGCATTGTTGGTTGAAAAACATCGCCATTTATTTTTTGATCGTAATTTGGATTGAAAATATAAGAAAGAATTTGTTTTTGTTGAGAGGAAATAGATTTTATAGAATCAGTATATGTTTTATAATCAGTAGAATTCACAGTGTATAAAGTTCTTGTGTTTACTCTAAATAACTCCAAGAAAAATTTTTCTAAATCTCTTGTCGATGTATTCTTATCACATATAAATAATGTATGAGGAGGATCATATTCTCCACCGCCACAACTGTAAGAAGACATAAAGTGCTTAATATCTGAAAAAGAACCATATTTATCATTTAGCAAAAATGCATATTCATCAGTATTTGGTTTTTTACCATAAGACATATAATAAATATTCGCATCTGGATCAATTTCAACGGTACTTTCAGATTTTATATTTGGTAATTTTATATCTAAAGGTGAATAAATTGTGTCTTTCCAATAAAGATTGTGATTAAAAATTAAGGAATCTTTAAAAATAGAAGTTGGATAAGTTTGTCCAGCAAAACGTATGTAGTTATTTTTAATTTTTACAGGATAACTAGTCCAATAATTACCTAATTCGCTTAAATAAATACTGTCAGCATCTATTTTTAAATAGTTCGGATTTGAAAGAGAAAATCCATTTAAACGCCATATTCCATAATATTGCTCTTTTTTAGAACAGGAAAATAGTGTTGCAAAAACAATAAAACTTAAAATAATTTTCTTCATGGGAACAGAGTTAGCTTCCAATAAAGCATCAAATTTTATGCCTTGTTTGATAAGCTAGTAAGAATTACAATGAGATACTGAATCAAGCTCAGCATGACGTGGATTTCGCATCACAAACCTAATTCTAAGAGATTCCTGCCTACGCAGGAATGACAAAAACTACTTCTTAAACTTCGCTAAAGCCTTTTTTGTAAAGTCAGATAAAACAAGTGTTCCAGAAAGTTCAGCGCGTTCTGCTAGAAGTGTGTCCCAGTTTTCTGTGTCTTCCCACAATATTTTTTTCATTCCTGCCAATGCATCCGGATTGTACGAAGCGAGTTTTGCTGCAAAGATTTCAAGTTCTTTGTCCAATTCTTGTTGCGATTCAAAGACTCTAGCAAACAAGCCTTTTTCTTTTGCCCAATACGCAGTTTTCCATTCGCTTGGCGCCAGACTTAACTCTGAGAATCCAGCTTTTCCAATTCGATTTTGTACCGCAGGTGCAATTACAAATGGACCAATTCCGATCGTTAATTCAGAAAGTTTGATAGAAGCTGCTTCGGTTGCCATTGCATAATCACAAGCAGAAATTAACCCAACACCGCCACCAACTGCTTTTCCTTGTACACGACCAATAATGAGCTTTCCACACGATCGCATCGCATTAATAACATTCGCAAAACCACTAAAAAACGTTTTTCCAGCTTCCAAATTATCAATAGCAATTAATTCATCAAAAGAAGCACCAGCACAAAATGCACGATCGCCTTCACTTTTGAGAATAATAGCGTGTACAGCATCATTTTCGGATAGTTTGTGCAATTCGTTTGTCAATCTATCTAACAATTCGCCAGGAAAAGAATTACTTGCTGGATGCCCAAATTCTATCGTTGCGATATTATTTTGAATATTGGTGTATAAACTTCCGTTGCTTCGTGTTGTGCTCATGGTTTGTGATTTTGTGCAGAAAAAAGAACCAAGATTTTCCGAATCAATAATCAGGACTTTTTTCAAATGCTATAGCTGCTAAGATAGGAATCTATTCATGTTTCAAACAAGATCTCGATATAATTTTTCTTCATTTCATTGCGAAAAACCACTCGATCCGACGGTTTGAGAAAATAGAAGAGTAACGTCATACTGAACTTGATTCAGTATCACAGATGAGTGAGCAATAATTTAAAATTCAACACTTAACATTTAAAATAAAAAAAAGATTCTAAAAGCAAAAGTGAACCTAACATGAAAGTAGTTCTCGATAGCTCTATTGAGCGTAGTCGAAATGCAATTTTTCTTCATTTTATTATGAAAAACGGCAAGAGTAATTACATAACAGTGAGCAATAATTTAAAATTTATCATTCAACATCTAACATAAAAAGAAGAAGTCTAGTTTCTCATTTTCGGAACAAATTCTTTTCTAAAGAAATAAATAAGCGGAAACCCACGTGCTATCATCCAAAAGGTAAAAGCAATCCAAACGGCATATAGTTTTAAATCGAACCAATCTAACAAGAAAATAGTAGGAACAAATACGGCAAAGGTAGACACAAGCAATACGTTTCTTAACATTGCCATTTTTCCTAACCCTTTAAACATTCCGTCAAAGATAAAAGCAATGGCACAAATAGGTTGCATGGCCAATACGAGCCAAAAAACGGCATAGAATTCGTTTAAAACGGCAGTTTCTTTTGTGAATATTTTCCCGATAGGATAATATAAAATACCGCCAATAATCAACATAACAACACCAACAATAATGGCATAACGTATTAATCGTTGACTGAGTTTTACCAATTCGACATAGTTTTCTTCACCATATAGTTTTCCAGATAAGATGTTTCCTGCGCTCGAATATCCATCAATAATAAACGCCCCAAAAAGCCAAATGTTTAGCAAAATTGTGTACGCTGCATTGTGTGCTGCACCGTATTTTGCTGCAAAGGAAATTCCGAAATACAATGCCACATTTAAAGCAATGGTTCTAATGATTAAGTTGAGAATCATTACAGCAAGTTTGGGCAATTCGTCATGGATTGGCAAGGTGATTTTGAGCGGAATTTGTGTTTTTTTCAACAACAGAATAACCGATAATACTGCCATAAATCCTTGTGAAACAAGACTTGCATACGCAGCACCTTCTACATGCATGGCAGGAATAAATCCTTGTATTCCATACACAAAAGCAAGATCTAATCCAATGTTTAGTAGTGTGCCAAGAATGGCAATTACCATGGGAATGTAGGTGTTTTGCAAACCTCTAAATACACCAAAAATAGCAAAGGTGAGCAATGTAAACGGCAAGCCAAAGATGCGAATTTGGAAGTATGCACTACTGTAGTCTAAAATGATACCTTCTGCATTGTAAAAATTCATAATATACTCTGCAAAAGGATAACTTATACCAATAACCACAAAGCTAATAAGGAGAATGATTCCTATGGCTTGTGCAGGCAAGGTTTTTATTTCTTCTAATCTGTTTGCGCCTAAGTATTGTGAAACTAACGAAGAGATTGCACTTCGAGTTTGTCCAAAAACCCACACCAACATAGAAATGAATGCGCCTGCAATTCCGACAGCGGCTAAGGCTTCGGTTGCGTTTATGTCTACATTTCCAACAACGGCGGTATCTGTAATAGATAATAACGGTTCGGCAACTCCGGCAATTAACGCAGGAATAGCGAGTTTGTTAACTTGTGATGTAGTGACTTTTGTTTTCAAAGAATTCGTTCGTAACAGTGAAATGGATATACGCTTTGTTTTGGAAAGTATATATCTTCCAGTTTTTTATAGCCGCGAAGTTCGTAAAACTTTTGGTTTCTAGCGTTCTTACTAAAGGTATCTAATCGTATAGAGCGATACTTTTTTTCTATAGCATAGTTTTCTGCAAATTCCATCAAAAATTGTGCATAGCCTTTTCCTTGTGTTTTTGGGTGAATTGCCAATCGGTGAATGTATATATTTGTTCCATCTGGCGTATGCCAATTTACAGTTTTATATTCTTCATCCATCAAGGTAGAAATGACAATACAACCTACAATTTTACCAGTTTCTAGTAACACGTAGAGTTCGTTTCGAGTGACATCATGTTCAAATGCTTCCCGATTTGGATAGTTTTCATTCCATTGAAAAATTCCTTTATCAATCATGAATTTTGCACAGGCTTTTGTGATGTTGAGTAAAGCATCAATGTCTTGGGAAGTTGCTTTTCGAATTTGTAAGTTCATGCGTGTTTTTATTTCTTTTGCTAAACGATTTAACCAGTCTCTAGCGATTTCTTCGGTTCCATGTAAAGGTAATAGTGTTAACAAGTTTAGTTTTGGAGTTTCTATTTCTTTTTCGATATCTTCAATGAAAACCTTTAGCCACCTGTTGTCATGTTCATCAATATATGCAGCAGCTGTTTTTTTAATTTGTTTGGTAGTTATTTTTTCTTTGTCAAAAATTATCGAATAAAGTGAGACCGCAAAAGAACTATTTCCTCGACTGTCAATTAATGATTTCCCTTTTTCTTTGGCGTATCCTTGACCACATTTTTTGCATTCACTAGAGTGGAATTTATCAGTACTTTCTAAAAAGACTAAGTTAGTACCACATCTGAAGCAAAAATCTGTTTCCATATTACCTACGTTTTATTGATTTTGTTGCAACCAGTTATTTTTTTCTAATTCGTACCTTCTGTCTGTGCAGTTGTCTCGTTCGTTAAAGAACTCTTTTACACATTTCATGAACTTCTCCAAAATCTTTACGGAAGCAATATTTGCAACATTAACGTCTGCGGTAACTTTTTCTGTATGTAATGTGTTGAAATAAAAGTTCAACATTCCTTTTGTTGTTTCTGTTCCGTAGCCATTTCCCCAAGCATTTACCCGAAAGCGATATCCTAATTCTTCTTTATTGTCTTCATTTTTTAAAAATAGAGCAAGTCCAATTAACTCAGGATTGTCTTTTTTGAAGATTCCAAAAGCACATTTTTGTGTTTTTATATCGCTTAATGCTATATTTAGATTATTATTGAATCTATCTGTTATTTGCTGTTCTGTGAATGCTTTTTGAGGAATTAATTCCAAAACTTTTGGATCTGTAAATAGTTCAGCAAAATGTACTTTGTCTGTCTTTTCTAGGCTTTTAATTCGTAATCTTTCCGTTTCAAATAGGTTCATTTTCTTTAGTTAAGTTACAACGGTTTTATGAGTTATATGATGCGTAATTTTATTCCGCCAAAAATTGATTCATTTCACTCGGTTTAGGATATTTATTTTTCTGTCTGGCTATTAGTATTATTTCACCTAAGTGAAAAGCTAAATGAGTGCTTGAATCTTGAATCAATTTCAGTTTTTCGTCTATTTTTATATCTGAAGTATCAAGCGTATCGATTTGGTTTTTAATTTCTTCTGTTTGATGTTGGAATTCGTTAATCTTTAATTCCCATTCATTCTTAGTATTCGGCTTCGATTCCGTGATCCAAGATTCAGATTCCTTAAAATCAATTGTAGCATTGATGTTTGCGATTTTTTGGATTTGAAATTCTCTCCATTTTAGTAAATGATTCAACGTTTGCCAAATCGTTTTGGAATGTCCTTCAATTAAAACGCCACTAATTTCAAACGGAATCGTTTCAAAAACCTTGAACGTATCGAATGCATTTTGGAAAATAAATTTGAAATTATGTTTTTTCATGCTCAAATTGTTTACCATTCTCTCCAAAGATCTGAAAGTCCTTCTCCGTCTGCATAGTTTTGCGGGTCCAATCCAGAAGCAATTGTTATTTGGTCAATTAATTCACATAAATCTTCTCTTTCGCCAGTTTCAATTAAACTTCCAACAGTATTGTCTAAACTGTTTAATGAATTCACTGCTTTTTCAAAAAGAGCTATTTTGTCTTTTTCATTTCCATGTTCGCCTAGTTCAATAAGTTTAACAATTAAATTGTCAAAAATAGCTTTAGCAGCATTGCAATTTTCTTCGGAGTATTGCTCCATTTTATATTCAAAAAATGCTTCTCTCCATGCTTTAAATGGATATCCTTTTTTTGTTTGATTTAGTTTTTCTGAAAAAGTCAAATCGTCAGTATTAACGGTTGGTTCTTCTACTATAGTTTCTTGTTTTTTTCCGTCTTTACAATAGCTTCTGAAGGCTTTTGATTCTTTTTTAGATATGTGATAATATATAAGATTGCACAAACCATTAAGATTCCTATTAGTATGTATAAGGTGTTTTTCATTTTCTTTTGATTGATTTTTTATGCATTGCATTTTCAGTTACTGCTAAAACTATAATAATCTTCTAAAAGATCAAATTATTTTTGAAGTTTAAAAAACAGAAATATCACAATAGAATTAAAAATTGATTATTTTTGCAAAAATTTTAAGTTTGTGGAATGCGCTGTAATGGTTAATTAGTTGTAAATTATGTGATTATTAGCAAATTCCATTCAACACATACACTAAATAAAAGTAAAAAGATGAAACATATATTAGTTCCCATA
>NZ_JBGCDL010000097.1:0-12392 GCF_045105435.1 Kordia sp. | reverse complement strand
AGTTTAGTCCAGAATATCCAGTTCCCGCAGTTTTCTTTTTCCAATGCGGTTTACGTTGCTTTAAAGCAAAAAATAAAGCTTCTTTTACAGTATAATTTTTTCGTTGACTTTCAATTTCAGTACCTTCTTCTTGTATTTTTTGTTGTTCAATGCGTTTATCAGTTTCTTTGTAGGTTTCATAAGGATTATATCCTTTTTTCAGTAGTTCATGCAATGCTATTCTGTTAATAACGAGCATTTCCATTCGTTCTTTTTTAGTCTTTAATCTGTTGACTCCCATATATAAAGGTGGTTGTAAGACTAATTTTTCTGTTACGGGATTCCGATAATAATAGTACACATACCAACGTTTGGAAAGATCGCCATCTGCATCATAAATTTTTGGTTCTGTGTATAGGTTCTTACTCAAAGTATATGCGTTTCTATATGCGTTTGTTAAAAGGAGATGTAATTTAGACATAAAAAAAAGGTTTTCCAAATGATGGAAAACCTTATAAACATTGACAATACGTGTATAATTGTCTTTGTAGCGAGATCGGGAATTGAACCCGAGACCTCCGGGTTATGAATCCGACGCTCTAACCAACTGAGCTACCTCGCCGTGTTTGCGGGTGCAAATATAGTAACTATTTTTTTTTGAGCAAATATTACACAAAAATTATTTTTTTTATCGTTTTCTTTTAAACTTAGCAATTAATGTATATATTGTCGACAACATAATTACAAATAAAGCATGTCAGATAAAGTAAAATACGAAATTGAGTTCCCTATACAATCTTCTCCACAGCTTTTGTTCCAATATCTATCTACACCTTCAGGATTGTCTGAATGGTATGCAGATAATGTAAACTCGAGAGGTGAGATTTTTATATTTATATGGGACGGTGAAGAAGAAACGGCAAAGCTCCTTGGAAAGAAAAATAATGAGCGTATCCGCTTTCAATGGGAAGAAGATGAAGACACATCGTATTATTTTGAAATGAAAATAGTAGTCGATGAAATTACTAAAGATGTTTCTCTTATAGTAATCGATCACGCAGATGACGATGAAGAAGTTGAAGAAGGTAAAATGTTGTGGGAAAACCAAATTGGAAGTTTGAAACAAGTTTTAGGTTCTCGCTAAGAAAAACCATTTTTAAAAAGTATATTTGCCTTGAGATAATCAAGGCTTTTTTTATGGTAAATTTTAATGGAAACATCAGTACAGAAACTACAATACTGAATGTTGAAAATAGAGGACTAAAATATGGAGATTCGCTTTTTGAAACCCTAAGAATCGTTGCAAATAAAATCCTGTTTTGGGAAGATCATTATTTCCGATTAATGGAGTCAATGCGAATTTTAAGAATGGAAATCCCAATGAATTTTACGATGGAATTTCTAGAAGAAGAAATAATCAATACGTTAAAAGCAAGTGATTTAACGAATGCACGCGTACGCTTTACAGTTTTTAGAGGTGATGGCGGATTGTACTTGCCAGATTCTAACGAAGTTGAATATATCATTACCGCAAATGAACTAAAATCACCTTTTTACTTGCTTTCTGAAGCAAAGTTTGAAGTCGATTTGTACAAAGACTTTTACATCAACAAAGGATTGCTTTCTACATTAAAGACGAATAACAAGATCATAAACGTATTAGGAAGCATTTACGCCAAAGAAAATGACTTGGACAACTGTTTGTTGGTTAATGAAGATAAAAGCGTTGTAGAAGCTTTAAATGGGAATATATTTTTGGTGAAAGGAAACACAATTAAAACACCACCAATTACTGATGGTTGCCTAAAAGGAATTTTACGAAAGCAATTACTGGAAATCATAGAAAAAACACCCGATTATGAATTGAAAGAAGAAAGTATCTCACCTTTTGAAATTCAAAAAGCTGATGAATTCTTTATCACAAATGTAATTCGAGGAATTGTTCCCATCACAAAATACCGCAAAAAACAGTTTGAAACTACCGTTGCGCGAGATTTAATAGCGAAATTAAACTTGAAAATTAGACTAGGAGTGTAGTTAATTATGACTCGGATCTTCAGGCGCATTTGACCAAATCAAATATTCGCCACCAAATTCCATCATCTTATTACGCCAAATAGACTTGCAAGATTTGGAAATGATCTCTTTTTGAAATTCATTTTCAACAATAACCCAAGAATTAGAATTCAATTCTTCACTTAATTGATTGGCATGCCAACCAGAATATCCCAGAAAAAACTTTATGTCGTCTTGTTGTAATTTATCTTCTTCTAAAAGTTTGGCAATAGAAGAAAAATCGCCGCCCCAATAAATCCCCAGCGAAATTTCTATACTATTAGGTACCAAGTGCGGTATTTTATGAATAAAATATAAATTATCTTGTTCTACAGGTCCACCATTATATACTTTAAATGACATTTTTGCGTCAGAAAATTGCGGAATTAAGTCCGAAAGATGAACATTTAGTGGTTTATTCAAAATGAAGCCAATAGATCCTTCTTCAGTATGGTCAGCAAGTAAAACAACTGATCTGTTGAAAGATACGTCTCCAATAATGGATGGTTCTGCAACTAAAAGATGTCCTTTATTGGGTTTTAAGGCAATCATTTGCGTTTTTTTAGGTTACTTAAATCTATTAAAAAAAAACGGAATAATCAAATACAGCACTTTTCATAACCTCATAAAAAACGAAAAAGCACTCAAATTTGAGTGCTTTTTGTCTAATTTATATGCTAAATATAATTAGTTAACAGCTTTTCCTAAGTCAGATCCTGCTTTAAACTTTACTACTTTTTTAGCAGCAATTTGGATAGTTTTTCCAGTTTGTGGATTTCTTCCTTCTCTTGCAGCTCTTTCCGATACTGACCAAGATCCAAATCCTACTAGAGAAACTCTGTTTCCTCCTTTTAAAGCTCCTTCTACATTTCCTAAAAATGATTCCAATGACTTCTTTGCTGCAGCTTTAGAAATTCCTGCGTCAGCAGCCATTGCGTCAATTAATTCTGTTTTGTTCATAATTGTTGAATTATTAATTGTTGGTTAAACATTATTTTTAAAAGCAATACAAATTTATACGGATTTCTTTGTCATGCAAGTAATAGCGCGGGAAAACCGCGTTTTTGTTAATAACTTAAGGCGATTGTTAATAAACACGACTGTTTTTTGTTGTTTTTCTCTCGTATCAATAGATATAGGGCTTACGAGACTTTTGCGTCTTTTTCAAAAGTAAAACCGTTTAACAATGACCTAATTTCCATTGAACGCTTTCCAGGTAGCTGTAAAACTCTTACAATAATGTACCCTTCTTTCACCGCAATTTTTAGCTCTTTTTTAGAACTAATCACGCTTCCCACAGCAATAGCATGTGATTCAATTACTTTTGCTACTTCATATATTTTAATTTTATAGGTATCGTCTCCATTATATAAGGTTGTCCATGATGCAGGATACGGACTCAATCCGCGAATTTTATTATATATATGGTCTATCGTATCTGTCCAATCAATTTTGCAAGTATCTTTATGAATCTTATATGCCGTTCGTACATTCTCCAAATTTGGTTGAATGGTCGTCGTAACTTCATCCTTTTCTATATGCTGAACTGTTTTTACAACCAACGCACTTCCAATAGCCATTAACTTATCATGTAATGAACCAGCATTTTCTGTTGGATCAATAGGAAGTTCTTCCTGAAAAATCATAGCACCTGTGTCAATTTTCTCATCAATAAAGAAAGTAGTCACGCCCGTTTTTGTTTCACCATTAATAATAGCCCAGTTAATTGGCGCTGCACCTCTATAACTAGGAAGTAACGAAGCGTGTAAATTAAAAGTTCCGTATGCCGGCATTTGCCAAACAACTTTCGGTAACATCCTAAAAGCAACCACAATTTGTAAATTCGCGTTTAACGCTTTTAATTCGGCCACAAAAGATTTGCGTTTTAAGTTTGTAGGTTGCAACACATTCAAACCATTTGCTAAGGCAAACTTCTTCACGGCAGATTGATGCATCTTGCGTCCGCGACCTGCAGGTTTATCGGGCGCAGTAATTACACCAACTACAGTATAATTGGCATCCAATAGTGCTTTTAAAGTTGCCACAGCAAAATCGGGCGTACCCATAAAAACGATTCTTAAATCTCTCATATATTATATGGTATAAGTATTTGTTTCTGTTAATTTAATTTTTTCAGCCTCCAAAAGTAACTGAATTATCGCTAATAGCGCGTTTTCTCTATATGGTAAAATAGCGCAAATTTCGGTTGAGGTCATTGGTTTCTCTTTTAAAACCTTCAAAATGTCATCTCTAATGAGCAATTGCATTTCCGTATTGGGAGTTACCGCTTTTTGTGTTCTACATACGGAGCAAATTCCGCAAGGAGTTTTTGTTGCTTCACCAAAATAGGCGAGTAGCTGAATGTTTTTACAAGTTTCCGTATCTTTTATGTACTTGATAACGGCTGCAACACGTTTCTTTTTCAATTCGTTTTGTTGTCGTACTTCTTTTGCAATCGGATGAATTGTTTTATCATCTTCACGAGCGACTAAAAAAGTAACTTCTGCATCAGTCTGAATTTCATCAAGTGTAATGATTTCATCTTTTGCTAATTGCTGAATGGTCTCTGCAATTTTATACTTAGGCAATCCTAACTTTTGCGCTAAAAAATGGGTGTTAATTTGTATTTTCTGTTCAAAAGCACCGCCGTACGTGCGTAAAATTGCTTGTGTAATTAAACTTACGTTAGAATTGGTATCGAGATACTTCATCAAATTAAATTGATCCACTATAAACTGTAACGACGTTTTTCTATGAAAATGCTGCGAAAGCTGAATTATACTATGTCTGTCTAATAATTGTAACGCAGTATATGTTTTTTGTGTGGGAAATTGATATGTTTTGCAGAATTCGTAAAAAGCCAGTGCATGTTTAGTATCATAACCTTCACCGTAAGCAACTTGAAAGAAACTACACAGCTTCCTAAAAACGATTTTCAAGAAATCCACACTTGGTAAGTTATGAATAAACTGTTTCTGTAAACTGTCAATATCATTCGCATCAGTTAGAATGATGGCGTTTGCATATTCGCCATTTCGTCCTGCACGTCCTGCTTCTTGATAGTAATTTTCTAAACTATCGGGCAATTGTACGTGAATCACATTCTTTACATCGGGTTTATCAATTCCCATTCCAAAAGCATTTGTAGCCACGATCGTTTGCACTTTACCGTTCAACCATTTTTGTAGATTGTCTTTTTTCTCTTCTGACGAAAGTCCACCATGAAAAAATACACTCGTAAATCCTTCCCGCGAAAGCGATTCATGAATACTTACGGTACTTTTTCGGTTGCGCGTATACACAATACATGATTGCGGATATTTGCGCAAAGTTTTCTCGATGGTTATGATTTTGTTTTCGGTTTCTAAGACTGTGTACGCTAAATTTTTGCGTGTAAACGATTGCTGAAATTTTTGTACATCTTTTAAATGCAAACTCGCTTCAATATCTTTTACAACTGTTGGCGTGGCAGTTGCAGTCAATGCAATACATGGAACGTTTGGCAACAACTCACGAAGCGTATTGATGTTTTTATATGCTGGACGAAAATCATTTCCCCATTGCGAAATACAATGCGCTTCATCAACTGCAATTAGGTTGACGTTCATTTGCTTGATGCGTTGTTGAATAATTTCTTGCTGTAAACGTTCGGGTGATACGTACAAAAACTTATAATCGCCATACACGCAATTGTCCAGTAAGTCACTAATTTCAGTTGCTTTCAATCCGCCAGTTAAGGCAATTGCTTTAATTCCGTTGGCTTTTAAATTGGCTACTTGATCTTGAATTAAGGCAACCAAAGGTGAAACCACAATACAAATTCCCTCCATAGCCAACGCAGGAATTTGAAAGCAAACTGACTTTCCACCGCCAGTTGGTAATAAAGCCAAGGTATCTTTTTGTTGAATAACCGCATTTATAATATCTTCTTGCAAAGGACGAAACGAAGTATGTCCCCAATATTTTTCTAAAAGTGCAAGCGGTTTGGTCATTCGTGGTTTTTAAGTGTATGTAGGATGAATGTAATACGTTCTGAAATGGTTCCGAACGGTACATCAATCAGTTTGTAATTGTAGCTTTCATAAGCTGTTGTCAAAAACTTCTGAATGGTTTCTGCTTGTTCAAAACTTTCGTAACGTTCATTGTCTTGCTCATAAATTTCTTTCCATGGCGCTAACATAAAAGCAACATCATAGGTATGATTCTTACAAGCTTCACGAAACATATCAGGATATTCGTCGCCTGTATAATCCATATATGCGGCTACATCCGGAATGCCACGATCGTAAAAAGCATAGTTTCTATCAAGTGATTCTGCATCTTTAAATTGTTGAATTCTACCTTTCAATAGCAATTCGCTAAACAGCAAAGGTTGCGTTAAAAACAGTTGTTCAATGCCTTTTTTCTGTGCAGCAGCGGTCACTTCTCGTGAAATTTCATGGAAGCAAACATGTCCTTTTTCTTCTAAAGCTGTAATCAAGGTAGATTTCCCAGTGCCTGGTCCGCCAATAATAAGTACTCTTTTCGTGTTCAATCTGAATAATTTATGGCGTAAAATTACGGAAAATCGTAGGAATATGAAATTTTTGTTTTTAGTTGTTGGTTTGTGTTTTGAAACGTCTTTTTGAGGAAGTATAACGAAGCAATCTGTTAACAAAACGTCTAAAGGAGTGATTTTTCATAATGAAATGAAGAAAAATGGTATCGAGAAGCACTATGAAACATGATCAGTTTTCTGCCACGAATGCACGAATTGTTTTAGTTTGTTTATGGACGCGAGTATAGAAATTTATGGAGTTGAGGATGTCCTAATTAAGTTAAAACCTACATCGTGGTAATTCTATCTGTTTTATAAAAGCAGGTAATTTCTACTTATAAAAAACACAAGAACTGTAGCATATTTGTATTGTTATAAAAATCAAATAATGAGAATGTTAGTTCGCTCTTTTTGGTTTTTACAGGCGAAACCCGAAAAGCCAGTTTTAAATAGAGTAGGAAATTATAAAATTAGAAATTATGAATAATTTTGAGATTGCAACGAATTCAGACGGACGTGTAGAAGCTTTTTATATTGATGAAGCAAAGATGGTAGCACATACATGGCAAATAGAACCAGGAGATAAATTAGTATGGTCACAAGCAAGTGCTTTATACGGAACGGCAGAAGGTTCAACAGGACCTTTAAAAAATGCTGTTAGCGTAGCTGCAACAACAAACCGTGAAGGTCAAATTGAAGTAGTTGCTG
The DNA here is from genome assembly GCF_045105435.1 of Kordia sp. Lineage (GTDB taxonomy): Bacteria > Bacteroidota > Bacteroidia > Flavobacteriales > Flavobacteriaceae > Kordia. The sequence continues at coordinate 5,113 of NZ_JBGCDL010000097.1, read as the reverse complement.
TTACAGATGCTGGCGAATATTTCATCTGCTATCAAATTGGTGGTGTATGGAATGGCTGGTTTCAAATAGAACAACGATAAGAGTAAAAATATAATAGAAGAAATTTAGTTTAGGGACAGATTGCATGTAATACGTTGGTATTTTGTAATCTGCTTCTTTTATATTGTAAATGTTCGATTATACTAAACGTCAATTCGAGTATTTTTCAAAAAAAATGTATCAAGAAAAACTTTAAAAATTCATTGTTTAGCTTTCAGCTCACTTCTCAATATTATTTTAGATCTCAATTAAGTTTTCCGCGGGTAATAACTCCAGTTCCTTTCAGTGTTATTTCTAATTTAGGGTATCTTGTTGAAAGCAGGCATAAATCCTCTACAGAATTTTTAAAATTTGAACTTAAAATTATTGAATTCAAATTCGTGTCTAACGGTAATTTTTTGAGTCCAGAAACTGTAATAGAAGTATTTCCAATATGAATCATTTCCAAGGATTTAATGTTTGATAAATACTTAATACATGCATCTGTAAGTTGTGGATTATCTTTAAGTCGTAATTGTTTTAAGTATTGTAACGATTGTAGCAACTGAATGCCTTCATCTGTTATTTTGGTAGCGTCTATATCTAACAGTTCAATACTATTAATTTCTCCAATAATTGCAAGATGCTTGTCTTCTATTTCAGTTGAAGAAATGTTTAAATGTTGCAGGTTTGTCAATTCTTGAATTTTCAGAATTTCGGTTTCTTCTATTTCATCAAGAAAAAAAGGATTCAAATAATCTGTATCAATAGCAACAGTTTCATCTGCAATAAATATTGTTTTTGTCTTCAAAATAAGTGGTATCAATTACAATAATAATCAAATTATTAATACTATCGAATTGTGTTATATCGTTTTTTATCACGAATTCAGAAACATTTTTAAGCTCGTTTATTGGCACGAGATGGAAAATTGCTATTGCTAGGAAACATTCTTATAGTCATAAAAATAAAATCATTAATAAACAATGCGGTTTCCCATAATCACTCTGAAAAAATCTAGAATCTTGACTCTACAAATACTGTGGTCATATATTTACAGCGCAGCAGGCTAAGTTCTAATTTTCTAAAACAAAACATTCCGCGTATCTTTGCCGTTCATTAAGAAAAAAAGACAGCATGAGTTCAAAAAACGATCCTGAAGCGTTTTATGCAAAACTAAAAATACAATTAGAAGAAACAACAGAATTTCCTGCATTATATATGTACAAGTTTATTGTGCCTTCTAGTGAAGAAAAAATAAAAGAAGTACACCAAATATTTAACAATATGGGCGCTGTTATTAACACTAAAAAGTCTTCCAAAGGAACCTACACTAGTGTAACAATTAATGTAAATATGAAAAGTGCAACTGCGGTAATTGAAAAATATAAGGAAGCAAGTACAGTAGAAGGTATAATTTCTCTGTAACTACAGAGCTATCTAATTTTTTTTTACTATTTTGCAAATTCAAAATAATCTTCACAAGAACTTTATTTTACTTCAATATTTACCTTACAAACAAATTTTATTTTGATTGACCAGTTAGAGTATAACACAGAGCGTAAACGATTGATTATTCCAGAGTATGGACGACATATTCAAAAAATGATCAACCATGCCGTAGAAACAGAAGATGATGTAGAACGCAATAAAATTGCAAAATCAATCATTGGCGTAATGGGGAATTTACAACCACATTTGCGTGATGTTGCCGATTTTCAACATAAATTATGGGATCAACTATTTATCATGTCAGATTTTAGACTGGATGTTGAATCGCCTTATCCAAAACCTTCTCGCGAATTATTACAAGAACGTCCAAATCCACTTGGATATCCACAAAACTTTCCTAAATATCGTTTCTACGGAAATAATATTAAACGAATGATTGACGTGGCAAACGGATGGGAAGAAGGCGAAATGAAGGAAGCTTTAGAGTTTGCTATTGCAAACCACATGAAAAAATGCTACCTAAATTGGAATAAAGATACTGTTGAAGATTATGTAATTTTTAGGCATTTACTCGAATTGAGTAATGGGGAAATTGACTTAGCAGCCAAAAACGAAGACTTGTCAGATGCTTCAAATCTACTGAAACAGAAAAAGAAGTTTTCGAACAGTAATAATAACAAAAATCAACAACGCAACAATAAAAATCGCAATAGCAGAAAGCGTTATTAACAAAATTCATTATCATATTTTATGGGGACTTTTAAGATTGAAGGTGGTCATCAGTTAAAAGGAAGTATTCAACCACAAGGTGCAAAAAATGAAGCATTACAAATATTATGTGCTGTTTTATTAACACCAGACAAGGTTACAATAAGTAATATTCCTGATATCGTAGATGTCAATAAATTAATCATGCTTTTAGGAAACTTGGGTGTGAAAATTCAAAAAAACGGACCTGGCTCATACACGTTTCAGTCCGATGATATCAATCTTAACTATCTAGAATCTGAACAATTTAAAGAAGAAGGACGCGGTTTGCGTGGTTCTATTATGATTGTTGGTCCATTATTGGCACGATTTGGAAAAGGATACATTCCAAAACCAGGAGGTGACAAAATTGGACGTAGAAGATTAGACACGCATTTTGAAGGCTTTATTAAGCTTGGCGCGAAATTTAGATATAACAGAGAAGATTATTTTTATGGAGTAGAAGCTAAAAAATTGCAAGGAACATATATGTTGCTTGATGAAGCTTCTGTAACAGGAACCGCAAATATTGTGATGGCTGCTGTATTAGCAGAAGGTACAACTACAATTTACAACGCCGCTTGCGAGCCATATTTACAGCAATTATGTAAAATGCTGAATCGAATGGGCGCAAAAATTCGTGGTGTTGGTTCAAATTTACTTCGCATAGAAGGTGTTGATGAATTGGGCGGAACGGAACATAGAATGCTTCCAGATATGATTGAAATTGGAAGTTGGATTGGTTTGGCAGCAATGACACGAAGCGAACTGACGATTAAAAATGTAAGTTGGGACGATTTAGGACAAATCCCGGATGTATTCAGAAAACTTGGAATTACGGTAGAACGCAAAGGAGATGATATTTATGTTCCTAAACATGCAGATGGATACGAAATTCAAAACTACATTGACGGTTCTATCTTGACAATTGCCGATGCGCCTTGGCCAGGATTTACACCAGATTTATTGAGTATTATTTTGGTTGTAGCAACACAAGCACGCGGAAGTGTTTTAGTACACCAAAAAATGTTTGAAAGCCGTTTATTCTTTGTCGATAAATTGATTGACATGGGCGCAAAAATTATTCTTTGCGATCCGCATAGAGCTAGCGTTATTGGCCACGATTTCAAATCACAATTAAAAGCAACTACAATGGTTTCGCCAGATATTAGAGCGGGAATTTCATTATTAATTGCGGCTTTATCTGCCAAAGGAACGTCAACCATTCATAATATTGAACAAATAGATAGAGGTTACGAAAACATTGACGAACGTTTACGCGCAATAGGAGCGAAGATTGTTCGATTGTAAACGAACCTTACTATAAAATAACAAAGAATCATCTTATTCAGGTAAGATGATTTTTTTTGTGCGATTATTTTATTGGAATCACACTTTCGTGATCTTAATCTCAACACGTCTATTAGCACTGCGATCGCGAGATCCTTTCTCAGGGAAACGTAACGGCGTTTTAAATGCATAGCCTTTATACGTAAGTCGTTCTTTAGAAATTCCTCTGCTAATGAGATACTTATAAATAAAACGAGCTCTGTCTAATGAAAGTGTTTCAGTTCCTGTGGCACTATTTAAAGCATCAGAATCATCATTGCCACCGCAGCATACATGTCCTTGCACTTCAATATGAATATTTCTATTTTTCTTTAAAAACCGAACGAGTTTTTCCAGTTCCTTTTTAGACGTCTTTACAAGTGTGACTCTTCCTGTTTTAAAATTAATTTTACCGAAAGAATACGAACCTCCAACGCGAAGTTTAGCGACAGGAATAACAAAAATATTTTCTTTTTGCTTGACAATTTTGGGTTTGTGATCGTTTTTAGAGATGACAACAGATACTTTCCGATGTTTTTTAACACCAATTCGTTCATTTTGTTTCTGAGAAACAGTTGGCAATTCTCCTTTTGCTTCTTTTTCAATAGAATTAATGAGTGATTTGTGATTTTTTTGAAGAAATGTAGTAACTGAATTTGCTCTGTTTTTGGACAATTCAAGATTAAAATTCTCGGTATCTACAAAATCAGTATATCCTTTTATGACAAAATTGTACGTTGTAGTACTATCTAAAGTGGCTAGTTCTGTATTAATTTTTTTAGTGTGCTTGCTTGATAATGTATACTTTCCCAAGTTAAAATAAATATCAAACTCAATATCTTGCGCTTGACAAAAACTAACGCTACAAAGTAATATGATAAGTAGTTGTTTCATGTATTATCTTTTGGGATGAAAAAGGTACAAAATTATATCAAAAAAGAAGGGCAACTAAAAAATTAGTTGCCCTTACCAGTCTTAAAAATGGTTTCTCTTTTGAATCTAATACACCTAATTTAGATTCGGTAATATAACCTTATTAACAACATGAATTACACCATTCACTGCCTGAACATCGGTAACAATAATGTCACCGGTTCTATCGTTTAGGTCGGTAAAAGTAGCTCCACCAACCGTGTTTATTGTAAAATTGTCTCCTAATGTACTTACCATCATTCCATCTGTTAATGTTGATGCTAATACATTTGCTCCTGCTACTACATGTGTATTTAATGTAGCTTCTAATGTAGCTGTTGGTACATCACCTAAAGTTGGTAATTCCAATTCAGCTAATAAGTCAACAAATGCAGCATCTGTTGGTGCAAATACTGTAAATGGAGCAGGGGAAGTTTTAGAACTTAACGTTGCTACGTACGTAAATGAATTTTCTCTTGTAAGTGCCTGTACTAAGATTCCGAAAGTAGCATCTGCTGTGGCAAATGTTACTACAGTTGGTAAATCAATTACTGTATTTACAGCATGGATTACTCCATTATCTACAGATACATCTGCAGTTGTCACTGTTGATACACCGTTTAAAACTACACCATTACTTGTATTTACATACATG
>NZ_JBGCDL010000096.1:0-42313 GCF_045105435.1 Kordia sp. | reverse complement strand
AATGAAACGAACCATATAGCTGGTAAATATTCAAAACAAGCCAATATTGAAGTTAAAGTTGATTCTTTAATGCAATTAATGACTATCGAAGAAAAGATAGGTCAGATGAATCAATATAATGGTTTTTGGGATGTAACTGGTCCAGCACCTAAATCTGGTGATGCTTCTAAAAAATACGAGCACTTAAAAAAAGGTTATGTTGGTTCAATGCTTAATGTAACAGGTGCAGAAGAAGTAAAAGCTGTTCAAAAAATTGCTGTTGAAGAAACCAGATTAGGTATTCCGTTAATTATTGGTTTCGATGTTATTCATGGTTATAAAACAATAAGTCCTATTCCTTTAGCAGAAGCTGCAAGTTGGGATTTAGAAGCCATAAAAACATCTGCACAAGTTGCTGCTAAAGAAGCAGCTGCTGCAGGAATTAATTGGACGTTTGCGCCAATGGTAGATATTTCTAGAGATGCACGTTGGGGACGCGTTATGGAAGGAGCAGGAGAAGATCCATATCTAGGAAGTAAAATTGCTACAGCAAGAGTTAATGGTTTTCAAGGAGATAATTTAAATTCAAAACAAACTATTGCTGCTTGCGCAAAACATTGGGCAGGTTACGGTTTTGCCGAAGCTGGTAAAGAATATAATACGGTGGACATTAGCGCTTCAACATTAAATAACATTGTTTTTCCGCCATTTAAAGCAGCTAATGATGCTGGTGTAAAAACTTTCATGAATTCCTTTAACCAATTAAATGGTGTTCCTGCAACTGGAAATACTTTCTTACAACGTGAGATTCTCAAAGAAAAATGGGGATTTACAGGTTTTGTAGTTTCAGATTGGGCTTCAATTATAGAAATGACCACTCATGGATATGCGAAAAATAAAAAGCATGCTGCCGAATTAGCTATTAAAGCTGGTTCAGATATGGACATGGAATCTTATGCCTACGTTGATGAATTAGCAAATTTAGTTAAAGATGGTATTGTTGATGAAGCACTTATTGATGATGCTGTAAAGCGCATTTTAACAGTAAAATTTGAACTTGGTTTATTTGACAATCCTTACAAATACTGCAACAAACAAAATGAAAAACAAGTTACAGGAAGTAAAGAGATTCAGGATGCTGTTTTAGATATGGCAATAAAATCGATTGTGCTTCTTAAAAACGAAAATAACATATTACCACTAAAAAAAGAAGGTCAAAAAATCGCGCTCATTGGCGCTTTGGCTTCTGATAAAACAAGTCCATTAGGAAATTGGAGATTGGCAGCAGAAGATAATACAGCAGTTTCGGTTTTAGAAGGCATGCAAACCTACACAAGAAACACATTAAATTACGCAAAAGGAGCAGATGTTAACACAGGTGAATCAGTATTTACTATCGAGTTAGCTATTAATACTAAGGATAAAAGTGAATTTCCACAAGCTATAAAAACTGCTAAAGGTGCAGATGTTGTGGTTATGGTTTTAGGAGAACATGGATTTCAGAGTGGAGAAGGACGTAGTAGAACAAATCTAGGTTTACCAGGTGTACAACAAGAACTTTTAGAGGCTGTTTTTAAGGTAAATAAAAATATAGTGTTAGTGCTTAATAATGGACGTCCTTTAGCTATTCCTTGGGCAGAAAAACATATTCCAGGAATTGTAGAAGCATGGCAATTAGGTACGCAAAGCGGAAATGCAGTTGCTCAAGTTTTGTATGGCGATTATAATCCAAGTGGAAAATTACCTATGACGTTTCCTAGAAGTGTTGGTCAAATACCAATATATTATAATTACAAAAGCACAGGCAGACCTAATAATTCTGGATTAGTATTTTGGTCGCATTATACAGATGAAAGTAATAAACCGCTTTACCCATTTGGTCATGGATTAAGCTATACTACATTTTCATATAATAATTTTTCGGTTAATAAAGTAACTAAAGACTCTTTTAAAGCATCTGTAGTTGTTAAAAACACAGGAAACGTTACAGGCAAAGAAGTTGTGCAACTCTACATTAGAGACTTAGTAGGAAGTATTACAAGACCTGTAAAAGAATTAAAAGGATTTGAATTGGTTTCTTTAGAACCAAATCAAGAGGTAACAGTAAGTTTCAATCTTACAAAAGATGAACTTGGTTTTTTTAACAATAAAGGCGATTTTATTGTAGAATCAGGTGATTTTAAAGCGTTTGTAGGAGGTAGTTCGGAAACAATTTTGGAAGCAGATTTTAAAATTTAATATTACTATTAGTCATCACTTGCACTAATGAATTCAACTAACAAACTAAAGAATTATGAATAAAAAAACATACTTATTACTAATAACAATTATTTCCGCTTTAGGAGGTCTTTTATTCGGTTACGATACTGGAGTTATTAATGGCGCACAATTTTACTTTAGCAAGTACTTTGAATTAAGTGACGCGTTAAAAGGTTGGGTAGTAGGAAGTGCTCTTTTAGGGTGTTTTATTGGAGCTATAATGGCAGGGAAATTAAGTATTAAAATAGGAAGAAAAAGATCTTTAATTATAGCCGCAATTCTTTTTGCAATTTTTGCATTTGGATCAGGTTTACCAAGCATTTTTCCAGAAACTGTAACGACATTGGTTATATTTAGAATCATTGGTGGTTTGGGTATAGGAATTGCATCTATGAATGCGCCTATGTACATCGCTGAGATTGCACCAAGCTCTATAAGAGGTAAAATGGTAACATATTATCAACTTGCTATAGTTATTGGTTTTTTTAGTGTGTTTTTAGTCACTTATTTTATTGGTAATAATCTAACGCAAGCTGAGAATATTGAATTTGGGTGGAGACGTATGTTTTGGTCAGAGCTAATACCAAGTACATTATTTTTAGTGTTATTATTTTTTGTTCCAAAAAGCCCAAGATGGTTGTGTTTAAAAGGAGAAAATGAAGAAGCTATTGCTGTATTAAATAAACTTCAAGATGAAGAAAGCGCACAAGCTGACTATAAAGAAATACAAGCGTCATTGCATAATGAAAACGAAACAGACACTAAAGTTAATTATTTCTCAAAACTAATTTTAGGGATCATTATTATAGGAACTACAATTTCTGTTTTGCAACAATTTACAGGAATTAACGCTGTCCTTTATTATGGAGCAGATATCTTTGAAAAAGCTTTAGGTTTTGGTCAAGAAGATGTCTTATTGCAACAAATTCTTTTGGCATTTATAAATATTGTATTCACTTTTGTTGCAATGTTTACTGTAGATAAATTTGGAAGAAAACCATTAATATATATTGGATGTACAGGAATGATTATTGGTTTTTTACTATTAGGTGTAACCTTGCAGCAACAAAATGTAGGTGTCCTATCTTTATTAGGTATCTTAATTTTTATAGCTTCATTTTCACTATCAATGGGTCCAGTTGTTTGGGTTTTATTATCTGAGATGTTTCCTAATAAAATTAGAAGTGTTGCCATGTCAATTGCAGTAGCTGCACAATGGGCAGCAAATTATGTGGTTTCACAATCATTTCCAATGGTAGTAGGTAGTGAGACTAATAAAAATGCGTTTTGGAATGGTTCTTTACCGTACTTTATTTTCATTTTGTTTATAGTAATAATTATTATTGTCACCTATAAGTTAGTCCCAGAAACAAAAGGCAAAAGTCTTGAAGAATTAGAAAGTATTTGGGTATAAATTTAATTTAAAAACTCTAAAGATAATTAGAACTTTAAACTGTTCACAAGAATTATATGATGCGTAATTAATAATTGTTTTGACTTATTACAGTTACTTTTTGTTAGAATTCTAACACTTCTTAAGTTCCAAACAATTTAGTATGACTGTAGATAAATTATTAGTACAATTAGATAATAGACTAGAGTTATTAGATAAGGAGTCCAATCATATTTTAGAAAAAACTGAAATTGGTATAGAATTAAGCAAAACCTTTTTAAAGAAAGCACATACAAAAGTGTTGCAAAATGGTTTTGAAAATACTGAAGAAGAGATTACTTTTTTTAAGCATTATAAGCCTAAAATATTTAGTAAACTTATTTATTATCAAAAGCTATTCAATATAGAGAGTAAAAGGCCACGTTCTAGTAATAAGTCTCAAATAAAATACTTCAATAATCATATAGATAGACTTCAGAATTATTTTAATGATAATTTAGAATTTTATCATTACTATCGTCGTGGAGCATCAATATTAGATGAATATTACTTTGTTAGAGGAAAGGCAGATATTAGATTATTTCCCGATACTTTTTCATTTTTTATTGATGATGAATTTTCTACAAGTCATGATAGTACTGTAGCTTACAATAAAATTGAAGATTCCGTTTTTGGTCATTAATTCCGTTACAACCAAAAACGTCATTAAAATATTGATAACACTATCGTGTTGTCAACATTTTAACAACGCATCATCATCACCATCATCTAATTATTAACTACGTTTTAAGTATAAATAAAGCATACATAAAGTATTATGAAACAAAAAAGAGCTTGTATATACCCAAAAGATATTCAACGCATCACAGGACGAAGTGAGAGGTATGGACGGAAGCTTTTAAATGATATTAAAAACTACTTTGATAAAGAACCATACCAATTTATTACAGTTAAAGACTTTGCAGAATATAGCGGTATAGATGAAGAAATTATCAATAATTATTTGATTGATTAATCATAAAATTTGATGCTTTTTGTTTGGGTTTAATGAAGTTTAAATTGTAAATTTGTATCAAGACGTTCAGATAAATATTACTATTTCAATCTAATTAATAGGTCAACAATTCGGTTCACACTGTTTTAGTCTATTCCTTAAAGTATTGATTTTACTATATAGTGGCGGTTTAGTTTTCATCCTGCCAACCCGACAAATGAAAAGTCTTGCTTTATGCAGGACTTTTTTTGTATGTATATATTGAGCTCGCTCAAAAATATATGGATAGAACCAACGGTTTTACATTTGTACTAGTAGATGTTTTTTTTCTTTACTAAATAACTTGTTAGTGAACTTTTATAAGCTTCACATTTTGTAAATACTTTTAATGGTAGATTTTCATTTGCTTTGTTGTGCTTTGACTTATGCTTCTTTGCTTCCATGTACTTTTAAAAATAATGCTCTTGATACAATCGGCTTGTGTTTTCCATCTACAATTTGGTGGTCCAATAAACTATGTGAAATCAAACCACAATGCACTACATTACGAAATACATCTGTCATCGTTGACGATATATCTTTAGTCCATACGTTTTTAATCGTTTAGCAATTTCGGCATTTGATACGATTTTATTGACTGTCTTAAAACGTTGAATATTTTACTATAATATGCGTTTAAAATTTATTTCATACTATACTTTGTAGTTCGGTTCACAAAGGTTTTTCTTATTTTAATTTAGGTTTTTCTTATAAAAATAAATAAATAAATATGTTAATAAAATTGTAAATTGCGTTGTGTAATATTTATGTGTTTACTAATTAAAATACTTTTACTTTATGCTTTTTAGCGCTCAAGATAGTATGATTGTTTTTTCAAAAGTTTCTTATTTTTTATTTCTTATTTTTATGTGTTTTATTTCTGTGTTTCCTGTATCCGCTCAGGAAACAGAAAATTCTATAGTCGAAGATAGAATGCTTAAAGATTTATATAAGTACAATAATAATGATGATGCTGAAGAAGCTCACATTAATCATCATAGAGTACTTAAAGAAGCGATACAATTCCCCAGTTTAATAGTCGAACTAAACAGCTATATGATGTTAGCTAAGGATCATGCTACGGGTGATTTAGGAGAAAGAAAGTTTGATAGTATGATACATTATTTAGACAGGTTTGAGTCCAAAATAGTATTGTTTGATGCTGACGAATTACAGAGGAAAAATATTTTAGATATGGTAATAAAGTATTATACCTTAAAAGGTTTTCTTTTGGGGAATTACTTTGGATTGAATCAACCATCCTTAGAATCCCATCTTAAAGCAGAAACCTATTTTTCTAAAACTAAAAACATTGACCTTAAAATAAGACATGCGTTCCTACTTACTCGAATATATAATGCAGAAGGAAAATATGATAAGTCTATTAAACTTCTTGACCAGCGCTTGAAAGATACCATACACATGAGAGCAAATACTCAAAGACAATTTTATTTATATATTGCTTTAGCCTATCAACATAAAAAAATGCCAGAGCAAAGTTTTTACTACAATAGTAAAGCTTTAGCACTTGCTAAAAAAGAGAAGTTAAAACATTTAGTTTTTTTTATTAAAAACAGGATAGCCTATGATTATTTTCTTTTTGGAGATTATCAAAAAGCGATTGATTCCGCATTAGTAGTTCGAGAATATTATACAACGGCTCCCAAAAGGCGTATTCTTGGATTGAATAATACCGCAAGAAATCTAAGTGATTTTTATTATGCTATTGGTAATATAGACAAAGCAATAGAGTACTCTAAATCGCAATTGAATTTGATTAACTCTTCAATCACAAGGAAGATTGTATTGACGAAACTTGCCAAATATGCGTTGAAAAAAAATGATTATAAATCTGCCATGGAATATTATAGAAAAAAGGATAATATAACGGATAGTGTTCGTGTTGTAGAAAAAGATTTATTGATTAAATATAATGCTTCTAATATGAAGCTTATACGGCAACAACATATCAATGAAAATATACGCTTTGAAAACCAATTATTGGAAAAAAATAACGAACAACAAAAGCTGTATATTATAATGATCAGTAGTGTACTGTTAATTTTATTACTCCTTTTAGGCGGATTTTTTCTTTATAAAAAGTATAAACAAAGTAAAAAAGTTGTCAGTGTCCTTAAGGCCAATGAAAAAGAATTGCTACAGGAACAGATTCGATTGCGCGATAATGAATTAGACGCTTCTGCCATTGCTATGGCTCAAAAAGTAGAAGTGCTAAATACTATAAAAAAAGAGTTAGAGTCCATAAAGGATGAGAATCCTAAACTTGCGAAGGTTAATAAAACTGTTAGAAGCCTTATCCGATCTTCATCAGATATCTCATTGGTAACCGATAGAATTGAATCTCAATATCCTACATTAACTATAGAACTCAAAAATAAGCACCCAGAACTTTCTACTACAGAAATTAGATACTGTTTGCTTACTAAATTGAATTTGTCACTTAAAGAAACAGCTGCTATGCTAAATGTTACTCCAAATACGGTAAAAGTAACAAGGAGCAGACTGAAAAAGAAAATGAGTATTTATCAAGATGTGTCGCTAAAGGAATATTTGGATACAATTTATATCAATACAGCTACATCTGCGTAGCTCCTAAATTGGGCGTACTATATTACAATTAAAAACCGTCTTCTCTATTAAAGAAAAGACGGTTTTATACTCTTGCGTTTATTTAGAATAGGGTTATTCTATCATCACTTTTGCTGTCTTTATTCCACTGTTGGTATATAACTTAAAAACATATAATCCAGGAATTAATTTACTGGAATCTACTGTATATACATCTGTAGTAGAGTTCTTAATTTTCTCTGTTAATAAAAGATTTCCTGTAAAATCATACCCTTCTAGCTTATAAGCTTTTTCATAGTCACCTATTTCTATAGAAAATTTGTCTTTTGCGGGATTAGGATATACAATTAAAGCTTCTTCTATATGTACAGGTGGCTCTATAAGTAAGGGTTCTTGTACAGTGGTTAAAGATCTATTAGCTACTCCGTTAGTTAAGGTGGCAGTTGAGGTTTCTATAAAACTTAATATAGAATTCATTACAACTTGGTTATTAGCATATTCTGTAGGATCATGCCACCAGTCAGGTATGTTTTTTGGTCCATATTTTCCTCCTGCATCGCCTTCTAGGCAATCGTCATTGTCGCAATCAGGTTTTACTTCTGAAAACTTATAAATATCAGGGACTAATAAACTATTTGAGTACGTAGTAAGCTCTGAATTTATTGCACTACTACCATTCACTACTGGAAATTTCCAATCTCCTTTAGTACCAAAAAGCAAAAAACCTTTATACGCTTCTCCCGTTCCAAAAGGTACCACTGCATCTTTACTATGATGAAGCATAAAGAGTGCTTTTGGTCTGTTAGTTACGTCATGAGTCCAACTAAGATCACCGATAGCTCCAGAAATACTTACCGTTATATCTGGAACAGGATTTTCTGCGGATGCTACAGGTTGGCTAGATGTTCCCATGAATGGTGTGTCTAAGCCACCAAGATCGTATGTTTGTCCATCGTACCAATTATATGTATAACCTGGTCTACCAAGCTCCTTTCTTTTAAATTTTCTTTGCCTATATTGAAAATTAAAACCATGTTTTGTTGGCTCTGGTCTGTTTACATCGTTTAGATAGAGATTGTGCAAGCCAATAAACGCTCCAGAACTCCAGCCTACATAAGTAAGCGGTTTAGTTTGATCCGAACTGTAATTAACGTCATTTATTGTTCTAGCATATCTATTGATTACTCTAATATCCTGAAGAGCTCTCCATATTGCACGGCGAGCGAGCTCTTCTTGGTACATACACATTCCTAATCGATATTCTGGTGCTATGACAATATATCCTCTTTTAGCTAGCCATTGAGGTATTGTTTTGTTCTCTTTTTCACTCCAAGGAGATAGAAAACCACCGCCATATCCGTATACAATTACCGGCAAAGGTTCGTCAAAAGCGTTTTTTCCCGTTTTTACTGTTGGCGCATATATGTGTAATTTCATGCCGCCTTTATAGTATACCTCTGTATTATCAGTTTCTATATAACCGTGCGTAACATTTAGTAAAGCAGACATAATTGGTCCTCCTTTATGGTTCTTTGCCCAGGGTGGATTGTAATTAGTCATTGTCTCAATATATGATGTGATTTTATAAGTTTCTCCATCTTCCTCAAGATCATAAACATCGGAGTTTATATTAACGTTTTGTGCGGAAACCGCTGTTATACCTACTAGAAAAAAGCTTATGATAGTTAGGTATGAATATAAATTATTTTTCATTTTATTAATTTTTAATTATAATTTTAAAAGAATAATTGAACTGATTAATTATCAGAGGTATAAAGTATAGTATCTTTTAATTTCCCCATAACGTGAGTGAATTCATTATGCTGTTAAAATCTGATGTTATATTTACCCAAATATTTCTACTCGCATTTACATCCGTAGCTGTAAGGATTTCTCTATAAGGTAAATTGATTAATGATTCACCCCAATATCCTGTAGGCACATCTTCATCTAAAAGAAACTCTGCATACGTCATGTTTTCACCTAAATAAAAGTTTACCGTGTATACATGTCTATCTGGAAAATTATGAGCTAAGTCATTAAATGCCTGATTCATCGTATCGCTTTTAACAAGAACTATAGTATGATAGTTTTTGTTATCATATTCCCCATCATCATCGGATCGTACACTGGCCACAAAAAGATCATTTTTGAGAGATGCAGGAGCTGTATTTGCTGTAGTTCCAGTTGCTGTCAAGATAGCATTAAGAAAATCAGTTTTGTCTTGTGCTGTTTCAAACCACTTGTTACCTTGATCATCATAAGGATCTAAGAATTCTAAATCATCTTTTAATAAATCAGAATCAATAACTTCAAAAAGAAATGTTTCCCAAGTTCCAACTGCTGCTCCTTTAGGATACAATACAGCATTCGTTGTATTCCAATTAGCTTGTATCCATTTTCCAGTAAAAGTACTTTTTAGTGCAACTTTTCCATCTCCCAGAGGTACCCATTCAAATTGTTCCCATGTACCCATAGCATTCCCTGCCGCTCGTACTGGAGCGTTTTGATTATTACCTTGTACTTGAACATATTTATTATTCGATTTTGCAAATAATGCAACGCCTCCATTAGGATGTTCTTCTACAATAAACTGCTCCCATGCTCCAAGTGATGTTGCTCTGGCAATAAGCTGATTGTCATTAGCACTTTGTTCGGCTGTTACAAATCTATTGTTACCACCACCTTTACGTAATTGTATCGTTTTTCCTATTGGAACTGCTCTAACTCCAAAGACTTTTACTTCGGCAAGCGAAAGTGGTGAACTTTCATCTTGTACAATTTGTACATAGCTTCCTATTGCTTCATTGGCATTAAGAGTCAATGAGCCACTTACAGTAGTGGTCGACGTATACGTATAGGTAACATTTCGATTATCGTCTAATACGTTTACCGTAAAATTTTCCAGGCGATCTACACAGCAGTTGTCTGTTCTATTGTAAATTACGATATCACCAATAATATAAGTTTCATCTAATGCAACTTCCCACCATTCACCAATTCCGGACTCAGTATGGGTAACAGATCCATTACTCCATCTTCCATTCTGGTCATCGTCTATTGCTCTTTGAGCAATTCCTCCGTGTGCATCAGTAGATTGTGTTGCTGTACCTAATAAGGCAATGTTGTTGTAATCATTATCAGGTGTAATTACTTCTATATATTCGGCAAATTTTGTAATATCACCATAGCGTCCATCATCAAGGTCAGTTACTTCTAACATGATAAAGTCTGCGAATCCGATGATTTCATTACCTAATTTTTCAGCTTCTACATTACTTCTATAGATTCCCCATTTTGGACGAACAAAGCAGTCTGCATCACTAATATCGCCAGACTCACCAGAAGCTTTCCAGGTTTGTAAACTGTAGGACTCAAAGGTAAATATTGGATCGTTTATACTCCCATTAATAGGATCATAAGCCAATAATTCATAGCGACCTTTATCCGATACGTCAAAATGTACTTTTTCTACAAACTGAATCCATTTTCCCTTTAATAGATTTAGATCAATTACATCTACTGTTACTTGAGAATCTGATAATCCAGCATAGCGTAATTTAAGTACTTGTTCACCTGTATCGGAACTGGTAACTTCACCATCCGCATCTGCAGCATCTACCTTACTTGTTGCTGTTAATGTAATAGTTGGCATACCAAAATGGTCACCTGCTACAGGCTTGATTTGGTGTAAGTGTGTAAATTTGTTAGATCCTTTAAAGTCTGATGGCAATTTCATTTTCCATGCATAGAAATGGGTTTCTCCCTGAATACCTTTTTGAGCATCCTTAGAATCATGTTTGGTTTTTATCTCACATCGCATTCTATCGTCGTAAGCATCATCCGTTCTACAGCGTTCAGTATCTTCATTCAAATGCGAGTGAAAATTAAAAGTATACTTACCTAAAGTTTCATCCATTACCTGTTCAATGTGTCTTTGACCTTCTGTCCAAGAGACATCTGTTAATGTGGAGTGATCGCTACAATCTGAATGTTCAACACAACCAAAAGCACCAGGAATATCCGTAGAAAGATCTGCATCATTTGATGCGTCTCTCCATGATCCAGATTCATACACTTGTGGATCTAAAAGTTTACTGTTTATATATTCGTACGCATCACCACCCATTTGAGAAGGATCTGCATATAGATAGGTTTGCTCATAACTTTCCCAATTTAGATCCCTTGGAGTTCCTTTTGGAGATGATTTTGAACCATATTGCGTTAGTGTTAGATTATCAATATAAAATTGTTGTTCATCAGTATCAGAAAAACACTGGATCTTTATCTGGGTTGTTGTGGTTAGGCTCGCAGTATTTAATATTACGTTACCAGTAGTATCATCGTTTGCTAAAATATTTCCTGGGATATTTATGATGATGTTCTGACGCACTAGATTTAAAAAATCTTCACCATAGGTAAGTCTCTTGATGTGTTTAAAGGTATATCCAGCATCTGTGGATATAGAGATATCTACATAATCAGGTCCTGGGACATATACATTGACAAAATCTCCATCAATGTTTGGAACTTGTGCTGTATCAAGTATATGATCATCTTTCATTTTCATATTGTAAGACACAAATGAAAAAGCTAAATCTAGATCTTCAGTTTCAGTAAAATCTAAATTGTTAGTTACAATAGAAGAATACGTGGGTTTTTGAAATCCTAAATCAACACCATCTGATGTGCCATTAGATTTTCCAGAAAAGAAATTCCTTAAGCAGGCACCATATCCACCTGAATTATAGTTGTCATCAAGAGCAAGATAATCCGTAATATATACATTTCTACCGCCATCTCTCCAAATACCCCAATCTGATGTACTTGCAAATCCTTGAAAATCAGTTTCATTTACAGTTGCAGTGTTTACAGGATCCGAGCTTGCTATGACAGTGTCTTCACTTAATTGGGGAGCAGATCCTCCAGTATAGCTTATTTTTACATCATCGATATAAATTTTTGTAACATCGTCATTTAAATAGCTTTTAATTCTAAATACCATTGTTGAGGTCATCGCTGTACCAGAGGGTAAATCTATACTATTAGCTTGAGACCAATAGTTTCTTAACTCATCACCAGGTATACCGCCAGTATCTCTTGTTAGTCCACAGCTTGTCCGACAAAAAGATATTGCCTGTGGTAGAATCAAATTATAGCAGTCTGATTTACAATCTGCCTCCCATATAGATTCTGTACTCTTATATATGTCCTCTGCAGCTAGGTAAAAGGATCTCATAGTATCCCAAGTTTCGCCTCCATCAGTAGATACTTGGACTACAAATCCACCATTTGAAGGTGTATCTCCATTTGAGTTTAGAATAATATAGTTAAATTCTAGTTCAGCACCAGTTTGATTAGACATATCAATAGGTTTGGTGTAAATGGAGCCATAGTTAGGTTTAGTTGCATCCGCTGGTTTGGTAATTACAAAACTATAATCGCCCCAATACTTCTCACTAGATTTTTGATAAGCATTAGAACCTCCGTCAATCCATATTCCGTAATAGTCAGTTCCGTTTCCGGCCAAATCATCACCGAGATTATAGATATTTTCTACATTTTCGAAGCTCTCTTCATTATAGAGAGTTGTCTGCGCTGTCATCGTAGAACTGATGAGCATCACTAATAATAACTTTAATAGGTTTTTCATAAGCTTTATATTTAAATTCTTAATTAATTAGAAACCTTAATTTTTTTTTGAAAATTCTGGCTCTTTTTCGTTTTGTAAAATTGACGTTTTTTAAGGGTTTAGTTTTAAATTATGGGTTAGCAAAAGGTTAATGCGCCCTCAAAAAGAGGTTAATAAAAGGTGTACTTGCAGCTGTAGTACAGGTATTTACGCTTTAATGGCATTTGTTTTACGGGAATACCGTAGTTCTAAGTTTTTTTTCTGTACACTAGTTTCTCTTTCGTGGAATATGAAAAAGAATGAGGCTTTTAAAAATAAAAAGGAAGGTTTAATTAAAATAGATTAAGAAACTAAAGCTTGGAGATAATTGACCTAAAGTTTCTGAATATGAAGTCCAATATATAGAACTAAAAAATGTTGAAAATTTATTTTATAAGAATAAGAGTCCATGTTAATAATGCAACATGTTCTTTTACAAACAGACTAATTCTATTTGAATCTTCAATCAAAAAGTTCGAACTTTGAAAGTTTGAGGTCACATCAAGCGAAGCTGTCTAAAAAGTCATAATTTCGTCAAACCGAATCAAGTTCGGTTTCGCATAACAGTTAAAAATCAGCTTTATGAGTTTCTGGATCAAGTCCAGAATGACGACTTTTGAAACTTTCCAGACAGCCTCATTTGCAGTATTGAGTGTTATGGGATCATGAAATAATCCCTTCGCGGTTGCAAGAAAACCTCACCATTTCTAGTAAGGATTTCTTGTTTTAAGTATTAAGATTTAAGATCGGGTAGAATTTCGCTTCACTAAATTCGTTTCCAGTTCAATAATTTTAGGAACAATATCTTTTTTCTTTTTCTTAGCTTTTAACTCTTTGAATAACTGCTTGAATGCTATTTTTCCCATTTCAAAACCTGGTTGATTTATAGTAGTCAAAGAAGGCGTAATAGCAGAAGACATAAACCAATTGCTAAAACCAACAATAGAAATATCTTCAGGAATTTTAACACCTTGTCTATTAAACTCTGTAATTGCACCAATGGCAACCAAATCGGTATTCACAAAAATGCCATCAACATCAGTATGTTCAGATAAAATTTTCTTGGCAAACATTTCGCCTACTTCAAAAGTCATATCATCAAATAAATATACCAAAGAAGGGTCGTATATCATATTATTATCTAACAGTGCTTTTTTATATCCGAGAAATCGATCAATAGCATTTTGAGGTAACAATGGACCTCTGAAATGTGCAATGCGTTTACAGCCAGTATCGATCAAATGTTGTGTCGCTATATACGCCGCTTTTCGATCATCAATAATAACTTTAGAACATTTGACAATTTTGGCAATCTTATCAAACATTACAATTGGTTTCCCTTGATCTATGATATCAGTAATGTGTTTAAAATCGGCAGTTCCGTTAGCGAGCGATATCAAAATGCCATCAACACGTTTACTTACTAACAAATCGAGTTGTTTCTTTTCTAACGCATACGATTCATTTGATTGTAAAATAATAACCAAATAGCCTTTCTTTTCTGCTTGACTTATAATACCTTTAATTACACTCGAAAAAAAGTGATGTACAATCTCAGGAATAATCAAACCGATTGTTTTAGATTCTTCTGTTCGTAAATTTACAGCGAAAGCATTGGGCTTATAGTTCAATGTTTCGGCAAGCTCTTTAACTAAAGCACGGGTTTTTTTACTAACATCAGGGTATCCTTTTAAAGCTTTTGATACTGTAGTAATAGAAATACCTAAAGTTTCTGCGATATCTTTTAAAGTAACTGGTTTCATGGAAACTAAAATAGTTTTTTTATTTAAAGAATGACTAAAATACAAAATCGAAAACGTTTTCGGTAAAATCGAAAACGTTTTCGATTAGAAAAATGCAAAATAATAGCATCATAAATATAATTTAGCTAAAAATTAATCCAAAAAACTATTAATAATACAATGAAAAACTATACTAACTTAAAAGGTCTTTGTTCCTTATTGTTACTTTTGGTTACGACATTATCATTTGCGCAAACCAAAATTTCAGGTACAGTAAATGATCAAAAAGGAATGCCGATCCCAGGCGTAAACATTATTCTTGACGGAACTACAAAAGGAGCCGTTACGGATTTTGATGGAAAGTTTGCTATCACAAATGTGGAAGATGGAACTTATACATTGAAAGCTTCTTCAATAGGATATGCAACCTACAGTGAATCAATAACAGCAAACGGAAATGCTATTGCACTTAAAATAACATTAGCAGACGATGCCGAATCTTTAGATCAAGTAATTATTACAGGTGTAGTAAATCCGAGGTCAAAAATAGAATCGAGTATATCTGTTACAAGTATGCAGCCTGCAACTATAAAACAATCGGCACCTAGAACTACCGCAGAAATTTTTAGAACAATTCCAGGTATTCGTGCAGAATCATCTGGAGGAGAAGGAAATGCAAACATCGCAGTACGTGGTGTGCCAATATCTTCTGGTGGATCTAAATACGTACAATTACAAGAAGATGGCTTACCTGTATTATTATATGGTGATATTTCTTTTGGAACAGCAGATATTTTTACTCGATTTGATTATAACGTAAAAAGAATAGAAGCAATTCGAGGAGGTTCCGCGTCAACATTAACGTCAAACGGACCTGGTGGAATTATCAATATTATCAGTAAAACAGGGAAAAATGAAGGCGGAGCCATCGGAACTACATTTGGTCTTGATTACAACTCGTTCAGAACTGATTTTAGTTATGGTTCAAAAATAGGAGATGGTTTATACTTTCATACTGGTGGATTTTACAGAGCAGGAGAAGGTGTCCGTGAAACAGGATTTACTGCCAATAATGGAGGGCAATTGAAATTAAGCTTAACAAAAGAATTTGAAAATGGATCTGTACGTGTGTATGCTAAATACCTTAATGATAGAGCTGCTGCATATTTACCAATGCCAATACAAGTAACTGGTACAAACAGCGATCCAGATTGGGGCAATGCACCAAACTTTGATGCTACTAGAGGATCATTGCACAGTGCCAACTTAACACAAACAGTACGATTGGGTCCTGATGGACAAGTACAAAGAGGTGATGTGACCGATGGAATGAATCCAATTTCTACTTCTGTGGGAATGCAAGCTAAGTTCGATTTAGGAAATAACTGGAAAGTAAGCAACAATGGGCGCTTTTCTTCTAACAGAGGTGCGTTTGTTTCTCCATTTCCTTCGCAAGTAGCGGATGCAAATACAATTGCAGATTCTTTCGGTGCAGGTGCTACCTTAGCATTTACAGACGGATCTGCGGTTAGCGGAAACAGTTTGGTAGCAAGAATACACATGTTTGATGTAGAATTGAACAACTTTAATAACTTTATGAACGATTTTAAACTTTCAAAATCGTTTGATAATTTAGACGTAACAGTAGGATACTTTAAATCTTTCCAAAGCATTTCTATGTCATGGTTATGGAATTCATATTTACAAGAAGTAAACGATGATAATGCACGTTTAATTAATGCATTTGATGCAACAGGTGGCGCACTAAGTGAAAATGGTTTGTATGCGTATGGAACTCCTTTTTGGGGAAATTTACACAGAAACTATGATACAGACTACAACGTATCTGCACCTTATGTAAACTTTACGCTAGAAGCTTCTGAAAAATTTACTGTTGATGCAAGTTTACGTTATGATTCAGGACGTGTTTCTGGTTCATTTACAGGCGGAACAGAAAGAGAATTTGATGTCAACAATGATGGTGTTATTTCTGTACCAGAGCAAAACGTATTTGCCGTGGATACTGCAAATCCTACTGCCGTAGACTACGATTATAACTATGTATCGTATTCATTAGGATTGAACTATAAATTACAAGACAATCAAGCTGTTTTCGGACGCTACAGTAGAGGTGCTTCTGCAAAAGCAGATCGTATTTTATTCTCAGGATTAGACTATTTAGATGGAGATCGAATCAATGCATTAGATTTTATCAATCAGGCAGAAATAGGGTATAAGAGAGGTTTTGAAAACGGAGCAATCTATGCAACAGCTTTTTATGCAAAAACAGAAGAAGAAGGCGGATTTGAAGCATCTACAAATAGTATCGTTGAAAATGATTATAAGTCGTTAGGTATTGAAGTAGAAGGTTTCTACAGGTTTAATGATTTCAGTTTACGCGGAGCAATTACTTGGACAGACGCAGAAGTAGATTCAGGAGACAACGCAGGAAACACACCTAGAAGACAACCAGATTTCATCTATAACGTAATTCCATCCTATAACTTTGGAAATGAAAAACAAAATTCACTTGGATTAAGTTTCATAGGACAATCGAAAGCATTTGCACAAGACAATAATGAATTGGTAATGCCAGGATTTTTAATCGTAAATAGCTTTGTTAATGTTGGAATTACAAAATCACTAAACGTAAACATAGCAGCAAACAACATATTTGATTCTTTAGGAATTACAGAATCAGAGGAAGGAAGTATTGTAGAAGGACAAACAAATATTGTAAGAGCAAGACCTTTACCTGGAAGATCAATCTCTCTTACATTACAATACATGTTTTAATTATTTGAATACCATAAGTTTTTTAATTAGTTTAAAAGAGTTGATGTCAACTGATATTGACTCTTTTTCTCATAAAAATGACATACTATGAAAAGCTTTTTTTATTGCTGTATACCATATTTTCTTTGTGTATATTGAAATAGATTAAGTTTCTTATTTTGAAGATACTACGATTAGTAAGTAACTAGTTGAAAAGAGAAAAAATTGTATTTAAAAATATTCTAGAAAAAATAACTGAGCAGCATGAAGTTTAAGAAACCTAAATTAAGTTTTTGGCAAATATGGAATATGAATATTGGATTTTTCGGAATTCAGTATAGTTTCGGATTGCAACAAAGTGCAGTGACTCCAATTTATGATTTTCTAGGAGCTGATCCATCACAAATTCCATTATTGCATCTTGCCGGTCCAATGACAGGTCTGTTAATTCAACCATTAATTGGTGCCATGAGTGACAAAACGTGGCATCCAAAATTTGGGCGAAGAAAGCCGTATTTTTTTATTGGTGCTATGATTTG
This sequence comes from Kordia sp., assembly GCF_045105435.1. Lineage (GTDB taxonomy): Bacteria > Bacteroidota > Bacteroidia > Flavobacteriales > Flavobacteriaceae > Kordia. The sequence continues at coordinate 24,333 of NZ_JBGCDL010000096.1, read as the reverse complement.
TAGTATCTGTTTATTAGCGTTTCCTTTTAGTAGTTCTTTATGGATGGCTGCAGGTTTGCTTTGGATATTAGATGTAGGAAATAATACGGCAATGGAACCTTATCGAGCTTTTATTGCAGATAAGTTAGAAAAAGAGCAGCAACCGTTAGGATTTCAAATGCAGAGTTTCTTTACTGGTTTGGGACAAGTGTTAGCCAATGTCTCTTTATTTATATTTCCAATGATTTTTATTGGAACAACAGGTTCTTTACCAACTTGGGTGTATGCATCCTTCTTTTTAGGAGCAGTTTGTTCTATTGGTTCCATTTTATGGACTATGAAAACCACAGATGAAATTCCGCCAACAGATGAAGAGTTATTAGCTTTAAAAAGTGAAAAACGAAGTGTTTTTTATCCTTTTATTGAAATATATGAAGCCATTGGCGATATGCCTAAGGTAATGTGGCAATTGGCGTTAGTGTATCTATTTCAATGGTATGCGTTGTTTTGTTACTGGCAAAACTCTTCAAAAAGTATTGCACTCTCGGTTTGGAATGCCACGCCAAAAAGTAATCCGGAAGCGTATGAACAAGCAGCAAGCTGGACAGGTTTGGTAAATGGTTGGTACAATGCCGTTACTTTTTTAGTTGCCTTTGCGTTGGTTGGATTCGCAAAAAAATACAGTCCAAAAAAAGTACATGCTTTTTGCTTATTACTAGCAGCCATTGGATTTTTAATATTTCCGCATATAGAAAATAAAAATTTATTATTCTTTGCCATTACTGGATTTGGAATTGGTTGGGCAAGTATGATGGGAATTCCATATTTAATGGTGGTACACAAAATTCCAAAAGAGCGTTACGGTGTATATATGGGAATTATTAATATGATGATTGTCATTCCAATGTTGCTTCAAACCGTATCATTTGGCTATATACTAGAAAATTTTTTAGACAACGATCCGCGAAATGCCATCACATTTGCAGGCGTATTATTATTAATTAGTGTTGTATGTACATTATTAATTCAAACAAAATCAAAAGAAAAAGCTGCAATTACATGATAAATCAATCATACATACAAGCTAAAAAATTACTTTTTAAAGCGAGTTCTGAAAAAGGCTTTTTGGCGAGTGCCGAAAATATCACAAATTATAAACGTGTTTGGGCGCGTGATGGTGTTATTTGCGGACTTTCGGCTTTGTTAGATGGTGATGAAACTTTAGTGAAAACATTCAAAAATACATTGCAAACGCTTGCAAATCATCAACATGAATTAGGACATATTCCGTCCAATGTTTTTTTTAAAGAAACGAATGAAGTTGAAGTTAGTTTTGGCGGATTGGCAGGTAGAGTAGATACGATTTCATGGTTTATCATTGGTGTTTGTAATTATTGTTGGATAATGAATGATGATGAATTGCTAGAAAAATTACTTCCAAATATTGAAAAAGGCTTCAAACTATTGGAAGCATGGGAATTTAATAACAATGATTTAATATATACACCACGATCTGGGAATTGGGCAGATGAATATATTACGGAAGGACATACATTTTACGATCAAGTGTTGCGTTTATGGGCATTGCGATGTGTACAAAGGTTAAAACCTTCAGAGAAGTTTCAAACAAAAATAGATCGCATCACAGAAAAACTAAACGGAAATTATAGAAAAACGAGCTATCAAACACCTTTTCATCCAAAGGCATACAACAATTTGGGAGATACTTCTTATTGGATGGCTTCGGTAAATCCTTCAGGTTACCAAACGATGTTTGATGCGTTTGCAAATTCCATTGCACAACTATTACAACTTGGAGATGCTGTTTTTCAAAAAAGCGTAACTAGCTATTCAGAAGAATTGCGAGAAAGCTTACCGCTAAATTTATTGCCTGCATTTTGGAAACCAATAAAGAAAGAAGATGACGATTGGAAATTGCTTGTCAATAATTGTAAGTATGAGTTTAGAAATTTCCCGTATGAATTTCATAATGGCGGTACTTGGCAAATGGTAAATGGCTTTTATGGAATGAGTTTGGTAAGTCAAAATTACATAGAAAATCCTCAAAGTGTGTTGAAAGCAATACAGCAATTAAACGCTAAAGAGAATTATGGTTTCTATGAAAATTTCAACACAAAAACTCAGAAAGCTATCGGAGTTCCACAATGTACATGGAGCGCCGCAGGAGAACTATTATTAGAACAATACATTAACGGAAAAAGATTATTAGTTTGATCACAAATAAAGAAATAGATATTCTTTGCGTAGGGGAAGCCTTGGTCGATTTTATTGGACATCAAGAAGGTGTGCTTACCAATAATACCAGAGATTACCATAGATATTTAGGCGGATCGCCAACCAATGTAGCAATGAATACGGCACGTTTAGGACTTAGCACAACGTTGGTGGCAAGTATTGGCGATGACGGATTGGGCGCGTATATTTTAGAACGATTACATGAAGTTGATATCAACGTTGACTATGTTAAAACTGTTGCAACAAAACCTACATCAATTATTTTTGTATCACGATCTTTACATACGCCAGATTTTATTCCGTACCGAAATGCAGATGTTTTAATTACAGAAGATCAAATACCGACAAGTTTACTTGAAAAATCAACTATTTTTCATACTACTTGTTTTGCACTGAGTAAAAATCCTGCTCAAAAAACAATCATTTCAAAAGCAAAAGAAGCATCTGAATTAGGGTGTAAATTAAGTATTGACATTAATTATTCTGAAAAAATATGGCAGGATAAAGAAAATGCGTTGCAAATTATCAAGGAATATTGCAGTTACAATCCGTTAGTAAAAATTAGTGAAGATGATGTTTCGCGTTTGTTTGATGATGTTGTGTTAACTCATGAAGAAATTTTTAAATTCTTTCACGATTTAGGTGTAGATTTGGTTTGCTTGACTTTAGGGAAAGATGGTGTAAAACTATCACAACGCAATCAGAAAATAATTGATATGCCAGCCATAAAAATTAATAAAGTCATGGATGCAACTGGTGCAGGAGATGCTTTTTGGTCAGGTTTTCTATTCGCTTATTTAAAAAAGAATTCGATTGAAGATTGTTTACATATCGCCCTAAATCTTGCCGCTTTGAAATTGCAAAATGTTGGGAGGTTGCCTAATAATATTAATATTTTATCGGAGCTATTGAAAAAATAAAGCCACACAGTTTTCATAAAATTATGAATCGCTTGTAAATCCGCCATCAAAAAGTTCAAACTTTAAATTCACGGGGCACAAGACAAAGATCTTACTAGAAATAATAAGTTTTTTTTTAAAGAATAGGAGTGATTTTTAGGTATGATCCTGAAAAAAACTTTATTAAAAAAGTAATACAATTTACCTGTTGTGCATTTTACGATTGAAAATGAGTCAAATTTGTATCGAGAATAGAATATTTTGTACTAAACAGTTCTCGACACGATTTTTCGCACCTCAAAATCACTCGAAATGACGCTTCGTTATACTTTTGAATTCAAAATGCACAACGGGTTACAATTTTAGTTTTCAGGTAATTGTTCTAGAATTTGATAGGTGCTAAAATTTAAAAAATTCCCAGGATGTGCCAATACGTTTTGTAAAATGATAGGTGTATCAGGTGTTGTTCCTGTATATTGTGTGTTTCCGTCCAAATTGACATCTTGGGTGTTGTATCCGCTAACTACAAATGTTGGGAAGTTTAAAAAGTTCCCTGCATCGTTCAGCACGAGCGATAAAATACTTGGCGAATCGGGCGTAGTTCCTGAGTATTGTACAACTGCATCACCATTTGCATCACCTGTCCACATAGCTCTTGTTCCTGTAGGTATTCCAGCAGTTGTTTGCGCATTAGTACCAAACGTTTGTGTTGTTGGATTGGTAAAATCTACGCTCGTCATAGTGTTATTGAGCGAAATTACATTTGCAGACATGATTCCTAAATGATTTCTGTGCTTTACTGCTATATAGTAATTGGTTGGTGCTGCATTTAGTTGTAGTGTTGAAACACCATCTACATCAACAATATCACCATCTCGTTGTACTAATGCTGATTGCGATCTTATTATTTTTGTATTGTCATTTGCTTGGCGTATTTCTAACCAAACCCAATCTACAATATCATCTTGTGGTATTCCTGTTCCAGAAGTCCCACCAAGATTGAAAACAGTTGTTACTGCGGTAGCTCCATCTGCATAAGGAGATGTTGTAGGTAAGTGATTATTCGATCTTAGGTCATCATTCATCAATCCGGCAATAACTGAATTTAAAAGTGGTCCTTGCAAGAATACTTTCGGATTGATATTAATTTTAAAATCAGTCGTGATAAATCCTTCGGAAACAGAAAGCGTTGTTGTCGTATGTTCTTGTACGTTTGTTTCCCCGATTGTATAGAGTATTTCTATTCCTCCTGCTGTAGCAGATGCTCCGCCACTATCAATATTGTATTTTTCGATAGTTTGTGTAAATCCAATATGACTTATGAGCAATAGTATTGGTAGTATGTATCTTGTTTTCATAAGAATCATTTTTTATAGTTTATAAATCACAAATTGAAAAGTTGTAGGTGCTAAATTTCCCGAACTATTAAATGTACGCACTTGTATATCGCCTCCTCCATCGACTACAATAGAGGAAGTCCTAAAAGCTGTGGAATACGGTGTTATTAAACATGATGTATTGCCAACACTTATTGGTACACTGTTAACACTAATGGTGATAACGTTCGCATTAATACTAGCCGTGAAATTACCTGTACCACTTAATACATTTCCATCAGATTCTACAGTACCATAGGCTATAGGAATTAAATTAGCATCTCCAGTTGGTGTACGTTGAATTTCTGCATCAAATTTAGCGTTACCATTTTTATAGACTGTTAGTGCATTATTTTTACTGTTACTACTACTCCCATTACCTATTTCAAATAATGGATCAGAAGTAGACCAAGTTAATGGATCTCCTCCACCAACATTATACCTGCCAATAGCTAGAGAGTTGTAAGATTCAGCTATTGTTCTATTACCCATTGCTGTTGAAATAGATCCAGATGCTGTAGTTAATAAACCCATTGTAACTGAAGTCGATCCAGTTGCTCCTCTTGTTGTAGATATAGCTGTTGTACTAGCATAGGTTAAGTCTACTGCTTTATCTCCTAAAGGTCCGAAAGAATTAGGGTGACGATTTGTAAGTGCCCAACCAAAAGCAAAAGGATTGCCATCTTGCTCATTGTACCTTAGCAAACCTGGTGTTAGTATTGAAGGACGGTTCGTCAAATCAGAATAACTACCACTAAAAACATTTCCTGCAGTTTCAGCATGTTTTGCATAAGGCACTGCTTTAAACTCAGTAGCATCAAAATTTATAGTACCGCCACTATAGGTAATTGTTGTTTGTAAAAAATGTACGTCTGCACTCCAATTTATATCATCAAATACACCAATACTTGGAGAAGAATCCGTGCCTATAGTAAGTATTAATAAGCCGTTAATATCTGTTGTGTAGTTATGATCTTCTTGATATACAATGGTACCTGCAGCTGTAGTTTGATGTATGGTAAATTGTACATTCATAAAAGTAGTAGCAAGCACATTGCCACTTGCGTCTTTTAAAATGGCTTTGTAGTTAATGCCTTGTTGGGCAAGTATTGTACTGCTAATCAATAGTAATACGAGCACTGTAAGTTTTGTTTTCATCTGTTTATATTTATTGTTTTTTCGGTCATATGTTGTTCGTTATTAATCATTTTGTTAGATGAGAAACTTTTTAACATGCTCGTTTCATAGTAGTTGACTATTAGTTGTTTGCCGCTTCTAGCGCATTCATGCGTTGTATTAATAATAGGATAGCTGCGTTTTGTTGAGATGTTTCTAATGCTTGACTATCAATTTTTGAGTTTTGAGCTTCAATAATAGTTTGCTGCTCTTGTAGTGCTTTTATCAGTATTGGAATAAGCTCAGAATAAGACAAGGTTAACAAGTCAGATTCCTTAACGTAATGTGTAATACTTGGAAATATTTCTTTTACTTCTTGAGATATCAATCCTACGTTTCGTTTGCTGCCTTTTTGATCTTTCATAAGATAACTTACAGGATTTAGTTGCATCACTTTAGCAAGTGTACCATCTTCTATAGATATGATGTCTTTTTTTACACGTCTATCAGAAATAGAACTATACGTTCCGCTACTTTCATTAAAAAAACCGCGATAACTTCCGTTTTTGTAGATACTTAAATGCCCTGTATTAACAGTTGAAAATTGCCAAGAACCACCTGTGCTTATGTTGTGAATACTAAACGCGTTTGTATAATCACTAGATGTGGGTGGACTATTTTCATGAGCAACTTCAAGCAAACTAGAAGGTATTGCTCTACCGATACCAACTTTACCATTTTTTAAAACCGTTACTGCATTGTTACGATTATCATCATCAACACCATTACCAATTACAAATAGCGGATCAGTAACGACCCATGAACCTGGAGTACCGCCTCCAATATTATATCGCCCTAGAGCAAATGAATAATAAGAATCTGCTTCTAATCTAAGACCAATGGCGGTAGCACCAAAACCTGATACATTACTCCATGACCCAATTACTGTAGCACCAACGCCTGAGGCAGAAGAAGCATATCCATATGTTATAGAACCATTTCCTGAGGCAGAAGAATAGCTTCCTATTACCGTAGATCCTGCTCCTGAAGCATTTGAATTATAACCTCTACAAAATGAAGAATCTCCTGAAGCTACTGAGCCAGGACCAATGGCCATAGAATAATCACCGCTAGCACCTCCAGATACATCTCCAAAAGTACTAAAGTCGATGGCGCCCTCACCTATTGGTAAGTGAGAATTTGGGTTACGGCCAACCAATCTCCAACCAGTTTTATCTTGTGTACCATCGTTTTCTGTAATTTGCTCTAAGCCACTCGGTAGTGTTGTAGGTTGGTTAATCAAATCGTTGTAATCTCCGCTAAATACATTGGCTGCAGTTGTTGCATGCTTTGCATAAGGCACCGCCATAAATTGTGTAGTTCCTAGGTCTATTAAATTACCTCCATCGACACTCACTTGTACATTAATAAAATGCTCATCATTTCCCCAATTAATAGTATTGAAATCATCTACAGTATTACCTTCTCCAATAGTTAGTATAACAAAGCCATTTGCGTTTGTAGTATAAGCATGCTGCTCTACATATACTTCGTTTGTTAGCGCGTCACCTTCATAAATGGTAAATTGTAGAACTATATTTGTATTGGCTACTATAATACCCGAATCATCTTTGATTAAAGCCTTATAATTTATGCCCTGTTGCGCAAAAGTTGAAACTGTTACGAATAGTAAGATAAGTACTGTAATTATTTTTCTCATGAGCTTATTTTTACGTTTTTCACTATTTTTAATTGATTCTAATTTTTTTAGTAAGTATGCTGTTGTCCATATGGATTTTAACCAAATACATACCTGCTGCTACATGACCAATATCAATTTTTGTTTTTCCTTTCGTTTTAAGAATTTGTTTTCCTTGTAGATTATATAATGTAACCGAGTGAACAGGTATTGAAGTATTGATATTGATATAATTTGCAGTTGGATTTGGATATACAACAACTGAATACGAGTCATCATTAATTGCGTTGATGCTTAGTGTAGTAGCATCAAAAGCAGCTGCAGCAATCCAAAATGATACGGTACGACTTAAGTTTCGCCAATCGTCAATGTCTGAATTCCAAGCTTGATATATAAGTTCTATTTCGTTATTATCTGCATCAAAAGTTCGTAATTGCCTAAATTGATTTCTCCAAATATTATCAGCGGTAACCCATTCTTGAATTATGAGTTCTGTTTGATTTCCTAGTGTATATGTATACACAAAACGCTCAAAGTTTCTGTAGGTGCCACTTATTCGTAATTGTCTGGTTCGTTCTGTAAGTTGTTGTAATGCATTATAAGTATATAAAGTCTGCTCAGTTCCATTTGTATTAAAATTGTTTTGACCTCCATTAAATCCAAATTCCTCTACTTTTTGTAATGCTCCAAAACTGGTATAACTGTATTCTTTTTTTTCTACATTCAACCAAAAATCTACATCTTCAAAATAAATTTGCTCAATTTCTTGAGTTAATCTGTCAGAAGCTATTTCGTATTCATATAAGTATCTGTCTTCAGGAACAAGACTAGAACCATCAAGTTCTTCAATCGTTTTGGCAGCAACATTGTTTCCATCATAGATTTTAGTTTCTCGTCTTTGGCTTCTCCAAATATCATTCACTCTTATAGCATATAGGAAAACAGTTTCATTATGCTGTGCATTGTACGTATGCGTATCTCTTGCACTATTTGACCAAGCGCCACTATTCCAGTTTTGCTGTATGCTTTCGGTTATGTTATTTAAGGTATTATAGTCTTTATTAAATTGATAAAAGTTTACCCAATTACCAGTTCCGCCATTTGCTATCAAGCGAAGTAGATTGGTTTCTTTTGTTCCTTCGTAATCAAATGTGTATAATTCTCTTGTGTTATGAGACCAACTATCGTCCGCATTAGACCATGAAAATATATGGATAGAATCTCTTCTGAATTCAGTTTGTGCTGTATGTTGTTGAATGCTTAAGAAGAATAGTATGCAAAAAATTGAGTAGTGTTTTTTCATAGTATTATTTTTTGAAAGTAGTTTTTTGTATCACTTTATTTTCGTTAATAATGCTTAAGGTATAGGAGCCTTTTTTAAGATTGCTTACGTTTAAGTAAATCGTATCGGTTAATACTTCTTTTAATTCTCCCTCGTATAATTTCATTCTCTTTATAAGTTGTATTTAGAATAACTTTATGAAGGTAAAAGTAGTAGTGTAGTTGTGTGAAGACTATAAACATTGTAACAAACACTATGACTATTGTAACATTGCTTAAAACACAGGAAATACCTGTGTTTATTTAGGATAAACACTTAAAAGAAAGGGTGAAATAAAGTGTGTTTATGTATTCTTTTTTGCGTATTGTGTAGGCGTACAATTGTATACTTCTTTGAAGCGTTTGCTAAAATATGCTGGATCATTAAAGCCTACACTATAGCCAACTTGTGATACGGTAGTATCTGAAGTTTTTAATAAATCGGCAGCTAATTTTAAACGTTGCGAATTAATAAATTCTGTAGTTGTCATGTTAAATAACGCCTTTAGTTTTCGGTGTAATTGCATTCTACTCATGCCTGCTACCTGGCAAAAATCTTCTATGCTAAATGCGGAATCTACAAGCTTGTCGTCTAAAATTGATTGTATTTTGGTTAAGAAAGATTCATCTGTAGAATTAATACTAATATCTGTGGGTTTTAGCACAATTTCTTGACTATACCGTTCCTGCATTTTTTTACGCGTCTCAATTAAATTTTTGGTTTTTACAGCTAATAGTTCTTGATTAAATGGTTTGGTTATATAATCATCTGCTCCAGTTGCTGCGCCAATTATTTTATTTCCATCGCCCGCTTTTGCAGTTAATAATATGATTGGAATATGACTTGTACGTTCGTCGGTTTTTAAAGTTTTACTAAGTTCAATACCATCTTTTATAGGCATCATAATATCACTTATAATAATGTCCGGAATGTGCGCTATTGCTAAATCAATTCCTATTTGTCCGTTTTCAGCATGTATTATTTTATAATCATTTTTAAAAATAGAATCGACATACATGCGTACATCCGTATTGTCTTCAACAATTAAAAGGATTGGTGTATCTTCATCAGAAGCGTTTTCATCAGTTAGCATCGTTGTAGAAGTTACGATGTCATTTTCTAATACTTCTTCAACCTCAACATCTTTATAATTGGCTTTTGCAATTGGCAGCATAACTTTAAAAGTGATCCAATTTTCAATACTTGTAGCAGCGATTGTCCCTTTGTGAAGTTTTACAATTTCTTTGACTAATGAGAGTCCAATTCCTGTTCCTTCTTTGTCTTCATCAATTTGATAAAAACGATCAAATAGTTTCGAAATTTCTTCAGTTGTCAACGGTGTCCCTGTGTTTTTTATTTCGAAGTGAAATTCATTGTCTTTTACAACTGCTTTACAGGCAATTTCTCCGTTTTTGGGAGTGTATTTTACAGCATTCGATAACAGATTTGTAATAATTTTTTCAACAATATCTTTGTCAAACCAAGTTTCATGAGTTGTTGGCTTTATGTCGATTTTAAATTTTAAAAGTTTTTGCTTTGTTGTAAATCTAAAACTATCAACTAAAATTTCAGTAAAAGTAATTATGTTGCTGTTTGCTATATGCAATACGACTTTTCCAGATTCTATTTTTGAGACACCTAATAACTGATCTACTAAGGAAAGTAAACGATCAGAATTTCGTTTCATCATTTCAAGATTATTACGTTCATCATCAGGTAAATTTTCCTTTTTTAGTTGTTGTTGAATTGGACCAGAAATGAGCGTTAACGGTGTTCTAAATTCATGAGAAATATTGGAGAAAAAGTTAGATTTATCTTTATCTAGTTCTTTTAATTTTTTAGTAGTTTTTTGACGATTTCGATATAAAAAGAAAAAGAATACACCCGCTATTGAGGTAATACTGATAATTCCCAATAACCGATTCCGTTGATTTGTTTTTTGCTTTGCTACTAATTCATTCTGAGATTTTAAAAGCGCAATTTCTTGTTCTTTTTTTTCAGATTGAAATTTTAATTCAATTTCTTCAATTTTTTCAACATTTTTAATCTGCTGCACTTCTTCCATAATTTCTTTTGCAGATTTTAAATACAGATATCCTTTCTTGAATTCGTTTTTGCCAAAATAAGCTTCCGCTAGATTATAATCAATATCGTGATAGATCTCTTTTCTAGCAGATTTTGATTTACCCAACATTTCTTTTGCATAATCCAAGTGACGTATTGCATCAATATATTTTTCAGTTGTATTGTATAATTTCCCTAGTTCTAAATTAACTACCGAAATGACTTTAAAATTAGTTATCGCCTTTGCTTTTTCTACAGCTTTTTCCTGATAAATTATCGCAGAATCTAATACGTTTTTGCGTAACGATATGTTTGCTAGTTTATTAAGTATTAATGACTGTCTAATATTATTATCAATTTCTACACTAATCTCTAAGGATTTTCTATAATAATACGCTGAGGTTTCTAAATCGTTCTTTGCTAAGTATACATCTCCTTTTTTGTATAATAAAATAGCGCTTGGTACTTTAAAACCTATTGAATCTGAAACCTTTAAACCATCATTTATATAAGGTATTACTTGATTTATTAGTAAAGGTTCATCATTCAATAAAGACTTCATTAAAACATCACAGATACCATTTTTTGTCATCACCGATACGAATGATTTCCTGTTGATTGAAGTAAAAACAGAATCTGCTTTGTAGTAATAGTTTAGTGCTTTTTTGTCAAAAGAATTATTGTAATACCAAGTTGCTTTATAATAATAATTCCATCCAAGTAAATTTCTATTTTTAGTAGACTTGAGCAGCGATGCTTCTATTAAGTTTAAAAAACGAAAAGCCTCGGATTCATTTTTATTTAATCTAGCTATCATAGCTCCAACATTAACTTTTAATGAATCGTGAGGTTGATTTGTTGTTGTAAATAACTCTTCTGCATAATACGTGACACTGTCTGTGTTTCTCAATTCATAATGCTCAATCAAAGAATCATATAAAGTTCTCCATTTAGCATCGCTTTTTGTGTTTTGTGCGATTGTATGACAAGAGAAAAATAATAGCATACATAGTATCGAGCTTTTTTTTAGAAAACTTGAATTTATTGAACAATCGAAGAATAGAAAACACATACTAGTAAATGGTAATGATATCAAATTTTCCGGGAAAATTATCTTTATTAAAATAATTCAATCCATGTGCTTTATAAAATTAGACATTTTAAGTTGCTTAAGATATTTTTTATTGAAAATTTCAATTTCAGAATATTATAACCTTATAAGTTTTCATTAAATGTAGAAGAATTATGGTTAAAATAAAATTTTAGTTTGCTTTTTTGACTTTGTAGCTTTTTGATTCTCAATACAAAACCTTGTTGAGACACAGGATAACTTCTTCTACATAAGATAATGACAGTAATTTTGTTAGTTAGAATCAGTATTTCTTAAATTTCCAGGCACTTTCCCGAACTCTTTTTTAAAGGAACGTGTAAAATAATTAGGATCATTATACCCAACTTCATAGGCAATTTCAGCTATGGTAAGATCTGTTGTTTGAATCAAATGAATGGATTTTTGTAAACGTACCGAACGAATAAATTGTGACAAGGTTTTTCCTGTAATGGCTTTTAGTTTTCGATACAATTGTGAATGGTTTAAATTCAATACATCAGAAATGGTTGTGACCGATAATTCTGGATCTTGGAAATGCGCTTCTATGTACGATTGTATTTTTGTGATAAATGTATATTCTATAGATTTTGGTTCGTTGTTTTGCTTAGTTTCTATGGTTCCATCTCCATAATAGTCCTGTAATTTTTTTCGAAGTTCTAATAATTTCTCCATTCGAATAATGAGCTCCTTTTTTTCAAATGGTTTTGTCATATACGCATCGGCTCCCGTTTCTAAACCTTCAATTTTAGACGACATATCAGCTTTTGCAGTGAGCATGATAATTGGAATATGACTGGTTCGCTCGTCTTTTTTGAGAACATCACAAACTTCAAAGCCATTTTTTTCTGGCATCATTACATCAGAAATAATAATATCAGGAATCAACTCAATGGCTTTATCAATACCTTCTTATCCATTAACTGCAATATGGAAATCATAGGTTTCTTTTACAATAGAACGAATGTAACTTACAATACCAGGATTGTCTTCAACAACTAATAATAGTGGTTTATCCTGTGCTGGCTGTTCTTCAGTTATTGTTGATTCTTCAAACACTAAATCCATATTATTTTCGGAAGAAACAACTGTTTGTATACTCGCTTTTTCATTTTTGACAGGCAAAAGAACGGTGAACGTTGTTCCCCAACCTAATTCACTTTTCACAGAAATGCTTCCTTCCATGATTTCTACGAGTTCTTTTGTCAATGCAAGTCCAATGCCTGTGCCAGAATAACTTTGAATTCCTTGATCTATTTTAGCTTTTACTCCTGCTTGATAGAAACGCTCAAAAATATGTGGCAAGTCTTCATTCGTAATTCCTTCTCCAGTATCTTTTACTTCAATTTTTAAGTGAGAAGTTTCTTTTTGCACATGTACATTTATTTTACCTCCAGTTTTGGTGAACTTTATCGCATTAGAAAGTAAATTATAAATCACGTGTTGAACTTTAATTTCATGATAATCCATTTCAAGACTTTCCAATGCTGCATCAAAACGTAGATTTATTTTCTTTTGAGACGCCATGGAGTAAAAAGATTCTGTAAGATATTGCAAATACTCGATGATGTCGCCATGAATCATATCTACCGTAATATTTCCAGAATCTAATTTGGAAAGATCCAATAACTGATTGATGAGTGCCAGCAGATTTTCGGCATTTCGTTGTATTAGGCTACGTTCATGCGGATGACCGTTAATGTTTTCATTCATCCCCATAATCACCGTGAGCGGCGTTCTAAACTCATGTGTAATATTGGTGTACAGTTTCGTTTTAATGTTGTCTAATTCTTGTAAACGTGTCGATTCTTGCTTGGTTCGTTCTTGTTTGAGTTTGAATTGTAATATGATAAGCCCAATCCCTAAAATAAGTAATCCTAGCAGTATTTTAGACCAAAGTGTCTGATACCAATAAGGTTTTACAATGACAGTAATCGCACGTTCATTTTGAGAAACACTTTCAGGAACAAGTCCGCCTCTAAGTTTTAAAATATATGCTCCTGGTGGTAAATTTTCATAACGTACCTTGTTATTATTTCGAGCTGTAGGATACCAATCTTGCAAAAGGAAAGAAAGCGACACAATCCACTAATTACAGCTCAAATCAAGGAGGCGCTCAGTTGGCTATCGATGGAAACACAGATGGAAGATGGCAAAAAAAATCGGTTTCGCACACCAGAGATGGAGGAACACCAAACCCGTGGTGGAAAGTAGATTTGGGAACCATGCAATATGTAAAAGAAATCTTGGTGTGGAATAGAACAGACTGTTGCAGAAAACGCTTAAGTAATCTTGTAGTATACATTTATAATGGTAGCACATGGGAACGTGTAAATAAAAGAAATCATAGATTTTCTCCAGGAATTCAATATCCATTAAAATTTAGAGTAGGAAAAAAAGCAAGTCAGGTAAAATTACAATTAGAAAGTCCTAATGGTATTCTTTCTTTAGCAGAAGTAAAAGTGATTGGTGATGTTATAAAAGATACCAAAAGAGCAGTTACAAAGACTGTAAAAAATGTAAAAAACACTGGAATTCAAGTAGCAGATGAAACACGAAAAGCTGTAAAAACGGTTCGCAATGAAGTAAATAAAGCAATGCCCGTTTTTGCAAGTGCGCGTGTTGTTGGAAAGTCGAAAAAATGTAAAGGTGGTTCTTTTTATGATGTTAGTACAGGAAAATGTTGGTCTTGCCCATCTGGTTACAAAAGAACTGTTGCTTCCATAAATAGTCGCAATGCATGTGAGCAGAAAGGTCGTGTCGTATTCGCTTTTTGAAAACTACTTAGAAACACATAATGCCAATGGCGATACTGTAGCTCTTGGAGATGCCACTAGTATGGGTAATGGTATTGCTAATGACAATTATGTACTCACAAGTAGAATAAGTTCAGTTACTAGTTTAGATGTTAACAATCAAAATATAAATGACTTAACCGGTATTGAAGAGTTTACTGCATTAACATTTTTAAATTGCACAGGAAATCAACTAACGAGTTTAGATGTCAGCAATAATATAGTATTAAGCACATTATGGTGTAATTCTAGTAATTTATCGAATCTAAACCTAAGCTTTAATACAGTATTGACCGATTTACGATGCAGTGCAAATAACTTAACGAGTTTAGATCTTAGTAATAAGACAGCCTTGACAGATTTGAGATGTGGTGTCAATAACTTAACTACTTTAGACCTTAGTAATAATGTCGCTTTAAAGGACGTAAGAATTGCTTCTAATGACCTAACCAATTTGGATCTTAGCAATAATACAGCGCTAATTAACTTGTCGTGTATTGGTAATAACTTAATCAGTTTAGACCTTAGTAATAATACAGTTTTAAATCAATTATCATGTAAGAGTAATGAGCTAACTAGTTTAAATATAGCCAATGGTAATACTGCTAATTTTCAAAAATTACTTATTAGCCAAAACCCGAACCTTATATGCGTAACAGTTGATAATGAAACTATTGCAGACGACTGGAATGCAAGTATAAATTTGCCATCAAATTTCGATAAGGATATACAAACTGTATTCAATACCAATTGTAATGAAGTAGTTTTAGAAGCCAAAGCGTATTTACAAGGCGCATTTATAAATCCTATTTCCGGAGAAGAAAATCTTATGCGAGATGATTTACGAGTAGCAGGATTGATTCCTACGACAAGTCCATATAGCGATGTTGCTGTGGTAAATAACAGTGTTTTTTCGGTTACTGGTGAAAATGCCATTGTAGATTGGGTTTGGGTAGAATTACGTGACAACATAGACAACACTTTAGTTGTAGATGGACAATCTGCACTTTTACAACGCGATGGAGATATTGTAGGTTTAGATGGAATACTTCCTTTAGTATTTTTACAGCAAGTTAAACAATATAATGTTGTTGTAAATCATCGGAATCATTTAGGAATTATGACCAATACAGCCATGAGTTTATCAAATATAATAGACTTTACCAATGCAAATAATTCTATTACTTGGGGAAGCAATGCGCAAACAACTTTTGGAATGCCTTCAGGTATTGTTGCCATGTGGTGTGGAAATGCAAATGATGATTCGGTTATACAATACTCAGGCGTAAGTCCTGATACACCATCAATTTTATCTAGAGTATTAAATGATGCTGGAAACTTCTTGAATTTCCCAACCTACGTCGTGAGCGGTTATAATACGAACGATGTTGATATGGATGGAAGCAGTCAATATTCTGGAACCAATCCAGACACACCACTGATTTTACAAAATGTATTGGCACATCCTGGAAACTTTTTGAATTTTAGTACGTATCAAATCTTAGAACAATTGCCTAGCAGACTTGATAACTAACATTAAAACATTTACAAATGAATACACATAATATCACAACGATTATTATCATCCTTTTGAGCCTTTTTACGATTCAAATACATGCGCAAGATGGATATACGTATACTTTAATTGATAATAGTTCCTATAGTTTTACCATTGGAGCGGTTCCGAACACAAGTGCTAACAATTTTGCAACTTCGATGCAGAGTTATGGTTTCACCATTATTGTACCAGACGGCGTAACCATAAGTATGACATCTTCCTTAGGAAATGCGGCTTCTGCTACCTTTTTTGACGGAACTGCTGTTGGTCAGCCGTCCATTGATGGATATCTAATTACAGAAACGTTGGGAAGTCCCGTTTCTTTAGTGGCGCCATCTACAGGAACAACTTCTAATGTTGTTACAATTCAAGTGAATGGCTCACCAACTTCGGGAATTATATATATATTAGAAAACAATGCTGCTTTAGCGACTACGGTGACACCTTTAAAAAGTTTTATGCAGGCAGATATGATAGATAACGGTATGGCAGAATTTGTAAATGTAGTGGATCCAAATACAGCAGCAGTTTCTGGGATGTCTTCTTTTGACTTTTCTACACTTTCAGTGAAAAAAAATGAATTAAGTTCACTTGCTGTATATCCAAATCCTGTAAAAGACATTATTCATATCACAAATACGAATGTAAACTTAGTGAAAGCTGAATTGCATAATTTAAATGGACAGTTAGTACTTTCTAAAGAAAATAATTTGACAGCTATTAATGTCAATAGCTTAACAAGCGGAATTTATATGTTAAAAATCTATTCTGAAAAAACTCAAAAAACGATCAAAATACTTAAGCAATGATTTAACTTTCAATAAGTTGTTTTTTTTTGAGACAAACAAGTTAATAGCTTCCAAATCATTTATAAAAAGTTTAAATTTTGAAAGTTCGGGACACTAGAAAAAAAGCCTTACTAGAAATAGAAAGGCTTTCTTGTTTTTAAAAATGAACTGTTTTTTTAAAAATTCAATTTCAAAAAAATACTCTTCTCTAAAAAAAAATAGAGCGTTTCAAACGAAAAATAGTAGGGCTTATTTCTTCCAAGTTGCGCCATAACGATAATTTGGATTATCTTTTTTAACAGATAAAAGACATGCTTCGCACACAAAAAACCATTCTTTAACCTGTTTATATTGAATTCGATACATTGTAGAAAAGTCTTCTTTGCAAATAGTACAATATTTAATTCTCAAAGCTTATATTTTTTACTGAAACTACAGGCAAAGCATCTTAAAATACACTTTCAAAGGTTTCTCGTTTCGTATTTTTGTACAGCAAAGGATTTAGTCAATAAAGATGCCAAGTACATATATCATCGTTATCTAATAAAGTGTAAATACGATATAAATTATCATATAATTTTCTTCTCATCAGTGATAATTGTATAGGTTTAAACAGCAACTAAAAAGATAATTTCCCTCATATATGTTTGATTAAGAAATATCGTTTTCTATCAAGATTACAACGCATAACTTCCTAAATATTCCAATCAAATAACCATTAAGAAACTACCATAAAAACAGGCTATTGTTTTATGGAATGTGTAGATGTGACTAAAATTCTTGTATCAGTATGAATTAAAATTTACAATATGAATTCAGTCAAAATAATAAAAAACAGAAAAAGCAAAGCGCAGCGATATTGGGTGTTTATAGTGCGTTTAATAGGCTTTATAGTATTTGTTGTTCCATTAATTCAGCCCATGTATGCGTATATGATTATTGGAATGGAAGAAATTCAATTTACAAAAACAAGAACGTTTCTTGTCATTTTGGGTTTTGTTTTGTGTTCTAGTGGGAAATTTATTGGAATTGTCAATAACAACCTGGGACTGTTTATAAAAAGTGCATTTAAAAAATTAATCTCCTAATGGAAGCTATAGAAGAAGAAAACACACAAAAGAAAAAATGGTTTCAGTTTATTCTTGAAATCATCAAAAAATACCGATTGTTTACATACGTGCCAATTTTGGTGCTTACTGTTTCATCATTTAGTTTACGTAAAAAAAATGAAGGTTTGGTGCAGCGAGTTGCACGTCTAGAAACCTTAAATGAAACTTTAGTGTCTAATATGATATTGTATAACAGAAATTTTGAAACATTTCCAGTGCCAATTTTTCAAAAATTAAAACGCGGAAATGAATTCATAGTACAATATTTTAATCCTGCGTATGTAAACTTGTTAGGGCATAACTTTGAATACAATCGGTTCCTATATATGGGAAAAACAGATTATGATTACTACCCAAAACGCATAGCCGATTTATATCATAACTATGATGTTTCTGTTGCGTTTACTGGAGTTGCAATGAAAATAAAAGTCGTTATAAAAGACTCTTTAGACAACAACCTAAATGTTGAGGTATTAAAATGGCGTCAAATTCGCGAAAGAGATACCTTGATATATGGAATGATTATTTTAGACAAACCGATGTAGTCTTAAAGTAGCGTCTTGTTGTAATGCAAGGCGTTACTTTTTTATTCACACTGAAAAGTATTCATTAGGATACAAAAAACATGAAAAAGTAAGTGTAAGTTTAAAATAAAATTAGGAAAATACGTAATGTTTTTTATATTTATTCCAGAATACAATTAAAAAGTATCATGAATAAAATTATAAGAATTGCTATTGTTGATGATGATAAATTATTTGCACAACTTTTAAGTGATTTGCTAAGCGAGCATGAAGATATGAAAGTTGTTTTTACTGCGCATGAAAGAAAAGTATTTATGGCAAATTACGAACAAAAAAATATAGATGTAGTACTGCTAGATTTGCGAATGGATGATGGTATTGGATTGTCCGTCTTGCGGGAATTACAAATTCGTTCAGAAGCGATCAAAACCATTGTGCTTTCTAAATTATACACAGATTCATTAATGGCACAAATTCTCAGATTAGGCGCTAGTGCTTTTTTACCTAAAGATACAAGTGAAGAAGAACTGATACGAGTGATACAAAAGGTGTTCAAAAAAGGGCACTATTTTTCAAGAGATCAAATGGAATTCATGCGTTTGCAACTTTCTGAAAAAATACCAGAAATTTACAATCAGAAGCAAGATTCATTAACAGTAAAAGAAATAGAAATATTAAAATTACTATCTAAACAATACACGAGTCAACAAATTGGCGAACGACTTTATATTTCGCTTAAAACGGTAGAAGCGCACAAAAGAAATTTATTGCGGAAAACAGGCGCAAAAAACACAGCAGGCTTACTTATTTACGCTATTCAAAATAAAATTATTGATACAGATGAATTATTGTTTCTTAATTAATAATCAAATCAAAAGCATAAAAAAGAGGCTGTCTGAAAAGTTTCAAAAGTTGTCATTCTGGACTTGATCCAGAATCTCATAAAGCTGATTTTCAACTGTTATGCGAAACCGAATCAAGTTCGGTTTGACAAAATTATGACTTTTTAGACAGCCTCAATTCGTATGAGTTAAAATTATGTTTTACGTTCTTATTTTAGAATCGAATCAAAAAAATAAAAAAACTGATTTTACTCTTCAACCCAATCAAAATATTTTGCTTTAATGTTTTGTTTCTCATCTTTCAAATACGAAATAAAAGCATTGGCAACAGGTGAAAGCGATTTATTCTTTAGCCAAACCAAATTCCATTGTGTATGAATTGGCAAACCTTTGTACTCAATAACCTTAATAGCATTATCATTAACCGCATCTTTAATTCCTAAAAGCGGCATAATTGAATATCCCAAACCAGCAATAACGGCTTGTTTTAGTGCTTCGTTGGAAGTCAATTCTATTTTCTTTTGAACGGAAACATTTTTTCCGTCAATAAAAGCTTCCATGGCATTTCGCGTGGCAGAACCTTCTTCACGATATAACAATGGTTCTTCTTTAAAAATAGCCTCAATTTTACCGCCTCTTTCTGCTTCACGATCTCTTCCTCCAACAAGATATAAGCTGTTTTTAAGCAAAGGCAATGTTTCTAACGATAAATGTTTTGGCAAAACAGAAACTAAAGCAAAATCAACTTTATTCTGTTCCAAATCTTTGACCACATTTTGCTTATTAGTCACATCTATAGTAAAATCGATTCCCGCATGCTGATTCACAAAACCAGCCAAATAGTACGGTAATACATATTTTCCCGTAGAAACGCAGGCAAGTGTTAGTTTTCCGGCTAACTTTCCTTGATATTCTTTGGTTTTATGATCAATGGTAGAAACTTCATCTAATATTTTTTGGGCAGTAATTGCGATTTCTTCCCCAAAATTTGTCACATACAATTTACGTCCAACCACTTCGGTAAGTGGCAACGGAAATTGATCTTGAAATTTTTTAAGTTGAATAGATACAGCAGGTTGTGTTAAAAATAATGCTTCGGAAGCTTTGGTAATGCTTTTCTTTTTTACAATTTCTACAAAGACTTTTAATTGGTGTAAGGTGTAGTTCATAAATATTACTTATGTTTTGTATAATAAATATAAATAAAAATATATGAATATAAAGCATAACCTTTGCATTGTAAAATAATAATAGATAAGACAGTATCACTCAGTAACAAATTTGAAGGAGCTACACATTCAATTTACATCAAAAATAATGATGCTTTTCTACCAATAAAAATAAACAAATACCAATTGTTTACTTCTATTAAACGAATTGCTCTTATTGTTGTATTTGTTGGATATATAATTTCGAGGTGCACAAGCTAAAGTCTAAGTCCAGAGCATTTTGGACACCAGTAAAAGCGGAAGTTATTTTGAGTTTATTATTCATTAACGCATTAAGTAAAAGTTAAAAACTAAGTAATTATGACAGCAACAGAAGTAACGCACAAAGTACAATTGGTAGAAGGTAAATTTACTGCTATGGAAGCGAAAGAAGTAATCAATTCTTTGATTGAAGAAAAAATTAATTTTCACAAAATTCATCGTTTAGCAATGTGTGAAGGTGATGTAAATAGCGATACTACTTTTGATGATAGTAGAGTAGGGCAGTTACTGCGCGAAAAAGAAAGCTTTAGAGAAATTTACTTAGAAGCTAAAAAAGCTGGAAAGCAAGTGCGAATCAACGGAATTTTAGAAATAGAAATAATTGACTAAGGTTACAAAACCTATAAAATACCCTAATGGATTTACATTTACTATTCGATAATTTAACGAATCCAGCATTATTATTTTTCGTTTTAGGAATTTTCGCTGCACAAGTAAAAAGTGATCTCGAAATTCCAAAAAACTCTTCAAAATTTATTTCCTTATATCTCTTGCTTGCCATCGGTTTTAAAGGTGGGCAAGAGCTTGCACACAGCAGTTACACAGCCGATATAGGTTGGTCACTTGTAATGGGAATTGCACTCGCAATCATCGTTCCAGTATATTCATATTACATATTACGTTTAAAATTTACAGTAGACAATGCAGGTGCTATTGCAGCAGCGTATGGTTCTGTAAGTGCGGTAACGTTTGTAACTGCGATTAGCTTTTTGGAAATGAAAGACATTCCATTTGGAGGACACATGGTAGCTGTAATGGCTTTAATGGAAGCACCATCTATTATTGTAGGTGTGTTGCTGATGCGAATTCATTCCAACGGAAAAAAATCATCGAAAGAAATGATGGGACTCGTAAAACATGCAGTTACTAACGGAAGTGTACTGCTAATTTTAGGAAGTTTAGTAATAGGTTTTATGGCAAGTGATGCACAAGCAGAAGGCATTAAACCATTTACAACAGACATCTTTAAAGGATTTTTGGC
Organism: Kordia sp.; assembly: GCF_045105435.1. Taxonomy (GTDB): domain Bacteria; phylum Bacteroidota; class Bacteroidia; order Flavobacteriales; family Flavobacteriaceae; genus Kordia. The sequence continues at coordinate 2,427 of NZ_JBGCDL010000096.1, read as the reverse complement.
AGTATTCTTATTAGACATGGGAATTACCAGCGGAAAGAAAATAGGCACACTGATCAAAAAAGGATGGTTTGCCTTAATTTTTGCAATCTTCATTCCAATTGTCAACGGAATTACGACAGCATATCTATCGTCACATGTATTAAGTAGTGATGGTGACCGATTGTTATTAGCAATCTTAGCAGCTAGTGCTTCATACATTGCCGTACCCGCCGCAATGCGAATTGCCGCACCAAAAGCAAATCCAAGTTTATATTTACCAATGGCATTAGCCATTACATTCCCGTTCAACATTACGTTGGGAATGCCAATATACATGTGGTTTATACAGCATACATAATAACATTACTTTCATAAGTAAAAACCCGGCAAAGTCTTATCAGTTGGTTACTTGTAAGACTTTGTTTTTTTATATAAAATGAAATTGTTATGTAACTATAAATCAACATCTTTTTCAATAAAAATGCCTTTATTTTTGTAGTGATCTTCGATATGAAAATGAATACTTTCTCCTGTGTCCAAATCATAATCGATTCCACCAGACCCGTATTCTAAAGTGCCTAATATTGGTGAATCGGTATTTTTTTTGGCAACTTTCCAACAGTCAAAAAGTAATTGCGAAAACAAGTCGTACGTATAATTGGTATATTCATCAGAATACTCACCAACTGTGATATTGAATTCATTATAAATTTCAGATTCAATTTTATAAATATCAATCTCAAATTCATGTCGCAATTGAAATTCTTTTACATACGTTGCTAATTTGTCCGCATAAAATGTGCTACTAGGTTGCGCGCAAAGATAGAATTCCGAGTTGTCATCAAGCGAATACACAATGCTAATCACTTTTAGCGGAACACTAGCTTCTGACTTCCGAAGTTTATCGCTGTTTTTAAGAATCGTAGTAAAAAAATCAATGATCTTATTTTTTACGATTTCTAAATTTTTCTTGTAAAGCGACTTTGTTAAATTTTGAGTATATGTCAAATTATGAATAATGTCAGCTTCTTTAAAACGCTTTTCCATTCGCTCCGCTTTTACTTCTTCTTTAATCACGTAATAATAGTTGAAAATATATTTCCAGTGATCTAATAAAACTTGAGAGGAAACTTCCGTTGTATCAATCGTAACGCTTTCTTTACCATCGATGATGTTTTGCCAGTAGGTATATTGAAAATGATTTTTTTTCACTTTTTTAGCGCTCTTTACTTCCGATTGATGAATCGAATTTTTGAGTTCTTTCTTTCGATTGCGGATAGTAGTCAACCTAAAAACTACTAATAGTAGCATGAGTGCAAAAAGTATGGGAACTATGATCATTGACTAAATATTTTTTGTGTGAAATCCATATTATTTCTTTTCCTTAAAAATGGATTCCTCCGCTAGCGCAAGTTTGAACTTGTGCCGACAATCCGGCTAAAAAATAGTGAAAGTAGTACTGTAAGAAAGATTTTTCTAAAATTTCTTTTTAATTCTTTTTAATAGTATTTCATCTACATACACATTTTGATTAATTGAAATTACAAGGAATTGATCAACAACTCCACTAATATTGTGTGTTGTCAAAATCAAGCCTATATCAGTTTTTTTAATTTTTACCCAATAACGATTTAATGCAGTACCGATTTTTGCTGTAGATGGTTCTTTACAGGATTGAGAATCTACTAAATGAAATTTATCTTTTCTAAAAAATGACCAATTAATTTTTTTGCAAAAAGGAAGTTTATATTTTTTTTTAATATTGATAAGTTTGATGGTATCCGCTTTAAAATACAAGCTATCAGTATTGTTAATTACCCAGGGATTTGAAAGTGTTGAAACTCTTCTCCGCGATTCTTGGTCAATACTTTTTCGGAATATTCTCTTTAATTCAGACTTTTTAACGCTCTTATTTTGAGCAGGTACGATGAAACCAGTTATAAAAATTAATATTAAAATTAGACGTTTCATCATTAGTTTCTATATGTTAAGGAAGGTTGATTTTGAGGTTGCCGTTGTAAGGACAAATCTAAGAAAATTCCAGCGAAAGCAAGATTGTAAAGAAAAAGCCTCACTATTTCCAGCAAGGCTTTAGTCATAAATAGTGTTTTATGCAATTACGAAAGGCAAATACGATCCTGTAATTTTTGCATTAATTTTGCTTTTAACTCAATAATTTCAGGAGTTTGTTCCTGACGGTGGTAATAATCAATCATCAACTTTGCATAATTGATAAATACATCATCAGTTGGAATTGGCGCTGGTTCAAAATCATAAATCTGATCCTCTGGCAAGTTAAAAAATGCACCACCAGTCGTATGATTTACACGATCGTGTTCCAATTCGTAATTCTTCGCATCGGCAGTAATATCGCCTGCTTTATCGCAAGAACCGTAAATATGTAAGGTCATGTATCTGTCTGTTGATGGATTCCCCATTTGATGAATC
>NZ_JBGCDL010000095.1:0-7157 GCF_045105435.1 Kordia sp. | reverse complement strand
GGATTCTCTCAAAAATATAGTTATTCGGCAGAAGGATCAAGTTTACTACAAACAAAACTAGTTCCAATTCCGCCACCAGCGGCATTAGAAGAGCGTGTTCAACAACAAATGGCAATTGCTAGAGAAGAGTCTGAAAACTAGTATCCATGGGTAGAATCACCAGAGAAATACAAAATGCACCCTTACCCGAGATGATTAAGTCTCTGGGTATAGGGATTGCAGAAGCGCAAAGAGCTTTGGATAGAGTTTCTATGGAATTAGCTAAAGAACTTGTAAACACCAAAGTAGAAATGGGCGGCGAAGAATACAGCTTACTCGCTTTAGGTTTTACGCCAACATTTTATCAATTTGTTGATACATTTTTTGAGTGTAAAATGTCTGTTTCTATGATGGAATCGAGAGAATTTGGAGCTTCCGTTTCGGTAAGTGCCGGATTTAATGTAGGATTTGCAGCTGTAAGTGCTTCCGTTTCGGCTAGTTACTCACAAAAATATCAATATTCTGCCGAAGCAAGTTCATTAGTAAGAACCAAATTGGTAACCGTTCCAAATCCGCCTGTTTTTGAGCAACGTTTGCAAGCAATGATTCAAAACGAGTTGGACAGTCAAAGACCTAATAACGATTCAAATACCAGTTCATAAAGATGGCTAAACATTGGAAAAGCTTTGTTAAAAAAGAAAAAGCACCGAAGAAAGAAAACGAGGAAATAGCTAATATAGCTTCGTTACTTTCTCCTGATGCAAAAAAATCAGACAAATCATTAGAAGATGTTGCCGAAATTAACACGAGTTTAAAATCATTAATTGACGAGCAAAAAAAGCTTGAAGATGAAATGGCTGAACTCACTGGTAAAAAGAAAGATTCAAATACAGATAAAAGGTATGAGAATGAAATAAAAACAATTGATCAAAAGAAAAAAGAGGAAGCAGCAGCAGAGGAAAAGCGAAAAAAACGAAAAGAAAGCAACCGCAAACAGCAAGACGATCGTTGGGAAGTAACACCATCTTTTACTCCGAAAAAGAGAGCTATTTCGAGTGTTCCGCCAATTTCTGAAAAAAGAAAAAAAGCAACACCAAATACGGGTTTTATTCAACCTAAAAAAGCTTCAAAACCTGCTGTTCGTATTCCTAAAGTTCAGAGAAAACCTGAAAACACAATTGTTTCAAAAAAGAAGAAAAAGGCAACTTCTTTACTTGAATTTGGAAAAAAAATTCAAACTGGAAAGAAAACTTTTGATGATTTTACTAAGAACCCTAAAAAATCCGTAGCTAAGGTTCCTGTATTTACATCGGCAAAGAAATCGGTAACACCAAAACTAGCTGTACCAAAACCCAAGTTAAAACCAATACCAAAAAAACAAAAAGCGCAACTGCCAACATCGCAAAAACCAAAAAGGCAAGAAAAAACACTGTTAAAAAATACCGGCAAGCGCAATGTTATCAATGAAATTGGAAGGAAAAAGAAATCTGTAGAAGCAATTTCTAATGCTGTAAAAAAAGGCACGGAAAAGTTAGATTCTTTTATCAATAACGCAGCTAAAAAGAAACCTGTACAAACGGTAAAAACCGTTGCAAAAAAGGCTTCTAACGCAATGGATACCTTTGATACTGTTACCAAAAAAGTATCAAAAGTTACGGATACATTCAATACAATCAATAAAACAGGAAATGAGTTGCAAACTGGAATTGAAAAAATAACCAGCGTTGTAAAATCGCCTGAATTAAAAACATTAAGCACCAAAGTCTCCAAAGGAATGGGCATTGTCAATAAAGTTGGGAAAAAACTAAATAAAGTTGACAAGTTATTTAATACTGCCAACAAGAAATTAGAAAAAACGAAATCAGTGACCAATCTATTTGAGAAAAAACTAAAAGCCGTTGATTTTATTAGCGGAAAGGATGCAACTACGAAAAATGCTTTCGATTTTGGTTTCATCCAAAAACAACAAACAAAAAAAGAAGAAACACAAGGCTTTAATGTCGGAAATAAAAAACAGCAAGTTGATTTCAATACAATCAAAGATATCAAAAAAGGTATTGACACATTTAAAAGCGCTAAAAAGCAAAAAGATAGTTTCTCACTTTAAAAATATACATAATGAGCACATCAAATAATGCATTAACCCTAAAACAAATACTATTAGGAATTTCTGATAGTTTAAATGAGGCACAAAATCATTTGAGAAATGTAAAACCGTATGACGAATTTGGTAGACCAAATACGTTGTATACGCTACCCTATTTGGATTTTAATTTACAAGTAGAAGCCGAATTTGAAAAAGAAACAAGCTCAGAAACACAAACTTCTGAAAATCCTGTATCAAGTCCATATGCACGCGTATATCAAAAAGGATACGAACGATCGCTTGCTTTTAAACCTGTAGCAAATACAACGACTGACACAAAGGAAACGAATAAAGTAACGAGTACAATTTCTGGCCGTTTTATCGCTGTTGTACCTAATGAAGGTTTGCCACAAATGATTATCAACGCAACACCGAAAGTAACTTCAAATGTTCACATTTACGATATTGATGTTGATGTATTTAACGCAGCAGGCGAAAAAATTTCTGATGCATTGGTGGAGTTTAATTACAATCAGCAAAAAACAGAATTACTAAACCCGAACGCAACACTAAATCATGGAACTGCTTTTTTAAGCACTAGTGAAATTAGAACAGATGCAAACGGAAAAGCAAAAACACAAGTAAACGTGGATAGTGTTGACTTTACAAACGGAAATATTTTAATAATAGAAGTCAACGTTGGAAATGTGCTCTCTAAAATTTCAATTCAAAAATAAGTCATGGCAGTTAATATAAATAGTATTCAGTTTAAACATCTGTTATATGATGTAAATAATAAGCCTGCAAAAACGGTTAAAGTACAAATTCAGTTTTACAATGTAAATTTAAAAAAGTGGTTGCCACTCACAGATGCATTAATTTTGGAGAGCGGAAAGTTACTTCACATTGTAAAAATTCCATATCGAATTTCTACTTCAGATCAGACCATTCGCGTGGTACGTGAAGTCATAAAATCTGGAGGAACACCTTCATTTCGAATTATCAATGCAGCTTCACAATCGGGAAACCCAGAAGTCATTGCAACTACTTTTACAGCAGTTATTAAAGATGATGTAAGTCTTACAATAGATTTTGGAGAAAGTTGGTTGTTAGACTCAAAAAAATATATTGCAAAAGCAGATCATGTAATTATAGCTTCGCAAGTACCTATGTTTGAGCTAATGGACTCAATTCGCACCATTGAGGAAGAAAAAGAAACAGCTATTGCACAGGTTTCAGGACTCAACGCAACAATTACTTCTTTAGCAGACGAACGAGAATTGTTACAAACGCAGCTTTCAACTGTTCAAAGTGATTTTCAAACGAACGCACAACAACTAGCTGATTTAAATATAAATTTGCAAACCGTGAGCGCAAATTTAGCGAGCGAACGTACCTTAAGAGAAACGCTTGAAGTTGATAAAACAAACTTAGAAACAGCACTTGCAACACAGCGCGAGCAAATGGAAACGATGGAAGTTTCAACAGGTGATACACTCGCTATTGAAATGGAAAGAGATACAGCAATAGCACAAGTTTCTGGACTTAATGATGCTGTCGCTACTTTGTCTAACGAACGTGAAATGCTGCAAACGCAACTTTCAACTGTTCAAAATGATGTGGAAATAAAAGAACAAGAAGTAGCTGAATTGAGTGAAAGTTTGGAAGCAGTAAGAGTAAATTTAACTACGGAAAGAACACTGAGAGAAACGCTTCAAACCGAAAAAAACAACTTAGAAACAGTAGTTGCCACACAACGTGAGCAAATAGAAACGATGGAAGTTGTAAATGTAGGAGACAATAACTTTGAAATTTTATACAACGATTTACAACAAGAAGTTTCTAATATATCAATCGTAAGAGATGACTTAGAACAGCAAGTTGCTGACATTACAGTAGTGAAAAATAATTTAGAATTACAAGTCGCAAACATTTCGACTCAAAGAGACGATTTACAAGTGCAAGTTGCAAATGTTACCACAGAAAGAGACAATCTGAGTCAAGAAAAAATAGCTTTTCAAACTAGTATTACTCAATTACAGGATGCAGTTCAGCAAGAAAAAGCATTGGTCACAGTAAAAAACACCGAATTACTACAAAAACAAACTCTTGTAGAATCGTTGCAACGTGAAACAGAAACCTTACAACAAGAATTGGCAGAAGCACAAGATTTTAATGTAACAGATCATCCAAATAAATTAACCGCAAGTAAAGTATACAGCAGTATTGTAAATGATGTTGTAAAAGCAGATTCCGAATTGGTGAACTCTAAATACAAACTCGCCAATGTGTCATTAAACTTGAAAACTACGGTTGAAAAAGGACCTGACGGAACCATTTTTGGGTTGTTAGATTATGAATCTGCCAAAGACGTAAACAGTGCCGCAATTAGCGATATCAGTATTGATATTGTGCCAACTGACACAGCTTCAACAACTGTAGATCAAAAAATGCCTAATATTTTAGGATTGACTGAAACTGCCGTTAGAAAAGTATTAATCAATAACGGATTAAAATTAGATGCTGTATATCATCCAACAAATGATGACAAACTCATTGAAGGGCAATCGTTCAAACAATCGCCAGCGCCAGATGCAACTATTGTAGAAGGACAAGAAGTAATAGTAATTTTCGCAAAACCAATAAACTAAAAAATTATGTCAAGCAATTCGTATGATTATGTAAAAGATGCATTTGCCGCACCACTAGGAGATTTTATTGCCTCAATTGGCGAAGGTGTCGGAGAAGCACAAGCCGCACTTGACGAAGGTTCGTTAAGACAAACATTAGATATATATAACAGTGATCCAGATAAAGGTTCGGAAACCTTAAAAATGTTACGAGAAGTTGGGTATCAACCTACTTTTTATACCATTCCGAAAACAACGGCGAAAGCCAAAATTTCGTTGTCAATTTCACAGCAAAGTACGAGTAATTCCATTCAAAATGGACGTGCATTTCGACCAAAAATGTATGCAACTCCTGTAAACGCTTCTAACTCAAATAAGTATAATTTAGGATTAAACGCTACCGCAGAAATTCAATTTGATATTGTTCCTGTGCCACCATCAGAAGCACAAATAATTCGCTTCTTGCCAAATATCATTGAGAAAGAAGATGAAAATGGAAATCCTGTCAAAAGAACGTTTGCAGAAATTAAAACCTTATTAACCGAATATGGACTTGGACTCGATTTTGGTGAGAATGTAGACGAAGAAACGCTTACTGACGCATCAACTTTTGATTCGCAATTGCCAGCTTTCGACGTCAACAAACCAAGCATGATTCGCGCAGATGATGTCATTACATTAGATGTTTTAGCGCCAGTTGTTGTAGATGATTGATACTAAATTTAAACGCTAAATGTTGAATGCTAAATTTTAAATTACTCCGATTTAATAAACTAAGTTGTTTCAAATCACAAAACGTCACTTCGAGTGTTTTTTCGCAATAAAATGAAGAAAAAATGTATCGAGAAGTACTTTGAAAACAAATCGTTTCTCAGCAGTTCTCGATACAAAGCTCGATTGTACGTTCATTGTACGATAAAAAATCATTTAGAACGTCATTGCGAGGAAGCATGACGAAGCAATCTGTTTGTGATTGAACTCAAAATAGTTTTTGAAACGAACAGATTGCCTCGAATTTTTCAAAATTATCGCAAAGATGTTTTCATTGCTATATTATCAATTTGATAAATTAATAAATTCTCTCAACGCTTTATATGTGACAATTTTTCGGTTATTTTGAAACTCTTTTTGAACAAATCCCTTAGAAATAGGTTCCACATTTGTAGCAAAGAAAAATACTTGATCGCCGCTGTTTACATAGCCGACAAACCAACCGTTATGGTGCTCGCCAACAATAGACCAACCTGTTTTTCCGCGCAACACATAATTTTCGGTTTCTTTGAGAATCATGATTTCTTTGACGATTGTTGCGGTTCTGTATGAAATTGGAAGTTTATTTTGTTGGAATCGTTTTAAGAAATCGATTTGTTGAAATTGACTAATTCTCGCATTTCCTTGCAACCAAAAGTTATCTAAATTGGTGGAATCAACTTCAATGTTTCCGTATTGAAATTTGTCTATATATGTATGCATTCGCTTCACTCCTACTTTTCGCGCAACTTCCTGATAACAAGGAACACACGAACGTTGAAACGCTTGCTGAAATGTTAAATCGGTTTCCCAAGCTTTAAAAAATCGTTTCTCACCATTCCACTTAAAAATAGTATGTTGATCTTCCACTTCTTTTGTCTCTAAACCAATAATAGAATTCGGGATTTTAAACGTTGATGCTGGCAATTGCCCTGTTTTTGCCCATGAAAAATCGTTGGAATAAAATGTATCCTTTTTCAAATCATATAAAAGAATTGCGCCTTTCAATTGTGCGGAATCTATGATTTCCTGAAACACTTCTTTCTGAATATGATTGTTTGTAATTTTCGCTGTAGCGGATTTCTCTTGTAGTTTCTTATTCCTTTTTGATTCCTCTTTACACGAAAAACAAGCAATACAGAGGCAGAAAATGAGTAATTGTTTCATAACTATTCTTTTAGATTTTCACTTTCTTTAAGCTTCAATTCACTTTTTTCTTTATATCGAAATAGTAAATTATCCCATCCTGCAATGATATAACTTTCATGATCTGAAAATTTCATTTTTTGTCGCAATTCGTTTGTTGAATTTTCTATGAATGGTTCCAAAACCGCTATATATTTTTCTATATGTTCAATAGTATTTGCTTGGTATTCCACATACCATTTTTCAGATTTGGTAATGTAGTTCCAAAATTCGGGCAGTGAACGGAATTTTTTGGTAAAAACCACTTGTGTTTTTGCTTCTGAATGTGCATTTGTATTGATTCTATCTGGAAAAATCAAAATCGTTTTCTGCATCTTTTTTAAAGAATAGCCATTTTTAGATTCATTAAGCACGTAATGTGTGTATACTTGCTTTTTAGACTTCGTATTACTGCCAAATAGTTTAGAAAATATATTCATAAGACAAACTTGTATGCTTCCATTTCTTGCCGAAAATACGATGAATTAGCAAACGAAATATGCTGAAACCCCATTGTACATTTTGAT
>NZ_JBGCDL010000094.1:0-7867 GCF_045105435.1 Kordia sp. | reverse complement strand
GGAACGCCAAAATTTCAACATTCCATTACTAATTGGTGGCGCAACAACTTCCAAAGCACATACGGCTGTAAAAATAGATCCAGAATATAAAAACGCAGTTGTGCATGTCAATGATGCATCAAGAGCAGTAACGGTTGTGGGAGATCTGCTAAACAAGAAAAACTCAAAGAAATATCGTGACAAACTAAAACAAGATTATGATGAGTTTCGTGAGAAATTCTTAAAACGTAAAAAAGCAAAATCATACATCTCTTTAGCGGCGGCACGACAAAAAAAATATAAAATAGATTGGGAAACGAGTACTATTGTAAAGCCAAAAGAACTTGGTATTCAGAAACTCACACAACTCAGTCTTAAAGAATTAGTTCCGTATATCGATTGGAGTCCATTTTTCCGTTCATGGGATTTGCATGGGCGTTTTCCTGCAATTCTTACGGATGACGTAGTTGGCGAGCAAGCCACACAATTATATGCTGATGCACAGGAAATGATTGCCGAAATCATTGCGAAACAATCGCTAAAAGCAAAAGCAATTTTTGGGTTGTTTGAAGCAAATACGATTCATGATGATGATATCTCAATTCAGAAAAAAGGAAAAGAAATAGGTGTTTTTAGAACGCTTCGTCAACAACAAGACAAGCGTGCAGAAGTGCCAAATATAGCATTGGCAGATTTTGTGGCACCAAAAGAAAGTGGAAAACAAGACTACATGGGCGCATTTTGTACGGCTATTTTTGGAGCAGACGAATTGGCAAACAGTTACAAAGAACAACAAGACGATTACAACGCAATTATGGCACAAGCAATTGCGGACAGATTTGCAGAAGCATTTGCCGAATATTTGCACAAACAAGTGCGAACTAAACATTGGGGTTATGGAGTTGATGAAAATTTAACCAATGAAGAACTCATCAAAGAAACCTACAAAGGAATTCGTCCTGCGCCAGGATATCCTGCTTGTCCCGATCATTTGGAAAAAGAAACGATTTGGGAATTGCTAGATGTTGAAAAAGTCATTGGCGTTTCGTTAACCGAAAGTCTTGCCATGTGGCCAGCTGCAGCCGTTTCAGGATACTACTTTGGAAACGCAGAAGCCAAGTATTTTGGACTTGGAAAAATAAAAAATGATCAAGTGGAAGATTTTGCTAAAAGAAAAGGAATCACACTAGAAAAAGCACAAAAATGGTTGCATCCTACGTTGGCGGATTAACCCGCGTTAGTGATAGCAGCGGCATCCTTTTTAATATAGGAAACGTCATTACGAGGAGAAATCGACGAAGTAATCTGCTTCATGAAAGCACAGACTGCCACGAGTTTTCTAAAGATTTTTGCAATGACAAATTGTTTAAAAAGATATAGCGGATAGCACGACCGAAGGGAACGCCCGAAATGAATAATGAATGACGAATGTTGAATATCGAATAAAAGAATAATGAATGTTGAATATCGAATGTTGAATAACGAATAAAAGAATATCGAATAATGAATAGTGAAGTTAAAAGTGATGCGAGAGAAACAAATCAACGAATTAACAAATACACAACACAAATCAACAGATAACAAAAAAATAGATTCCTGTCTACACAGGAATGACAAAATTAAGGAAAAAAGAAAAATATAAGAGCCGAGTAAGCAAGTCTCAATACTAATTACTCAAAACTCAATACTAGAAAAACATGAAAGTAACAGATCATATAGCGCAATCGGAAGGGAAAACATTATTCTCTTTTGAAATTTTACCACCATTAAAAGGACAAGATATTCAATCGATATTCGATAATATTGATCCGTTAATGGAATACAAGCCGCCATTTATTGACGTAACGTATCACCGAGAAGAATATACGTTTAAGGAGTTGGAAAATGGCTTATTAAAGAAGCAAGTTGTGAAAAAACGTCCGGGAACGGTTGGAATTTGTGCGGCAATTCAGAACCGATATCAAGTAGATGCCATTCCGCATATTTTGTGTGGTGGATTTACAAGGGAAGATACTGAAAACTTCTTGATCGATTTGGATTTTTTAGGAATTGACAATGTGGTTGCGTTACGTGGTGATGCTGTAAAAAGCGAAACATATTTTAAACCACAAAAAGAAGGACACCGATATGCATCCGAATTGGTGAGTCAGATACAAGACCTAAACAACGGAAAATATTTGGATGAAGAATTACAAAACTCTTCAAAAACAAACTTTTGTGTTGGCGTGGCAGGATATCCTGAAAAACACATGGAAGCACCGAGTTTAGATTCGGACATTCACTTTTTAAAGAAAAAGATAAAAGCGGGCGCGGAATATATTGTGACGCAAATGTTTTTTGACAATCAGAAGTTTTTTGAGTTTGTAGAAAAATGTAGAAAAGAAGGCATTACTGTGCCAATTATTCCAGGTTTAAAACCGATTGCAACACGCAAACAGTTGAATTTAATTCCACATCGTTTTCACGTAGATTTACCAGACGATTTAATTATGAATGTCGTTCGTTGTAAAGACAACAAAGCGGTGCGTAAAGTCGGAATTGAATGGTGTATACAGCAGAGTAAAGAGTTGGTTGCGGCTGGCGTGCCAATTTTACATTATTATTCTATGGGAAGATCGAGCAATATTCAAGCGATTGCTAAAGAGGTATTTTAGCAAAAAAGTTGGTGCAAATACAATAAAAAAAGAGGCTGTCTGAAAAGTTGCAATTTTGTCAAACCGAACTTGATTCGGTTTCTCATAACAATTGATAATCAGCTTTATGAGATTCTAGATCAAGTCCAGAATGACGGCTTTTAGAACTTTTAAGATAGCCTCTTTTTACATGCGATAAATTCTTCTTGCTATAAATCACCTGAAGGATCAAAAATACCACAGTTTCTATTTCCATAACATCTAGTATAATCTATGGTTTGGCACCAATTTTCAGATTCACACAGATATACTGATTGCCAAGTTCCTCCTTTTACACTATTTGCATTTAAGTTAGAAATAGAATCTTTCTTTAGTTTTAACTTAGTAATTGACTTTTTTTTCATGATTTTAAGTTTTATGGTTATCTTTCAAAATACAAAAAAACAACAGCAATAATATCGGTTTTGCATTACTAGAAGTATGTGTTCAACGTATTTAACAAAAAAAAAGAGAGCAACTAAAGTTGCTCTCTTTTATTATATAATTGAATCGAAATTTTAATAAAAATTGGTTCTCGGATCAAACAAACCAAAATTTGAATTCCTGTAATATTCTATGAACTTTGTAGGTTCACAAAAATAAATTACTGATTCGCATATATAATATGAATCTCCAAATTCGCTTTTAGCAACATGTTCATATTGGCTAAAAACTGATTACTTTTTATGTTTTAACTTATCAATTGACTTTTTTTCATGGTTGTAATTTTTAAGTTAGATTTTTAATTTTGAATGGTTATTCTCAAAATTTAAAAAGTTTGATCAGTCGGAACTTTGTAGATTTGACAATTAAGTTCTCCTCTGCAACGCGTAAAATCGATAGTTTCACAGAAAGCATTTGAAGGACAAAATAGTGTTCCTGTATAATTTCCTCCAGAAACTGCATCTGCATTTAAAGCAGAGATAGAAGATTTTTAAGTTTTAACTTACTAATAGATTTTTTCTTCATGGTTGTGATTTTAGTATTCCGAAAGTATAAAAAACGTCACAAAAATGACTTTGGTTTTACATTACTAGAAGTACGTGTTCGCTGTATTTAACATTTGGAGCAAAAAAAAAGAGGAATGCCTTAAATTCCTCTTTTAACTAAACATAAAATCGATTATTTTAGAAATCAGTTTTTGTAATTGCCTTGTCAGACAACATATTATAGCATCGCGGATATTCTATTTGTGATAGATACCTATTCTAATTCTTTAGAAATTAAAATGACATCAAGCTATTTCAAGAGAAAAATTTGTGTAAAACTTTTTATCCGCAAATGGTACAATTCATTACTTCGATTTGGTGTTGTAAAACTACTAAAAAACAATAAGTTAGTATACGGGTTTTACAGTACTTTCATTACGTGATTGCTGTAAGTATTTATTAAAACCAAAAAAAGGAACGTTTTGCCGTTCCTTTTTTTCATACTTTCAACGATAAATTAGCGTTGTGGCTCAGTGTAAATTTGACATATAAATTCTCCATTACATGCCGTATAATCGATAGTTTCGCAGAAATTTACTGAAAAACAAAATAGTGTATTTCCAGTTCCTCCTGTTACAGCATTCGTATTCAAATTTGAAACGGCTGCTTTTTTAAGCTTTAATTTGTGGATCGATTTTTTTTTCATGATCTAAGTTTTTTTTTATTTGCATAAATATATAGAAACGAAATAGTTAGCGGTAGCGGTTTTCCAATACAACAAGTAGGTGTATGCTGTAGTTAACATTTAAAAAGTTCGCTCAGCAAAAAAATGAAGGAAATAGAACCATTTTTAAAATATAAACTACATTTGTCCTCGCAATGAAAAAAGTAGTTTACCTCATATTCTTCTATTCGTGTTTCTGTAGTGCACAAGAAAGCACTTCTAAAAAAGAACAATCGCCCAAAGCGGCTACGATTGATGTCAATTATTTTAGTGGAAGTGTAGTGCGTCACAATAACGATATTTTACACCTTATTACAGGACATCCCGAAGGTGTTATTGTAAGTTACAGCCAAAAAACGTTTGGTAATGACGATTGGTCACAATTTTACAACTATCCAGATTATGGAGTTTCACTGAGCTTTCAAGACTTTAATAACAAAAATTTAGGAAAAAATGTAGCCTTATATGCGCATTACAATTTTTACTTTTTAAAACGAAATTTAATCCTGCGTATTGGACAAGGTTTGGCGTATACAAGCAATCCGTATGACAAAGTAAATAACTTTAGAAACATTGCATTTGGTTCACGATTGATGAGTAGTACCTATTTAATGCTCAATTACAAAAAGGAAAATCTATTCAAACGATTTGGTGTGCAGGCAGGATTATCATTCATACACTATTCCAATGCCAATGTAAAAGCGCCAAATACAAGTATCAATACGCTGGCTTTCAATGTTGGAGTAAATTATAATTTAGGAGATACTTCGCTGATGGATTTCCAAAAAGATGAAACTACTCAAAACTATAAAGAACCTATAAAATTTAATTTTGTATTACGTGCAGGAATCAATGAAAGTGATGCTATTGGAAGCGGACAATATGGTTTTACAATACTTTCTGCGTATGCAGACAAGCGTGTAGGACGAAAAAGTGCTCTGCAAATTGGGACAGAAATATTTTTCTCTAACTTTTTAAAAGAATGGATTCGATACAGATCAATTGCTTTTCCAGACGGAGAAGTCCAAGGCGACGAAGATTTTAAACGTGTAGGTGTTTTTGTTGGGCACGAATTATTCATTAATAAACTATCGGTTGTAACACAACTAGGTTATTACGCATACTATCCTGTCAATTTTGAAGGTAGAACATACATACGTATTGGAGTAAAAAGATACTTTGACAAAAAATGGTTTGCTGTATTAACGCTCAAATCACATGCAGCCAAAGCGGAAGCGGTAGAACTTGGTATAGGAATTCGATTGTAACAAATAAAAAATAAAAACTATTTAAATAGCAATCAAAAAACAGAAAGATGAAAAAAATATACTTCTTATTCATAACTATTTTGTTTATTTCTTGTGATAAAGAAGACATAAACGACTGTTTTCAAAGCTCAGGAAGTATCATTTCGGAAGTAGTAACGATTGCTGATTTCTCTAAAATAGAAGTCGGAGAAAACATTACCTTAGTCATAAAAGAAGGTGAACAACATGAATTAGAAATAGAAACTGGAGCCAATCTCATAAACGATGTCGCAGCAAAAGTTGTAGGAGAAACGTTGTTTTTATCAGACAATAATAATTGTAATTACTTCCGCGATTATGGAATTACAACCATTTACGTAACAACGCCAACTCTTACACAAATTCGCAGCAAAACACAATTTGAAGTACGCTCCGACGGAATGCTCACATTTCCGAACCTGGAATTAATTTCCGAAAACTTTACCAATAATAACGCTGCTTCTGGGGATTTTAAACTACAAGTGCAAAATCAGGAATTAAAAATTGTATTCAATAACCTATCAAATCTGTTTATTTCGGGAAGTACGGAAGAATTTATCATCAGTTTTCCAGGCGGAAACGCTAGAGTAGAAGCGGCTGATTTTATAGCGAAAACGGCGATTATATCTTCACGTGGTAGTAATGACATCATCATCAATCCGCAACAAAAACTTTCTGGGAATATCTACGGCACAGGCGATGTAATTGCGGTAAATCGTCCGCCAACCATTGACTTTACTGCGCATTATATAGGACAGCTTATTTTCAATTAATCACTTCATAAATAACAATATATATCTTCATTGAAATTGTTTTATTGAAGAAATAGAAATTCAATTTTTATCACCTTTGGTTCGCTTTTTTTTTAGGTGCTATTTTAAATGGAATTATAAAGAACTACACATTAACTCATTCCAAATATAGTTTTACTCATTCTTCATTTTTTAGGATATTAAAATTTCCGTAATTTGTAGTATAAATATAAAGAGAAATGAAACAGGTTGTTATACTATTGTTTTTTTGCTTAGTTCAAACAGAAAGCTATGCGCAAAACGAAAAAATTACTACAGCAACAATAGATAGTTTGTATGTAAAAGCATTAAACAATCGTTTTGATCTTACATTAAGCAGTGGTTATATATCTCTTGAACCAACAGCAGAAAGCAAACGTATCAAAAATAAACAAGTTTCAAATCGGTATAAATTTCCATCTTCAGAGGAATTAAAAATACGTGCATTACAAGAAAAAAAAACTATAGGTTTGATTCGTCTCGGACATAAAATCATTTCAAATGACACAATAGATATTAACTTAACAAACGTAGGATATACTGCGGAACAAATAAAACATTCAAACGGAATCGTAGTTTCTAATGAAATTTTTGCCATAAGTTGTGGTGGAACAAAAGGATATCAACCTTCCATGCGATTTGTGTATGATAAAATAAAAAATGATTGGATACTCATTTATAATTCATCAACCGAGACAGAAAATTAAAAATGAAAAGTATTGAGAATTTCAAAGAAACTATAAATTATAACCGAACCAATTCATTTGCCAAAATACCAAAGCACTTGTGCTGAGCCTGTCGAAGCAAAGCAAGTCTAAGAAGCAGTCAACTCCCGAAACAAACTCTCCAAGTTCTTATTTTTCTGATTAATTTGTAGCGTTTTTAAACTATTATCATGTGCAAAATCGAACACAGTCGGACGCATATCTTTCGTAGTACTAAACGTTAATTCATATACCAAACCACGCGTATTTACAACCTTTGTTACATGCGGAATCTGTCTAATTAATACATCTTCAATGCGATAATTAAACTCTACTTCAATTACTTGTTCTTGGTTTTTCTGTAACTTTGCCAAAGTTGTATCAGCAACAATTTCACCTTTATTAATAATAATCACACGATCGCAAATAGCTTCCACTTCTTGCATAATATGTGTAGACAGAAAAATAGTTTTTTCTTTTCCGATAGAAGTAATCAAATTGCGAATTTCGGTCAACTGATTCGGATCTAAACCAGTCGTGGGCTCATCCAAAATTAACACTTCCGGATCATGCAACAAAGCATTTGCCAAGCCAACACGCTGACGATATCCTTTAGATAATTCGCTAATTTTCTTTTTAGATTCTGGCAACAATCCTGTCATTTCAATCACCGTATCAATGCGCGATTTTGAAACCTTGTACACATTCGCATTAAACGCTAAATATTCGCGCACATGCATATCCAAATACAATGGATTGTGCTCAGGAAGATATCCAACACT
>NZ_JBGCDL010000093.1:0-2604 GCF_045105435.1 Kordia sp. | reverse complement strand
GCAAACTAGCATTCAAAAACCACTTTGCAACAACAAATGCTGCAAATGCAAAGCCAATTCCAACGCCATAACTCACATACATAGCTCCATAAAAAAAAGAAGGTTCAATCTTATAACGTGTCCCGCAATGCGAACATGTTTCATGCATTTTTAACGTAGTATTCAATTTATACGGGTTTTTTACCTCATACATGGGTTCGTTTTGACATTTTGGGCAACTTCCCGTTAAAATACTATTTAATTTCGATCCTTTTTTTAACATTTGTAAAAATATAGTATAAAATCATCTTGTTTCACTACAAAAGTAAGGCATACATTTTATAAAAACGGTAACTTTTGTCACACTCATGATAAATATTCACAACATAGCTGTCGCTTTTGGCGGAACATATCTATTTAAAGACATAGCGTTTCGGCTAAATGCGGGCGACAGTGTCGGACTGATTGGAAAAAATGGCGCTGGAAAATCTACGCTACTAAAAATTCTTGCAAAAGAAAACGAACCTGACGAAGGTGCAATTGCAACAGACAAAGACATTGCAATTGGTTTCTTAAAACAAGATATCGAGTTTACACAAGGACGAACGGTTTTAGAAGAAAGTTATGAAGCTTTTGAGCAAATCCGTGAACTTGAACTAAAAATCGATCAAATCAACCATGAACTATCAGAACGTACTGATTACGATAGCGAATCGTATACAAAACTGATAGAAGATTTAAGCGAATTCACGACGCGATATGAAATATTAGGCGGATACAATTACAAAGGCGATACCGAAAGAGTATTGCAAGGATTGGGTTTTAAACGAAACGATTTCGACAAAAAAACAGATACCTTTTCTGGTGGTTGGCGCATGCGAATTGAATTGGCAAAACTCTTACTGCAAAAAAACGATATCTTACTCCTAGATGAGCCAACAAATCACTTGGATATAGAATCTATAATTTGGTTAGAACAGTTTCTAAAAACCTTTCCGGGCGTTGTCATCATTGTATCGCACGATAAAATGTTTTTAGATAATGTAACCAATAGAACCATTGAAATTTCGTTAGGTCGTATTTACGATTACAACAAACCATATTCAAAATATTTAGTACAACGACAAGAAATTCGTGAGCAGCAATTAGCAACGCAAAAAAATCAAGAAAAGCACATTCAACATACGGAAAAGTTGATTGAAAAATTCCGCGCCAAAGCCTCCAAAGCTACAATGGCACAATCGCTCATAAAAAAGTTAGAAAAGATTGATCGTATAGAAGTGGATGCTGATGACAATGCTGTGATGGCAATTCAATTTCCTGTATCTGTTCAACCAGGAAAAGTAGTTTTGGAAGGTGAAAATATTTCTAAAAATTACGGCGAAAAACAAGTGCTTTCAGGTGTTGACTTATTTGTTGAAAGAAGTAGTAAAATTGCTTTTGTTGGACAAAACGGGCAAGGGAAATCGACTTTGGCTAAAATTATTGTGAACGAAATTCCGCATGACGGAAAAATGGAATTGGGGCACAATGTACAAGTTGGTTATTTTGCGCAAAATCAGGCTGAATATTTAGATGGTAACCTTACGGTAGAAGATACTATGATTGAGGCTGCGGATGAAAAAACACGTCCAAAAGTGCGTGATATGCTCGGATCTTTTCTCTTTAGAGGTGAAGAAGTAGACAAAAAAGTAAAAGTGTTATCTGGAGGCGAGCGAAATCGTTTAGCGTTATGTAAAATGTTATTGCAGCCGTTCAATGTTTTGGTGATGGATGAGCCAACGAATCACTTGGATATCAAATCGAAAAACGTGCTCAAAAAAGCATTACAAACCTATGAAGGAACGCTTATTTTAGTTTCGCATGATCGTGATTTTTTACAAGGACTCACTAATAAAGTGTACGAATTCAAAGATGAAAAAATAAAAGAATATCTCGGCGATATCAATTACTATTTGGAGGAACGCAAAGTAGCAGACTTGCGCGAAGTTGAAAAACGAACGGTTGTGAAGCAAGAAATTGTAAAATCGGAAGCGCCAAAACAATCGTATGAATCGCAAAAAAGACTAAAATCGCTCAACAACAAACTCAACAAAATTGAGCGTTCTATTTCCGATTTAGAAAAAGAAATCAAAGACATTGACATGGAATTGGCGATGAATTACGAAGAAACCATTGCAAAACCAGATTTCTTCGATACCTATCAAGGAAAAAAGAAAACGCTAGAAACCTTAATGGAAGATTGGGAAACGCTTCAAGAGGAGATGGAAACGTTGGAATCACAATCTTAAGTCGTATTTTTGCAATATGAACGAACATTTTTTTCAATGTCCCCATTGTTGGGAAGAAATTTCCATGCTAATTGATACTTCTGTACGCACTCAAAAATACATTGAAGATTGCGAAGTTTGCTGCAATCCAATTGAGTTAGAGGTCATTAGTGAAGATGGAGAAATCATAGGTTTTCAGGCAAGAAACATAGAGCAATAAAAAAATCATTTTTTTGTTGGTGGAATGGAAAATGATTGTATATTTGCAGTCCAATATCGCGGGATAGAGCAGTAGGTAGCTCGTCGGGCTCATAACCCGAAGGTCACTGGTTCGAGTCCAGTTCCCGCTACTAAG
>NZ_JBGCDL010000092.1:0-12670 GCF_045105435.1 Kordia sp. | reverse complement strand
AAGAAAACAGCTTTTATATAATTTATAAACGTTTTGTTAGTGCAACGCTTCTTTAATCTGTTGAATTGCTTTTCGTAATGCTGCTTCCGAAGCTGCATACGAAATACGAATGCAGTTTGGATTTCCAAATGCATCACCTGTTACGGTGGCAACTAAGGCTTCATCCAACAAATACAAAGAAAAATCAGTCGCATTGTTAATTGTTTTTCCACGTAAGGTTTTCCCGAAGAACGAGGAAATATCTGGAAATACATAAAACGCACCTTCTGGCACATTGATGTTAAATCCTTCAATTTCGCCTAGTAATTCTAAAACGATATCTCTACGCTTTAAAAACTCATCAATCATGTATTGAATTTTGTCTTTACTAGCTTCTAAAGCAGCAATTGTAGCACGTTGTGCAATACAGTTAGCGCCACTTGTTATTTGTCCTTGAATTTTGTTGCAAGCTCTCGCAATTTTTTCTGGAGCACCGATATATCCAATTCGCCAACCTGTCATGGCAAACGCCTTGGAAACTCCATTTACAGTGATGGTACGATCGTATAAAGACGGAATACGAGCAATACTGAAATGCTCGCTGGTAAAGTTGATATGTTCGTAAATTTCATCAGAAACTACATAGATATTTGGGTGTTTTTCCAACACAACTGCCAATGCTTTTAATTCCGCTTCGCTATATACAGAACCACTTGGATTGCATGGAGAGCTAAACCAAATCATTTTCGTTTTTGGTGTAATCGCGGCTTCCAATTGCTCAGGTGTCATTTTAAAATCTGTTTCAATAGACGTTGCTACTTGTACAGGAACACCTTCGGCTAATTTTACAATATCACTGTAACTTACCCAAAAAGGCGCAGGTAGAATAACTTCGTCGCCGTCATTCAATAAAACCATCGCTACATTTGCTAAGGACTGTTTTGCGCCCGTTGAAACAACTATTTGACTTGCGGTATAACTTAAGTTGTTGTCGCGTTTAAATTTATTGATAATCGCTTCTTTCAAATCGGCATATCCATCTACAGGAGTATAACTATTATAGTCATCGTTAATAGCTTGAATTGCGGCTTCTTTTATAAAATCAGGAGTGTTAAAATCAGGTTCGCCTAAGCTTAGCCCAATTATATTTTTTCCTTCGTTTCTCAATTCTCTTGCTTTTGCTGCCATTGCTAAGGTAGCGGAAGTAGACATGTTTAAAACTCTTTCTGATAATACTGACATTGTTGTGTGTTGTTTTTTGTTTTAATAGAACTGAATGCTGCGAAATTAGGTATTTTATAATTTAAGAAGAAACAAAGCAGTCACTAATTGTTCGGTTTTATGGAATGCCTTTGAGTTTTTATCTAAACACCATAAATTATGGATTGATTGTTACGGAAATAAAAAAAAGCCTGCGAAAAGCAGACTTTTTGTAAGTGATTGTATTTTTTAGTTAGCAACACGTACTTTTTCTAGTTTGTAGTATTCTCTAAACGAAATCATGCGTTGTTGTTCTTCATCCCAAAGTTTTAAAAACATCATTTTTAATCCATCTTTAAATGATAATGTAGTTACGTATTTGGATAAGATTTTATTTTCGGCAATACATTTTCTTAGGTTGTAGTTTGGAATTCTACTGTTTAAATGGTGAATATGATGAATACCAATATGTCCTGTAAACCATTCCATAACTCTTGGCAATTTTAAATACGTACTTCCTTTGATGGCAGATAGTAAAAAGTCCCAATCTTTCTTCCATTTTTTATACGAAAGCTCATGTTGGTGTTGTACATAAAAGAACCAAAAAGCAATAATTCCGAAGAAAAATAAGATGATGAATTGAACCGCAAAGAAGTTTGCCCAACCTACAAAGTATCCGATTATTAAATAGGGAATAATGATGATGAGGTTATCTTTTAGGAGTAATAAGGTTATTTTTTGCCATTTGTTAAATTGTAAGAACGGATATTTAGTTGTTACAATTAAATAGTATGCAGGTGCAATAACGAAGATTACGAGTGGACTTCTGAAAATTTTGTATTTGAATTTTCCCCACCAACTTTTTGAACGGAATTCTTTAACAGTTAATGTTGGTAAATCGCCAACTTGTCTTGTTTCTAACTGTCCGTTATGTGTGTGATGAAACGTATGTGTTTCTGACCAATATTTGAATGGTAGAAAGCTAAATACGCTACAAACGTATCCTATAATGTCGCTGGCTTTTTTTGATTTGATAAACGAACCGTGTCCACAATCGTGCTGAATGATAAAAATTCGCACCAAAAAAAATGCATTTAAAATTCCTAATAAAACGGTTAATGTTAAAGAAAATTCGAGTGTAAAGTACATTAATGTCCAAACTGCGATGAATGGTAAAAAGGAAGATGCTATTTGTCCAATAGCTTTCTTAGTACTTTTTTTCTTGTATTTAGATATGATTGATCTCCAGTTTTTTAGAGCCTCTTTGATTTCTTTATCGATATTTTGTTGCGTCATGGAGGGAACTTTTTAATCTTTAGAATGAATTCAAATTACTGTCGCAATATATTGCAAATATCGTAATTTGAAAACAATAAATTTACATAATCGCAAATAAAGAGTAGTTTTGCTTCAGATATGAAAATTATACAAAAATATTTTACAGGTTTAACAGAGGTTCAAGTGGAGCAATTTGAACAGTTAGAAACTTTATATAAAGAGTGGAATGCGCAGATTAATGTAATATCACGCAAAGATATTGACGAATTGTATATACGCCATGTATTGCACGCGTTGGCAATTGCAAAAGTACAATCGTTTGCATCTGGTTCGCGAATACTAGATGTTGGTACAGGTGGCGGTTTTCCTGGAATTCCGTTGGCTATTTTGTTTCCAGAGGTTAAATTCGTTTTGGTAGACGCCATCGGAAAAAAGATAAAAGTGGTAGAAGCAGTTGCTGAAAGTATTGGGTTGACAAATGTATCAGCACATCATCTTCGTGCAGAAAAAGTAAAAGGCGAATTCGATTTTATAGTGAGTAGAGCTGTCACAAACATGCCCGATTTTGTAAAGTGGGTTCGTAAAAAAGTGGCTAAAAAACAAAGACACGAGCTAAAGAACGGAATTTTGTATTTGAAAGGTGGCGATTTGACAGAAGAACTGAAAGATTTTCCAAAAGCAACCTTGTATGCAATTCCCGATTTCTTTGAAGAAGATTTCTTTGAAACGAAAAAAGTAGTACATCTTCCGTTAAAATATAAACCATAAAATAAAATCCCTTGTGCAATTTACACAAGGGATTTTCGTAGTTAGTTGGTTGGTTTGGTTATTGAGAGTTCTTTATATCTAAAATTAGATATTATTTCTTAGTATTATATATGTTTAAAATGCGGTTGTGATGTTGAAAGTAACACCTGTACTTTGTGGTACAAATCGGCAAACTCCTCCAACGCATACCAATCCACCACGTTGTCTTCCGTAGTTAATTGCAACTCGCGTAGCGCCTCTTGCATAACTACCTCCAACATTGTAAAAGTGAATTTGCTCGTCTTCATCATCATTTCCGTAATTGTAAATGTCGTTAACGTAAAATGATAATCTTGGTGTTACGTTAAATTCTAGTGTAGCTCCAGCCCAGTTTTTGTTGTCGTCTGGTGTCCATAAATGTTGTACTTCCGCACGAACCGATTGTTTTGAGTTGATTCGGTACGTTGTTTCTGCTACAGCAATATTTGAGTTTACTTCACCACGCTGATCTGTAATAAAACGTTGATTGTAATATTGATTTACATAGTAAAATATACTTTGCCATTTGCGATTCCATTTTTTACGAACTTCCAAGCTGTATTCTGTAAAGTATTTTTGACCGAAACCAAAATATTCTACTTCAGAATCTCTGTCTGTAAAGTTAAAATCACCTTTTAATCCTGCCCAATATGCAGCATTAAATGCGATTTTAGTTCCGTATTTTCCACCAATTGGCGTTCCTTTTTTGAAGTTATAGAAAACATCTACTTGTCCTCCAATTTCACCATACTTTAATAAAGATGGATCTGGAACGGAAATAGCAGGTTGTGCTTGATACACATAAATATTTGTCAATAAATAATCGTGTTGTTTTGTAAGTCCTGGTAAATAATTCATGATATTTTCATTGAATACATTTCCAGAAGCTTCTCTTTCAGAAAAGAAATTCATGTTTTCCAATCTTCTAAAAGTTGCGTCTATTCCTAATCCTTTTTGCGAATATCCTAAGTTTACTAAAAGTGCACTTCCAGATTCAGCAAAATTTTCAATATATCGTTGCGAGTTTACAATGGCATCTTCGCTTTTAGTAATATATTCTACACCAGAGTAGAATGAATTCCCAGAATAATCAAGTCGTGCAGAAAAGGCATTTGTTAATTCGTCAAAACCTGTATTTTGAAATTCTTCAGGAATATCTTCTTTTCTTCCAACATAACTAAATCCAGCTGAGACTGATGAAGTTTCTAATTTGAATAAATTTGTAAGATCAATTTCAGAATTAAATCCAAAAATTTCACCTTCCGACACTTCAAAACCATCACGTTGTCTAGCATACATTCCAGTGAATGACAATGCATCTGATGGATTGTACTTAACACGTCCACCTCTAAAAGAGTTATTAATTCCTAAAGGTCTGTTTTCCCATCCACGTAAAATAAGTCCGCTACCAAACTGCTCATAAAAATAACCAGCGGTAATCTCTAGTTTTCTCGTTTTATACATTGCATAATATTGTGCAATTCCAGAATCGTCTAATTTCGGAGAGTAGTTTAGTAAAGGCATTGGTGCATACGATTCAACTTGAATTCCTGCAAACCAATTTCCGTAGTTATAGTCTAATTTTAGGTAATTATTAGAACGTACGTGTTCGTCTTCGGCAAATTTTCCAAGCCCTGTATCATCATTATACCATTGTACAATTGATTCAAATCCACCAGTTAATGTGCCCCAGTCTTTCTTTTTTTCATCATCATCTTGTTCTTGTGCAAATGCAAAAGAGCAAGCCAATGCCAAAGAAAGGTATAGTAATTTCTTCATGTAATATATAGTTAGTTTAGTGTTTGGTTGGTCAGTTAACTTCTTTACTTTGCGTTTTTCTTAACTACATCATAAAGTTGATCTTCTGCACCAGGAAAATATCCAGTGTGGCGAAATACAATTTTTCCGTCCTTAATTACAATTACATGTGGAATTGTGGTAATGTTTAAAGAACGTTGTAAATCTTGATTTTCATCCAAGAGAATTTTATATTCCCAACCTTTACCGTTAATTAATGGCTTAATTCTTTTCTTGGTTCTAGCGTCATCAGTAGCAATTGCAATCAATTCAACGTTAGTTTCATCTTTCCAATCGTCATACACTTCGCTAATAGCATCCAATTCATTAATACACGGTACACACCAAGTTGCCCAGAAACTAATGATTTTTACACCCTTTTCTTGAGTGATTTCATTCATGTCTAATGAGCTACCATCTAAATTTTTAACCGTAATATTTGGTATTTCTTTTTGCGCATTTGCTTGTATTGTAAACATTAAGAATACAACAACAATGCTCATAATTGACTTCATATTTTTTAGTTTAATAGTGAGAATGCTGTAAATATATAAAAGCTTCCGTTAAAATAGCAAGAAAAATAAAATAAATCAATTTTTGCATTTTCCCCATATTCTCTATATAAGTGATAGGTTATTTGGTTGATTTGCTGTTTATTAGATTTTTCTTTTTTTTAACAGAAATTTAATATAAATTAGTCCCAAAATTATACCGTAAACCAAACTTTATAAACAAAAAAAAGTCTTATGAAAACAAAAAACATTTTTAAAAGCTTGTTTGTCGTATTTGCTTTATTCATGTATTCATGTAGTAGCGATTCAGATAACGACACAGGAGAACCAACAGACCCAGGTAATGGAGGATCAGGAATTACTTCTATAGTTGTAACTGCTAGTCAAACTTCAATTGAACTTGGAGGATCAGTGACTTTTACTGTAACAGCAAACGATGGATCAAACGTAACGTCAAGTTCTAGTATCTTAGTAAACAATAGTGCTATTACTGGTATAGAGTATACACCTACAGCTACTGGATCTTACCAAATTACTGCAAAAAATGGAAGTATTACTAGTGGAGCTATCAGTCTAGAAGTTACGCCGCCAGTTATTACTGCGTTAAGAGTAGAGAGTGCAGAAACAAGTATTAAAATAGGTGATACAGCTGATTTTACTGTTATCGGAACTGATGCTGGAGGAAACGATTATACAATTACTGATAGTGCTATGCTTACAGTAAATGGAAACGCAATTGCTGGAAACAGATATATGACACTTACAACAGATGATTTAGTAGTTACTGCTGATAAAGACGGTATTACTTCTCCGGTATTTAACTTACCAGTAGGAGATGATACTGCGCCAAGTATTTTTTCACAAAAAGCAATTGTTGAAGATTACACTGGAACATGGTGTGGATGGTGTGTTAGAGTTTCTGAGGCTATTACGTTGTTAGAGGCTCAAACAGATGATGCATTTGTTATTGCTGCACACATCGGAGATGGTATGCAAAACTCATATGGTCAGACTTTAGATGGTGTATATGTAACTTCTGGTTACCCAACAGCTGTTATTAACAGAGATGCAGTTTGGGCATTCCCAGAGCCAAGTAATATTGCTCAAGTAACAAATTTAGCATCTGGTAATACTACTTCAGGTTTATCTTTAAACTCAATGGTAGTTGGAAATAATTTACAAGTATATGTAAGCGCAGCTTTTGCTCAAAATACGTCAGGTGCCAAATTAGTAGTATTTGTATTAGAAGATGGTATTGTAGCATCACAAGCTAACTACACAACTTATCAAGGTGGAGTAGATCCACTTCCAAATTTCGTTCACAATCATGTATTAAGACATTCAATGACTAATGTATTTGGAGATGCTATTCCAAGTGGAAGTACAGCTGCAGGACAAAAGCATACGGAAGTATATGATATTCCTATGCCATCTAGTATTTCGGATAACACAAAAGTTTCTGTTGTTGCAATGATTGTTGGATCTGATGATAAGTTAATCAATGCAGCACGTTCTAAAACAGGAACAGCTGATGCAGATTTTGACTTTAACTAATAAATTAATTTTAATTAGCTAGAATTCTCTATAATTCTTTATATAAAAGCAGCCCAATGGGCTGCTTTTTTTGTTTTACTTATTTTATATTTTGGACTTTTATTATATTGTGGCTTATTTTTTACAGGTCTGATATGTAGTTGATTATGGTAAAACCGTAGTGAAGATTGTAGATGATTATTTACATTTAATTATTATTAACCCATAATTTTACTATCATGAAGAAAAGAACATTACAGAAAATCAGCTTAAACAAAAAAGTAGTTTCAAACTTTAAAGTAGAACAATTAAAAGGAGGAGCACTCAGCGATTTATGGCACCAAGATGGAGATGGATACTGGGTATGTTGTACTTTCTTCGGACCATGTTAAATATGTAAACTAATTTAACCATAAATAACAATAATTATAAAGAATGAAAAAAGCCAGTGTAAATTATGCACTGGCTTTTTGAATTTATTCAATGATAACTTTTTCTGTTTGAATATTATTATTGTATTTGAGTTGTAGTATATAAATTCCAGTTTGAAGTTCAATAGGTATTTCTATGGTTGATTGAATAGTAGTTTCTTTTACTTCTAATACGTTTCTACCTGAAATATCATATAAAGAAATATCTAGTTTGTTGATCAGTTTTTCTGTGCGTAGCTTTAAGTCGCTTTGAATAGGATTTTGAGATAATTGTATATAATTTTCTGAAGTGTACGATGGAGTGCTTAGTGTTGGAGAAACGATTTCATTCCAAGCAAATTGCACGTTTGGATCCGTTAAGATTACATGTCCTTCGTTGGTTGGCGGCATGTACCAAGCATCAAAAGGAGATTCGTTTTCTGTAGTTCCATTGTTTGGGTTTGGAATGGCATGCCAATTATTCTGATTTTTTAATCCCATGCTACTAATGGTAGGAATGAAGTTAAAATAATCGGTTTGTAATCCTGCAAAAAAGGCATCAATTGTGGGGTCGCCACCTGCAAAACTTCCAGATAAGGCTCCCAAATCGAACAATCCGCCCATAGCGGCATCAATTCCATTAGAATAGCTGTACGAGCGAGAATTTGCATCAGCATTAATATCGCAGAAACAAAGAAAAGGTGCGTCAATCCAAATGTTACTTACTTCGTCGTTGACGTTTGCGGCATGTGTGTACCAAACTTTTAAATGCGCATCTGTAAGCAATGCAACGCCATTTATAGTGATGTCAAGTACTTGTCTTCCTGGTACTATATCGCTGCCAGTTTTATCTTGATATGGAGCACCATTTCCACTTCCATTAATGATGGAAATTTTGCGTAAATTTTCAGGGAAACCAGAAGTTGTTAAGTTGTTTATTCGATCAAAAAATAAATCATGAAAAGGATGTGCAGTTGGTAAAACAATGCTATTATCAAACTCAGCAATTTGTCCATTTTGTAAATGTGCTTCCATATGATCCGTTAGCATTTGCCTAGCTGCAGGCGATTTTAACATGCCGTCTACAATAGGACGTAACGATTCTACACTGAAATCTCCAACCCACGTATCTAATCCGTATGCGAGATAATTGAATAAGTGCTGAAACCCAATTGGAACATTGGCGCCTAAATGTGGAGAATCAAACGAAACCCATAAACGTGTGTCATGATCTTGAGAAGCTTCACTTTCCATATAATTTAAAGCATATCTTGAAATCAATCCGCCCATACTTGGACCAATAATTACATTTTCCTCGTTTCCTACTTTTTGACTGTTTATAGTATTGATCAATTCTACCAAAATCATTGCATTGCGTTCAATATAATCGGCTCCGCCATCAACTAAAGTACTTCCTGCTGGATAATCATTTTCATCAATAATCATATCTCCATTTGTATCAGTAACTGTACTTAGAAGCTGTAATGTATTATTAGCTAACCTTAAATATTGAGGGAGATTTAAAATAATAACATCAAAATCTTCTTCAGCGCGAATGCGATCTGCTAAATTTTGCGTCATTCCGTTCGTATCTGTATAATTAAGTAAATCATATACAGCGCTGATATCTCTTGTGTCACTTGGATCAAAACCATCAATAACAATGATTGGT
Organism: Kordia sp.; assembly: GCF_045105435.1. Taxonomy (GTDB): domain Bacteria; phylum Bacteroidota; class Bacteroidia; order Flavobacteriales; family Flavobacteriaceae; genus Kordia. Next base: position 3,503 of record NZ_JBGCDL010000092.1, on the reverse strand, counting down.
TTAACTATGTCAGTATTGTTCGCGCCTAAAAATACTTGATATTCTCCCATGCCAGCAAAACTTGTTGCACCTGAGTAGATTGATAAATCGGGACTTATGGAAGCTGTGATTGCTTGCGGATTTTGTTGATTTTCTGTTTGAATACTTCCATGAACAATCAGTTGTGATGTAGTTGTCCTTTCTTCTCCAGAAGTAAACTGTACTTTAAAAGTTAATTGCTTCTCGCCAGCATTGTTATAGTTGATTGGTATTGGTGTATTGAAATTTACAGATTGAAACCCATTGCCATTGTCAAAATCTATAAAGAGTTGTGAAATATTCGTTTCCGCGTCAGCGTTAAACAAAGTGCTATCTGCATAAAAAGTAGTTTGCAGTCCATGTTTATGAATACTTAACGGTGCAATAATAAGCGCTGATTTTTGTTGAAAAACACTTTCAGAAGCCTCTTGTCGAACCTTATGTATGTTATTTTCTAGAATGATGTCATTATTTGTGATAGCTTCTGGATTAATGATTTCATACTCAGCATATATTCCGCCAATTTTTATGGTTTCATTATATGAAGTAATACGCATGTTATTTTCTATAGAAAGAAAAGGTGTTGTTTTGCCAGCATGTGCCAGTTCTTTTGAAGCTTGCAATAGACTGTGCATGCTATTGTAATTAGCATCATTTTTTAATACAGAAAAAGGTGCTGTTTCTGTAATGAGTGTCTCTGTTTGTTTAGGAATTGCATTTAATTCAACATAACCACTATTCACTTGCGCAAAAAGGCAAATTGGAAAGAAAAGAAAAAGTAATTTCAACTTCATTGTAAGATTATTTAGGGGTTAAAAAATCGCAGAAAATTAACACATTTATTGCGAAATACGAATTTTAAGCCCTTAAATATTGAATTCCTTAAAATTAGCAGTTCTTAGAAACGAAAAAAGCTGAAGATGTTGGTCTTCAGCTTTTCCGTAATGTATATATGATAATTTATCCTAAAAATGGATATCTATAATCTATTGGTGTTACGAACGTTTCTTTAATTAATCGTGGAGAAACCCAACGTAACAAGTTCTGTGCAGAACCAGCTTTGTCATTCGTTCCAGATGCTCTTGCGCCACCAAATGGTTGTTGTCCAACAACAGCACCAGTTGGTTTATCATTTACGTAGAAGTTTCCAGCACAATTTTCTAAAGCTTTTGTAGCTTCATCAATTGCATAACGATCTCCAGAGAATACAGCACCTGTTAATGCATATTCAGAAGTTTCGTCAACTAACTTTAACGTATCTGACCAATCTGCATCGTCATATACATAAACAGTCATAACAGGGCCAAATAACTCAGTTTCCATTGTTGTGTATTTTGGATCTGTCGTTACAATTAAAGTTGGTTCAATAAAGTATCCTTTCGATTTGTCATAGTTTCCACCAGCAATAACCTCTGCATTGGTGTCTGCTTTTGCTTGATCGATGTATTTGGCTAATTTGTCAAATGAACCTTCATGAATTACCGCTGTAATGTAGTTGCCTAAATCACCAGGAGAACCCATTTTAAAAGAAGCGATATCTTCTTTAACGTAATTCAGTACTTCGTCAGTAATTGACTTTGGTAAATAAGCTCTTGAAGCTGCACTACATTTTTGTCCTTGAAATTCGTAAGCACCACGAGAAATTCCTGTTGCAACTTGCTTAGGATTCGCACTTGGATGCGCAACAATGAAATCTTTTCCTCCAGTTTCACCAACAATTTTCGGGTATGTTTTATAGGTGTGAATGTTGTTTCCAATTTTCTTCCAAAGTTCTTTAAATACATACGTAGAACCTGTAAAGTGAACTCCAGCAAAATCTGGACTTTCTAAAACAGTGTCTGTAATCATTACAGGATCACCATAAACAACGTTAATTACACCATCTGGTACACCGGCTTCTTTAAAAATATCTACAATTACTTTTGCAGAGAAAATTTGGCTGTCACTTGGTTTCCAAACAACAGTATTTCCCATCATTGCGGCACTCGCAGGTAAATTGGCTGCAATTGCTGTAAAGTTAAAAGGTGTAATTGCGTATACAAAACCTTCTAATGGTCTGTATTCAACACGATTCCAAATTCCTTCTGCTGAGTCTGGTTGCTCTTCATAAATTTGTGACATAAACTCCACGTTAAAACGTAAAAAGTCAATCAACTCACAAGCTGCATCAATTTCTGCTTGGTGTACAGTTTTTGATTGTGCAATCATGGTAGAAGCATTAATTTTTGCTCTATAAGGTCCGGCAATTAATTCAGCAGCCTTCAAAAAGATCGCTGCACGTTGTTCCCATGTCAATTGCGCCCATTTTTTTCTAGCTTCTAAAGCCGTTTCAATAGCTTGTGTAACATGCTTTTTTTCTGCCAAATGGTATGTTCCTACTACATGTTTATGATCATGTGGTGGCGACATCGTATTGGTATTTCCTGTTTTAACTTCGTCACTTCCAATATACATTGGCACATCTACATTTCCGTTAAAATATGCTTCATATTGCGCAGTAACAGCAGCTCTTTCAGGAGTTCCAGGTGCATACGACTTTACTGGCTCATTGATGGCTGTCGGAACTTGAAAAAATCCTTTTCCCATAGGTGTTATATTTTATAATGTTTTGATTAGATTTTAAGGTGCAAAGATACAAAAAAAAAGCACCTTTAGATCGAAAACAATTTTAGATCGTTTTTAGGGTTTTGCAATGAATTGTGACTTATCTTCTGTAAAATTATACGATTCGCAATTTACATGCATATCTTCTGAAAATTTTGTAAGTTGTTCATTCAAATACAAACCAAATTTATAATGTGTACAGTCAGTTTTATCTATAAAGGAAATGATGAATTTGTGCTTACTTCCAGTCGTGACGAATCGCCAATGAGAGAAACAAAAAAGCCAGCACTATATTCCGTTTCCGATACAAAACTGGTATTTCCGAAAGATGCAATTAGTGGCGGCACTTGGATTGGAATGAGCGCTCAAAAACGAGTGGTTTGTTTGCTAAATGGTGGATTTGAAAAACACAGACGTTTACTTAGATATCGTCACAGTCGCGGAATTGTAGTACATGATTTTTTGACTGCAAAAAACATTAAAGAAACCATCGCAAATTACAATCTGCATTTAATAGAACCTTTTACGGTCATTATTGTAGACTGGAACAACACTTTAGAAGTGCTTGAATTTGTTTGGGATGGCGCACAAAAGCAGCTGAAATCATTGTCATTGCAAACGCCACACATTTGGTCGTCTTCGATGTTGTATACAGACGAAATGAAACAATTACGTATCGATTGGTTTAAAACGTTTCAGCAAAAAGAAGAACTGCACGCAACTTCATTGCTACAATTTCATAAAACCGCAGGAAATGGCGATGCGAATGTGGCTGTTATGATGGATCGGTTTGTGGTGAAAACAATCAGTATAACACAAATTGAAAAAACGACAGATACGCTATCGATGTATTATCACGACTTGCTAAAAGATGAAGAAAG
>NZ_JBGCDL010000091.1:0-12007 GCF_045105435.1 Kordia sp. | reverse complement strand
ACTACGCTTTTAGCAATTTCACCTGGTCCAGACAATATCTATGTGCTTATGCAAAGCATTGTAAACGGACGTAAATACGGAATTGCTACTGTGTTAGGACTCATGACAGGTTGCATCATTCACACAACTGTTGTGGCGTTTGGTGCTGCTACGATCTTAAAAGAAAACAAAGACCTTTTCTTCGTCATCAAACTACTTGGCGCCTTGTATTTGCTGTATTTGGCGTATAAAGTATTCAAAAGCTCTGGAGATATAGAACTTGGAAGTGATTCAGTTCCTAAAAAAACAGTCTTTCAACTCTTCAAACAAGGATTCATTATGAATGTATTAAATCCGAAAGTAACGTTATTCTTTTTATCGTTATTTCCAGGTTTTCTATTCAGTGAAACCATGAGTGAAGTTGTGCAATTTTATATTTTGGGCGGACTTTTCATGCTAGTTTCATTCATCATATTCAGTTCATTTGCAATATTAGCAGGAACAATTTCCGAATCGATCAAAAAAAATAAAAATATAGGAGCGTACATGAAATGGCTGCAAATTGTAGTTTTTGTGGGAATTGCAGTCTATATAATGCTTACGTGATATTTTTTACAAGATAAATCTCAACTATTTTTACCGAGCAAACACGTATCTTTATCCTATAAAATAGCGCCAATATGAATTTTTTCAAGATGCAATGGAAATGGTTTTGGATATTTTCATTAGGATTTTTCTTTACAACTATTATTGGTACGCAAACACACGAATTGGGTCATATCGCTGTGGCGGAAAGTCTAGGCTACGAAACCACGCTTAGTTATGGAAGTATGAATTATAACTTTGAAGGATTTGCTGCGGACGCGGATGTAATAACGTGGCGAAAAATGTTTGAAACTGTCGACGGTTATGAAAATTTTAGCGCAGCTGAAAAAATAAAAGCAAACAACCTATTCAAAAAGATTGAAACAAAATTTCCTAAACCAAAAAATCACAGTTTATATGTCACTATTGGCGGACCTGCACAAACCATTCTTACGTGTTTTATAGGACTTTTTATTTTAGCCTATAGAAGCAGAAATAGAGAAGAAAATTTCAAAATTATAGATTGGGTAGCAGTATTTATGTCACTTTTCATCTTGCGAGAAGTATTCAATACCGTAATGGCAGCTGGAAGTTATCTCATAAAAGGTGCAAATAATTTTTCGGGTGATGAATTCAGAATTTCAACACAATTAGGTTTCAATCAGTGGACAATTCCCATCATGACAGCCGTTCTTGGCGCTATCATTGCGAGTTTTGTCATTTTCATGATTGTACCCAGAAAATACCGATTTACGTTCATAACAGCAGGTTTCTTAGGAAGTATCGTCGGATTTATACTGTGGTTTAATTATTTAGGACCTTGGTTATTCTCATAACAAAATCAAGAAAAAAACATTTTCTAAAACCTTTTCGTTGTGTATCTTTGACATTCTATGGAAAACATTAAAATAATAGAATGTCCACGCGATGCTATGCAAGGTATCAAGATGTTTATTCCAACAGAAAAAAAAGTACAATACATTCAATCGTTACTGCGTGTAGGTTTTGATACTATTGACTTTGGAAGTTTTGTATCGCCAAAAGCCATTCCGCAAATGGTTGATACTGCCGAAGTACTCTCAAAATTAGATTTATCTACTACAGAAAGTAAATTACTCGCAATTGTCGCAAATGTTCGTGGCGCAAATGATGCAAGTACACATCCAGAAATTCAATACCTAGGCTATCCGTTTTCCATTTCAGAAAACTTTCAAATGCGTAACACGCACAAAACCATTGCGCAATCTATAGAAACACTACAGGAAATTCTAAACATTGCTGATAAAACAAACAAAGAAGTCGTAGCGTATCTTTCTATGGGATTTGGAAATCCGTACGGAGATCCTTGGAATGTGGAAATAGTAGGCGAGTGGACAGAAAAACTCTCCAAAATGGGCGTGCAAATACTGTCACTGTCTGATACAATAGGTTCTTCCACACCAGAAGTGATTGATTATTTATATTCGAATCTCATTCCAAAATATCCAGCAATCGAATTTGGCGCACATTTACACACAACACCAACTTTGTGGCACGAAAAAATAGATGCGGCTTACAAAGCAGGTTGCAGACGTTTTGATGGCGCTATTCAAGGTTTTGGCGGCTGCCCGATGGCAAAAGATGAACTCACAGGAAACATGCCAACCGAAAAAATGGTTTCTTACTTCACAGCAGCAAAAGCAGATGCAAACATCCAGGCAATGAGTTTTGAATCTTCATATAACGAAGCTTCTAAAATCTTCAACTTTTATCACTAAGTATTTGGTTTTAGGAATTAGTACCTTTCATTTTCGGAGCATAAATCAACAAAAAAAGTATTAAGAAATTAGTATTGAGAATTGAGAAGTTTCAAAGTATAGATTGAATTTCAAAGGAAACAACCAACAAATAAACAAATCAACAAATTGACGAATAAACAGTATTAAGAAATTAGTATTGAGAATTGAGAAGTTTCAAAGTATAGATTGAATTTCATAGGAAACACCAACAAATAAACAAATAAACAAATAAACAGTATTGAGAAGTTTCAAAGCATCAGCAGAATTCCATAGGAAACAACCAACAAAATTTCACAAGAAAGAACCATCAAAAAAACTATTAATTACACAAAAAGTGGTATATTCGCGTGCAATTATACTTTAATTGCACAATGACAGCACACAACAACAAAATTCTAGGTGAAGGTTTAACGTATGACGACGTCTTATTAGTTCCTGCCTTTTCTGAAGTACTTCCAAGAGAAGTCAGCATTCAAACAAAATTTACAAAAAACATAACGATCAACGTTCCCATAATTTCGGCAGCGATGGACACCGTTACCGAATCTGCAATGGCAATAGCTATGGCGCGTGAAGGTGGAATAGGCGTGTTGCATAAAAACATGACTATTGAACGACAAGCGCAAAAAGTTAGAAAGGTAAAACGTGCCGAAAGCGGAATGATTATCGATCCAGTTACTTTACCATTAACAGCAAATGTAGCCGATGCAAAAGCAAATATGAAAGAGCACAGTATTGGCGGAATTCCTATTGTAGACGAAAATGGAAAACTAAAAGGAATTGTTACGAATAGAGATTTACGCTTTGAGCATAACAATCAACGTCCAATTGTTGAGGTTATGACAAGCGAAAACTTGGTCACTTCTTCGGAAGGAACTTCGTTAAAAGACGCGGAAGCAATTCTACAAAAAAATAAAATCGAAAAACTTTTAATTGTAGACGATAACTACATCCTAAAAGGATTAATTACTTTCAGAGACATTACGAAAGTTACACAAAAACCAATTGCGAATAAAGACTCGTACGGACGTTTGCGTGTAGCAGCTGCCTTAGGAGTTACAGTAGATGCAGTTGACAGAGCAGCAGCTCTAGTAAAAGCAGGAGTTGATGCCGTTGTAATTGATACTGCGCACGGACACACAAAAGGTGTAGTAAATGTATTAAAAGATGTAAAGGCAAAATTTCCGAATTTAGATGTAATTGTTGGGAATATCGCTACTGGTGCAGCAGCAAAATATTTAGTAGAAGCTGGTGCAGATGCAGTAAAAGTCGGAATTGGTCCAGGGTCAATCTGTACAACAAGAGTTGTTGCAGGTGTTGGATTTCCCCAATTTTCAGCGGTATTAGAAGTTTCTGCAGCCATAAAAGGTAGTGGCGTTCCTGTCATAGCAGATGGAGGAATTCGATACACAGGAGACATTCCAAAAGCAATTGCAGCCGGAGCCGATTCTGTAATGTTAGGTTCATTACTTGCAGGAACAAAAGAATCGCCTGGAGAAACCATTATCTACGAAGGAAGAAAATTCAAATCGTATCGCGGAATGGGTTCTGTGGAAGCGATGAAAGAAGGATCAAAAGATCGGTATTTCCAAGATGTTGAAGCAGATATCAAAAAATTAGTTCCAGAAGGAATTGTAGGTCGTGTACCGTACAAAGGAGATTTAGACGAAAGTATTCACCAATTTATCGGCGGACTGCGCGCAGGAATGGGATATTGTGGCGCAAAAGACATTGAAACGCTAAAAGAAACAGGTCAATTTGTACGTATTACAGCAAGCGGGATCAACGAAAGTCATCCACATGATGTTGCTATTACCAAAGAAGCACCAAACTATTCAAGGAGATAAAAAATAGGATATAAAATAAGAAAGAGGCTGTCTGAAAAGTTTCAAAAGTCTGTCATTCTGGATTTGATCTAGAATCTCATAAAGCTGATTTTCAACTGTTATGCGAAACCGAATCAAGTTCGGTTTGACGAAATTATGACTTTTTAGACAGCCTATTTTTCTTTACCAAAGTTTTCTTCTTACGGATTTGTATCTGTTGGTGCACATTGCGCTGCGCACTTCAAAAAATTACTTGTATATGCTCCGTAGCATAAATCAGCAAAAATAGTTGTAAAAATCGTAGTTCCTGTTCCACCTTTTACGGATTTTTCAGAAAGTGAAGAAATAGTTCTTTTTTTCAGTGCGAGTCCTTTTTTTAAATTCCTTTTTTTCATAATTGTATAGTTTTGATTTCAACTAAAATTACCAAATAACTATCATTTAATGAAAAAAATAAGATGTGTAAATGATGAAAGTCGCCTCAAATTAATAAATTTGACAAACTAAATTCCATAAAAAAAGTCTTGTATTTACCTGAAATACAAGACTTTATTGTTTTAAAGAAAAAATTACTTCTTTGTTTCTATTTTAAGACCGAGTTTTGCTGCGGTTTTCAATGTAATATCAAAACTTGGATCCACATACGCCAATTCGTTGCCATCAAGTGTAAAAACTTGTGTAAACTTTTCGGTTTGAGCAACTTGTGCAACAGCATCACCTACTTTTTTATACAATGGACGCATCAATTCGTCTTGACGTAACTGAACTAACTGTACAGCATTTTGTCTAAACTTCTGAATATCCGCTTCTAAATCATAAATTTCTTTTTGTTTCTTCTTCTTATTTTCAGGAGTCATAGTCGCAAACGCTTTGTTAGCTTCTTCCACTTCTTTTCCATAAGCATCTAATTTTGCTTTCAAATCAGCTTGCAATTCCTTTTCATACGCTTCCATTCCTGTTTTAACATTTGCAATTTCTGGTAATTTAGAAACAAGAATGTTAATATTTACAGTTCCTACCTTTGTTTGAGCAGTTGCTGTGTAAGAACAAAATACAATAGCGATTGTGTACAGTAAATGTTTAATTTTCATCAGATTATAATTTTTGTTTTTCAAAGTTGGCTAATGTAATGAAAACATCATACCAAAAAAATAAAGTTGTATAAAATTAACGTTTTTTAAGTGCTTTTTTTATTGAAATTTGACTCAGAAAGTCTAAAAACTACTCAGTTACACGTTGACCACGATGTGGTTTTAATTTTTCTCGCATAAACGGAACATCTTCTTCATTAATAATCATGATTGCGCTTGCGTGCATTTCTGAAAACTCCACTACTTTAATTGATTCGCCATGAACATTTTCCATTTTAATAAAATCATTCAAGTGAATGCAATGGTGTTCGGCAGTACGTTTTCCGGCTGGACCTCTAAAATCCCAAATCAATTTTACTTTTCCCATCTCACTAAATTTTCTGCAAAAATAATAATATCACATCAAATAAAACATAAAAAAAGCGAATGAAAATCATTCGCTTTAGTAAACTATAGGTTGTTACAACTATTTTGCAACTATTTTAAATGTTTTTGAGAACGCGGGTGAAGAAATTTTTACGATGTAAATATTATTCTTCGGTAAATCGAGATATTTACTAAACGTTCCATTGATAGATACATTTTTTAAATCAACTACTTGACGCCCTAATAAATTATAAATTGCAATATTAGACGTTGTATTAATACCAGAAATTTCTAGTTTTCCTCCATTATAACTTGTTTGTACATTTAATTTATTGCTGTCGTTTATGCTTAACGTACTATTATTCAGTGTTGCATCAACCAAATCGATAAACAAATCTACTGTTTGATTATTTCCGCCACCGCCAAATTGATTTTGGAATAAAAAGTTGATTCCCAATATCGTTTCATTCTCTAAAGAAGGAAATAATTGTCCTGGCGTAAATGTGATTTCGTATGTGTTTGAAGGACTAGAAGCGTCTCCATCTGTCAAATTTAACACTGGTTGCCAACTTAAATCATTAAAATCACCTGGAACCGCTTGAAAACTTCCGTTGCTAGTTTCCAATCCTAAATACATGTGTATAAAGGTTTGATTTTCCGTGTAGAAGTTATTAATGATGTCTGAATCTTCAAATCGGATCGTAATTTCATCATTAATAGTAGCTGTAGTTGCCACTACTGAAGCGGCTGCACCATCATATCCTGTGAAGTTAAGCAATTCTTGCGCAGAGGTCACTGCAGATAAAAACACAAAAAGCATTAAAAAGTAAATTTTTTTCATAGACTCAAAATTATAATTCAACAAAAATAAATCAAAAACAGAATATTTCAAAGTCGAAAATTCTTATTTTTTTACTAAAAGTTCAATAATTAAGCCAAAAAATAAAAAAGCATATGATAATAGCCTTTATAATTAGTTGTGAAATATAGTTGAATTCTTATTTTTGTCTTTCTCAAAAAAATACAATGCAATAAATACAACTGCAATGTGTTATTATTTGCGAATTATATCAGATAGAAAAAATAAAAATAAATAGATGAAAAAAAGTATTCAATTATTTCTTATCCTTTTTGTGACGTTCACAAGTTTTGGACAGTCCAAAAAAGACAAAGTACTATTTACTATTGAAGGAGAACCAACGTATGTTTCAGAGTTTTCAAGAGTATATAAAAAGAATCTTGACATTATAGACAAAAAAGATCAAAAAGAAATTGAAGAGTATTTTGATTTGTTTTTGGAATATAAGCTAAAGCTGAAAGAAGCCAGAAACTTAAACTTGAATGAAAAAGATGCGTACAAAAAAGAATTGGCAGGATATCGCAAACAATTATCCAGAAACTATTTAACAGATAACAACGCCACTGAAAAGTTGGTAAAAGAAGCGTATGATCGTTTGCAAAAAGAAGTAAAAGCAAGTCATATACTAATAAAAGTTTCGCTCGATTCAGCACCACAAGATACCTTAGTTGCGTATGAGAAAATTATGAACATTCGTAAATCGATCATAGAAGGTGCCGACTTTGGGGAAATGGCGGTTAAACATTCAAACGATCCATCTGCAAAAGGAAACAAAAACATTCCAGCAAATAAAGGAAACTTAGGGTATTTTTCTGCATTTCGTATGGTATATCCGTTTGAATCGGCAGCATTCAACACGAAAGTAGGCGAAGTTTCTATGCCAGTTCGCACACAATTTGGATATCACATCATAAAAACAGAAGACGTTCGCGACAATGTTGGAGAAGTAACAGTGGCGCATATTTTACTATTAGACGTGAAGGAAAACGAAAGTAAAGAAGATCCTGAACAGAAAATAAAAGACATTTACTCACAAATTGAAGCTGGTGGTGATTTTGGAAAACTAGCAAAACGTTTTTCAGAAGACAGAAGTTCAGGTGTAAACAATGGGAAGTTGCCAAAATTTGGTCGTGGACGTTTGCGCTCAAAAGCATTTGAAGAAGTAGCTTTCTCACTAAAAGAGCCAAAAGAAATCTCAAAACCATTCAAATCAGAGTTCGGATGGCATATTGTTCAATTGGTTTCAAAACATGGAATGAAAAGTTTTGACGAAGAAAAACCAAGCTTAGAACGAAAAATAAAAAATGACAAACGCGCAAATGTGATCAATTCGTCAATTCTCAAAAAAATAAAAAAACAATATACAATTGAAGAAAGTGCAAATGGTAGAAACGATTTTTACGATCTTGCAGATGCTACTTTTTTTAGTAAAGCATGGAGAAAACCAACAGATGAAGCGTTTAACAACAAAACATTATTCCAAGTAAAAGACACGAAAGTTACGTATGGCGAATTTGCAACATACTTACAAAAAATACGTGCGCGTGCCATGGTGAAAAATCCAGAAGCAAAAAGTTTCATCAATCGATACTATACTGAATTTATGAATGGCAGATTGATGGCTTTTTATGAAGCTGATTTGGAAAACATCAATGAAGACTTTGCAGCAATTTATGGTGAATATCGTGATGGATTATTACTTTTTGATTTGATGGAAACGGAAATTTGGGAAAAAGCAAAAACTGATACGATTGGTTTAGAAAAATTCTTCAATGCACAAAAAGAAGATTACAAATGGGAAAAACGTGTAGAAGCTGTAATTGCTTCATGTACCCAAGAAGACGCTGCTAAAAAAGTACAACAACATTTAAATGATGGAAAATCGTTAGACGAAATCAAGGAAGCTATCAATAAAGATAATAAGGTGAATGTGATCTTTTCTCCGGGAATATATGAAGAAGGACATAGGAATTTACCAAAAGGCTTCAAATTTGAAAAAGGTGTTTCTAAAATTTTTAATGATGGAAATACTGACTTTACCATTGTAAAAGTGAACGAAATTATGCCAGTTAGCTACAAAAAACTAACTGAAATAAAAGGGAAAGTTATAAGTGACTATCAAGTATATCTTGAAAAAGAATGGATAAAAACTTTAAAAAAGAACTACAAAATAAAAATAAACAAGCGAACGTATCGCAAACTTAAAAAACTTGTAAAGTAATTATATTGAGAAAACTAAGTGTTATAATTGCCATCTTTCTATGTGTTTCGTGTGAATACTTTCAATCGACGGATGTGGGCGATCCCATAGCTAGAGTTGGAGAACGTTATTTGTACAAAAGTGATGTAGAATCGTTACTTTCAACCAATATGTCTTTGCAAGACAGTACTATTATGGTCAATAATTACATTGATCGTTGGGCAACGCAAGAATTATTCATTCAGCGTGCAAAACTCAACTTATCACAAGAAAAGCAAGATGCTTATGAAAAATTGGTGGAAGAGTATCGCAACGATTTATATATAGAAGCTTACAAAGAAGCCATTGTAAAGCAATCAATCGATACAACGGTAACAAATTTTGACGAAGCAGCGTATTATGCAACGAATAAAGAAAACTTCAAACTCAATGAAGAATTGCTAAAACTGCGTTACATTAACATAACCAAAGACAATTCAAACATAGAAGAAATTACAGAGCGTTTTGAACGTTTTGATGCAGAAGACAAAACGGTGTTAGATTCGTTGGCAATTCAGTTTAACAATTACTCATTAAACGATTCTATTTGGGTAAAACAGACGCAAGTTTTCAATAAAATTCCTGTCATAACACCTCAAAACAAAGCGAAATACTTAAAAAAATCACAATTTTCTAAAATAGAAGATTCATTAGAACTATATTTGGTGCGAATTGAAGATAAAATAGGTCGGAATGACATTGCGCCACTAGCGTATGTGCGTCCTGTTGTTCGACAAATCATTCTCAATAAGCGCAAGCTTGAATATATCAGAAAATTAGAAAAAGACATCACAAAAGATGCAATTAAGCAAAAACAGTTTGAAACTTATAATTAACATGAAGCGAAGTATATACGTACTTATGCTGCTTGTAACATTTGCAATACAAGCGCAAGACAAGGAAGATGCAACAATGGTTTCTGAAACCATGAAGGAAGCGAAAACGCAAGTAAAAGACTCTACAAAATCAACGACAAAGCGTATAAAAATTGACGGTGTTTCTGCGGTAGTAGGTGACTTTGTCATTCTAGAATCTGATGTTGATAAGTTCTTATTAGACTTAAAACAAAAAGGAGTTTCTTCAGCAGATTTGACAAAATGTGGTTTACTAGGAAAATTAATGGAAGACAAATTGTATGCACACCATGCAATACAAGATAGTATTTCTGTTTCTGCTGGTGAAATTAGCGATCGTGTCAATCAATCTATAGAATACTTTAGTCAGCAAATCGGTGGAATGGATAAATTACTGAAATTCTACGCTATGGAAGATGAAGCTTCACTAAGAAAACGTTTAACGGAAATTACGAAAGTGCAATTCTTAACGCAACGTATGCAATCGAAAGTAGTACGTGATGTAGAAATTACTCCAGAAGAAGTACGTCAGTTCTTTGAGAAAATCCCTGAAGATCAACGTCCTAGAATTGGAGTTGAATTAGAAGTATCGCAAATCATCATTGAACCAGAACCATCTAAAGAAGCAGTTGATAAAGTAATTCAAAAGCTAAAAGATATCAAAGCAGAAGTAGAAGCAGGTTCAAGTTTTGGAACCAAAGCTATTTTATATTCTAAAGATAGAGTTTCTGGTCGTCAAGGAGGTTTAATGCCGATCAACAAAAGAATGCCGCTTGCAAAAGAATTCAAGGACATGGCTTTTTCATTGCAACAAGGTGAAATCTCAGATCCGTTCAAAACAGATTTTGGATGGCACATTGTTATGGTAGACAAAGTCCGTGGACAAGAAAGAGATGTTCGTCACATACTATTAATTCCAGAAGTAACTGCCGATAAATTAGAAGAAGCACGTAAAGAAATAGATACCTTACGTACACGAATTCTTGACAAAGAAATCACTTTTGAAGAAGCAGCACGTTCATTCTCTGACGACAAAGAAACACGAAACAATGGAGGGAAATTAATCAATCCAGCAACTTTTGATACACATTTTGAGTTGACAAAAATGGATCCTGAGCAATATTCGCAAATTCAACCACTAAAAGGAGATGAAATTTCAATTCCTTTAATAGATGAAACGCGCACAGGTCAAAAAAGATTCAAACTACTCAAAGTAACCAATCGTTACGAAGAACATATCGCAGACTATTCTAAAGATTACATAAAAATCAAAAGTTTGGCACTCAAAGAAAAACAACTAAATGAAGTTGGGAAGTGGATTAAAGAAAAGATTAAAGATACTTACATCAATGTAAACTCAGATGCGCGTAACTGCGATTTTCAAAATAACTGGTTAAAAAAATAAAAATTATATGTCAGACGTTGCTGCTATTGAAAACCTTGTAAAAAAGCACAAGGAACTCAAGAACGAAATCTCTAAAATAATTGTTGGTCAAGAAAAAGTAATAGATCAAATATTACTCTCTATATTTTCTGGTGGGCATGCCTTATTGATCGGTGTTCCTGGATTAGCAAAAACCTTAATGGTAAACACAATTGCAACGACTTTAGGATTAGACTTTAAGCGTATTCAATTTACGCCCGATTTAATGCCAAGTGATATCTTGGGAAGTGAAATCTTAGATGAATCGCGTAATTTCAAATTCATCAAAGGTCCCATTTTTGCAAATATTATTTTGGCAGATGAAATCAACCGTACGCCACCAAAAACGCAAGCAGCTTTACTAGAAGCAATGCAAGAACGTGCCGTAACTGTTGCAGGACATCATTACAAACTAGATTTACCGTACTTTGTATTGGCAACGCAAAACCCAATTGAGCAAGAAGGAACGTATCCGTTACCAGAAGCGCAATTAGACCGTTTTATGTTTGCCATTCACTTAACATATCCAACATTTGCAGAAGAAGTACAAGTTGTAAAAGCAACGACAACCGATGTAGAAGCTTCTGTATCACCATTATTCAATGCAAAGGAAATCATTGCCATTCAAAAATTGATACGTAAAATTCCTGTAGCAGATAATGTGATAGAATACGCGGTGACTTTGGTCTCTAAAACACGACCAAAAGAAGCAAGTGCTATTGACATTGTAAAACAATACGTAGATTGGGGCGCGGGACCAAGAGCTTCGCAAAACCTGATCTTAGCAGCAAAAGCACATGCGGCAATTAATGGAAAGTTTTCTCCAGACATTGAAGATGTTCAGGCGGTTGCAATTGGAATTTTATCACACAGAGTTATCCGAAATTACAAAGCGGAAGCGGAAGGAATCACAATTGAAAAAATTATTGAAAGTTTGTTTTAAAAAGTAAATTTTCTTTAAAAATATATAAAAATCACAAGCGACAGTTTGTGATTTTTTTGTTTAA
>NZ_JBGCDL010000090.1:0-9450 GCF_045105435.1 Kordia sp. | reverse complement strand
TTATTCTTTTTTTAGATTGATAGGATAAATTTCTTGCTGTAAAAAATCTTGAGGAAACGCTTCGTCATTGGAAAAACCCAACTCGATATCGCGTCCGTTTTTTGGAATGTAATTCGTCTTAAAAAGATAATCCCAAACACTTAACGTAAGTCCAAAATTTACGCCATATCGCACAGGCAATTCTTTACTGTGATGCCAAATATGCATTTTCGGATTGTTGAAAATGTACTTTAAAAAACCGTAATCCCAACCTAAATTCGCATGATTCAAATGTCCGACAGCAATGGTAAAAAAGTATACAAAAGCTACATCTTGCACGTTGAATCCGCCAATAATGGCAACCGGAATGTAGAGCAACGATTTATACACAATCGTTTCCATCCAATGATAGCGCAAATGTGCTGCAAAGCCCATTTCTTTTACCGAATGATGCACTTTGTGGAAGTTCCATAAGAAATCAACTCTGTGTAACAAACGATGCGTATTCCATTGTACAAAATCAGTCACGACAAAGAAAATAAGCAAGCCTGCCCAACTTGGAAGCGCGCTGACATTGAATAGTTGTAAATTTTCAAGCGATAGACCAATCACACCTAAAAAATCATTAAAAAATGCAACTGTTGTATTGGAAAGCGCGACAAAAATGAGAATGTTAAAAATGAAAAAGTTGAAAAACATGTAGAAAGTATCTAACCAAAAATCTTTACGAAAAATGGATTGCTCTTTCCGCCAAGGAAAAATGATTTCTAAGATCCAAACTACTAAAGAAATTACGATTAATCCGTAAAAATAGTTATCCCATTTTTGGAAAAAGATAAGTTCCAAGAAGTAATTCCAGTAGTTACCGTAGGATTTTAAAAAAATGTCAACGTAATTTTCCATGCAGTTACAAATTTAAGTATTCTTTTCGGTTTCTATCTATTAGATGTTTTCATTGTTTTACGATTCAAAACAAATAAAATAATTAAAATCATAATGTTGAAATAGGCACGATTAGTTTGACGAACATAAACCGTAAAACTTACCAATTTTAACATTTATGAGAACTATTTTGGAAAGTAGTGTTGCAGCTTATAAATTCAGATATTCGTTGCCATTCCTATCGAGCCAACCTTTTTGTCCGTTTGGCAATTCAAACTTTGCAAAAAAACCTTGAAAAGCTTCTAGTTTTTTGTAGCGTCCTTTTTTGTGAATTCCGTAGTAGCCGTATGTGTTATTTTCTTTGAAACGAATCCAATCTGCATACGCTTCAACTTCTTCTAAAGCGGTTTTGATAAATGGAGAAGTCGGTTCGTTTACGTATGAAGTATGGTATAAATAATGTGTTCCTTGTTTCGTTTTTAAGTGAATAATAGCTCTTAAATCGAGTCCGTATCGTAACTGAACTTGCTCGTAGCTAATTTCTTGTTTTTTATTACTAAGAAAATAAATATAATCAACCTCTTTTTCCTTAATGGGAATTTGATATTTGTCCATAAAAACTTCAGGAAAATCTATACTGCTACGAGTAATCCAAAGGTTGTGATTTTTTCTGCTAATTTTATGAGTAGTTTTGTCAAAAGTAGGAAGTCCATGATATGTGTACGCATTTAAATAACCTTTTTTGTCTTTTTTGAGTGATAAATAAATTGTTTTCAATGTGTTTTTATGAATAATTTGCGCACTGTGTGGAATATAGTTTGAACCTTCAGTTGTTGATGTGTTTTCTAGATGAAATGCACGAACGTTTTCCAAAGGAAGTTTTTGAAACGCTTGATTGTAAATGTCATACATGCCATCTTTTACGCCGACAATAAAATTATTTACAAAAATAGAATCGTACGCTTTTTCCAATTTATTGATGCCAAGATAATTATACATCCGTTTTTTTCCCTCTTCTTCTTTGATTTGATAAAAAAGGTCAAATTTTTGCTTGTTTGCAATATATGCTAAGGTTTCTGTATCATAATTTCTATTGTGATTTTGTTGTTTTTCTGTAGAAAAATCTTTGAAATTATAAAGTCGTTGGGTTTTGCCAAGATAGACATGTATGCCATTTTTTTCAGGAATAATTACACCTCCATCTTCTCCAAAAAGATAATAGATTCTTTTGTTTTTTGTGATAGAAATTGGACTGTACGGATAGAGAGTGACTTCACTAAAAGACCATTTTCCATCATATTTATAATAATAAACTAAAGCAAATAACTCTGTGTTGAATTGAAAAAACTCATACTTCTCACTTTTATCTTCGTTTTCATGAGTAAATTTTAGGTTTCTTAAATCTGAAAAACTAAAATCAACTATTGAATCAATACTAATTAAATTTTCAGAGGCAAAGGATTCTTTATGAACAGGAGTGATATCTGTTTCTGAAACTACATCAACATCTTCAAGATCAAATAATTTTTCATATTCAAACGTGATATTATTGTGTTTTATGAATAATTCGCCATCGTGAGTGTAATGTGTAATATCGCTCGTGCGTAATTGAGGAACTTGCAGCCATTTTCCATAAACCAATTGGTAATTGAGATCTACTTTTTTATGATTAATAGTTCCCGTTACAAGTACTTTATCTGCGCTCGATTGATGAAACTCTAATTGTATATGATTTGTTTGTTTAATATAGTCCCAAAGTGATTTTTGTACGTTAACATCTATAGGTTTGTTTTTATACGGAAAATATCCAATAGTTTGTTTTCTGTTATAGATTATTATTTCTCCATGAGTAATCGTTTCAAATTTTGGCATTAAATCAGGATATCCTTTAAACACAGGGTTTCCGTGAAAATAGATGCCGCTTTGCATTGTTTGAGCTTCTAAATACGGAATTAATGCAGTTTTTATTTTACGTTGTAAACGTGCTAAATTTTTGGGGGATAAAAAGTGTGTTCGTGCTACTGTGTTTTTTGTTTGGTAGCTGTAATCTTTGCCGTTTTCATCAATAAGATCACCATTTTTAACATAGGAAATTCTTAAAAAAGTAGGTTCATTTTTAAAATTATTTAACGGAATGTCTTCTAAAATTTGAACAGCCAATGCGTCATAATCTTGTCCAATCGCTACTGCGGAAAAGATCAAATAGAAAAGTATAGACAGAAAGCCTTTCATTGAATTGCGTTTTATGGTATAAAACTACACATTTCAAGGCCGGTATAAAATGACCAATACGCAAACACCACATTTCAATGCGTGAACTGTGGTGTTTGTATAGTTTGCGAATTCTTAAATACGTCTTTGCGATCTCCAACTTGATTGGAGAGTGGCAATCTCATACTTCAAATAACGAAATTGTATATAATAAACAGATTACCGCGCTATCACTCGTAATGACGATTCAAATTACTTCTCGATAGCTCTATTGAGTGTAATTGAAATACAATTTTTTTTTCATTTTATTTCGAAAAATCACTCGAAGTGACGTTTTGTTTAATTAGAGTAAAACTGTCAAATCGAGCGCAGTCGAGATTCTATAAAGCGCATGGTTTCGATTTGATTTCGACTGCGCTCAATACTGATATCTCAATTCTCAATACTATTTAATCTAGCAACATCCGCCGCCATCATAATGGTACGTAGATTCTGAAATATAAATATCATCTCTTCCTAAAGCCGCTAAATCTCCAGCTGTTTTATCACAGATAGCAATTGGCTGATTCTTTACTAGAATATGTCCTTTTTCATCATCAAAGTGGTTTTCTGTACCAAAGTATATTGCCGCTTTCCCTGTAAAAATACAAGGTCCGTCTGCTGGCATTGGATCTTTGATTGCTGCTACTTCAATTGATTCTATGTAGATTAATTCGTCTGTTGCGTAATTCTTCGAATCTAAAATTCGATACGGTTTGCGTGCGCGAATTTCAATCGTTCCAAAACCTGCATCTGTCAACATTTTTACATATTCTGCAATTGGCAAACTTCCACTTAAACACAATGCACGCAAACGTTCGTCGTTACGAAGTGTTTCGTTCATTGGCTGCTCACATGTAGGATCGCTCATGACCAATTTACCATGTGGTTTTAAAACACGATACATTTCAGCAATTGCCTTTTTTAAATCTTCAGTTTTAAAGATGTTGAATAAGCAGTTTTGTGCCGCAACATCAATCGAATTATCGTCAACAGGTAAGTTTAGTGCATCACCTTTACTTAGGTCTACAAATTCGCTTTTAAACCAATCGTTTTGTGCTTCGGCTTCTTCAAAGTTTTTGCGAGATGCTTCTAACATTTCATCTACAACATCTAAACCAATAACGCCACCTTTTTGACGGTTGAAGTATGCAAATTGCAACAATTCCATTCCGCCACCAACACCAACATATAACATTGTCGGATTGTTGGTTAAATCGCGCGCATGTACCGTGCTTCCGCAGCCATAGTTCATTTCTTGCATGATTTTAGGAATTTTTAAACCTGGTAATTCCCAAATAGGATTTGTTGTGCAACACAATCCAATATCAGGTGTTAAGGCTGCTTCTTTGTATACGTCGTGTGTAGTTTCTAAATAACTCATTAATCGTTTCTGTTTATTTTTTCTTCAATAAAGTGTCTAGTCGATAGTGGTCCCATTCTTTTGGTAATAGGAGCAAGGTCAACAATAAAATTGCTCTGTATAGTACGTGTGATAAATCCCAAATTGGATCTTTCAAACCGTGCCCGAAAGTTACGATTATTAACACAGATGCCAAAGCGTATAATGTGTAGTCGCGTTTTAGTCCAATTATTAACAACAAACCGCCTAAAAACTCTACATAAGATGTATAATATGCAGTTCCTTGCAATAGAAAATCGGGTAAAATACCTTCATAGGGTTTTGCAAAAAAGTTGTTGTATACATTGTCCATTTCGAATTTGAATATTTTACCAAATCCTTGAAAGAAGAAGATAAAGCCTAGTAACAATCGAATGGTTAGTAGTGCGATTTTTTGGTTCATTTTTTTGTTGATTTGTTTGTTTGTTGAGATGTCAATTTGTTTTTTTTAACTCATAACTCACAATTTTTTTTGGTCGTCAAACGCCTCAGACCGCACTTTTTTACGTCTCAATACTCATTACTAAAACCTTACAACTCACTTACAATGTTTTAATCAACTCACTAAAGAGTGTAATCATTTTTGGTTCTGCTTTTCCAGCTACTGCAATGATATCTGCAATGTCTACAGGTGCTAAGTTATCTGGATCACATTCATCCGTAAGGACAGAAACTGCCATACATGGTACGTTTAAATGATTTGCGACAATGACTTCTGGAACGGTACTCATTCCGACAGCATCGGCGCCAATTATTTTTAGCATTCGGTATTCGGCACGCGTTTCTAATTGCGGACCAACGACACTTGCATAGACTCCTTTTTGGATGTCAATGTTTTGCGCTGCGGCAATTTCTTCTACTTTAGCAATCATGTCTGCATCATACGGAGCGCTCATGTCTGCGAAGCGTTCTCCAAATTCGCTCACACCTTTGAAAGCCAATGGTGAACCGCCTTGAAGATTGATGTGATCGTCAATGATCATAATATCTCCTTTTTTGTAGTCTAAGTTGATGGCTCCAGCAGCATTTGAAACCAATAGTTTTTTGATTCCTAGTTTGTGCATGATACGAATTGGATAAGTAATGTCTACAAAGTCATAGCCTTCATATAAATGAAAACGTCCTTGCATAACCACTACTTTTTTTCCTGCTAAGGTTCCAAAGATGAGTTTTCCTGTGTGAAATTCGACTGTTGCCAATGGAAAGTACGGAATGTTATTATAGTGTGCTTCCGCGATGATGTCTACTTCATCGATAAGTTTTCCTAAACCTGTTCCTAATACGATTCCGATTTCTGGATTGTCAAATCCTTTACTTATTAAATATTCGGTTGTTTCTGTGATGTGTTTTAACATAAATGTGTGTACGTTTTTAGCGCTTTATCAATTTTTTAACCACTTTTTGGTTCTTGCTTTTTAATTGAACTAAATATACACCAGAATTTAAGTTTGCTAAAGAAAACGATTGTTTTTTTACACGCGACGCTTCTGAAGCAATGACTTTGTTTCCTAAGATGTCATATATTTCTACAGCAAGTTCGTTTTGAGAATCGTTTGAAACTTCAAAGCGATCATTGGCAGGATTTGGATAGATTGAGACTGATTCACTCAACGTTTCTTTGTTTATGCTTAATGTTGTGCAATCAGGACCATTAGCAGTTCCTAAGTTTGCATAACTCCAACGTTCGTTAATTCCGATACATTGAATAACGATATAATCATACGTACCTAAATCAACGTTTGGATAGGTAGTTTGATTGATAGGAAATGTTTTCATTCCTGTGATTGGTGATAATACTGGAGATGTCATTCCATTGTCTCCCAATAGAGCAGAAGTTGTTACTTCAATTGGATCAGCGCCCGTAGCATTGATGTCATCTTGTTTTGATAAATAGACTCTTAAATCTAAACCTTGAACCGTCATGAAATTTGCGTCAAAAACAACGTCTTTTGCGCCGTTGGTTTGAAAGGTGATGTTTGCTGTTCCACTGATATTGTAGGCTGGATCGCTTTGAACAAAGTTTCCAGATCGTGCACATTGGGCATTCATTTGTAGTGCGCCAAATACAGCACATAGGATTACGAGTAATTTTGTTTTCATAGTTTGCTTTTTGTGAGCGTATTCTTAGGATGAATTACGCTACTAGTTATAGTAAATAGTTTTTAAAAGCCTCGTATGGTTCTAAATCTTCTGCGTGGTCAATGTCGTTTAAGGTTTCTAGTAAATGAATGCTTTGGTTGTCCAAATCGTTCAATGTGTCTGCTAAGACTGTTTCTGTTCCCCAATTTTTTGGAGCAAATACTTTTTCGTGTAGGGTTTTCATTCCTAATAAGTAATAACCGCCATCTTGTGCAGGACCAATAACAATGTCATTACTGTGTAAAGCTTCTATTGCTTCTTCAATATGTTTGGGTTGTAGATCGTATAAATCGCTTCCAATAATAATTACTTTTTCGTATTTATGTTGAAAAGCATCTTTAAATGCATTTAGCATACGTTCTCCTAGATCGTTACCGAATTGTCCCTTCTTCTGATATAAATCATCGGGCCATATATCGTTCTGTCGAACAGAAACTGAATACCATACACATTTATCCGTATTTATTTTTTGAAGCACATTTTCGGTGTGTTCTAAAAGCTTGATGTAAACTTCTAAAGCGGCTTTTTTGCCAATGCCTTTTGCTAATCGTGTTTTTACTTTTCCGAGTTCAGGATTTCGTGTAAACGTCATGAGAAGCGTTGTACTGTTGCGCATGTTTATTGTTTAGATTTTTTCTTTTTGTAGATTTTGACGCCTTTTTTGAGCCAAATACTCCAATCTTCATTGAACGTATGCACATTTTCGGTAGTGTCTCCTTTGTTGTCTATGACAGGATTGTCTTGATTTTTCCATTCAAAAATTCCACCATAGAGATTGTACACATTTTTGTAGCCTGCTTTTTTGAGTTTTTCGCCGACATCTTCTGACCTAATTCCTAAAGAACAATACACTACTATTGGTGTGTTTTTATCTTTTGGAAGTATTTTTTTTATTTTTTTCAGTTTGAATTTATCATAGCCAACACAAACAGCATTTTCAATATGACTGGTTTCGTATTCTATTTTTTCGCGACTGTCAAGTAATACAATGTTTTCTTTTTGAAGCAACTCTGCAACCGTGATGTATGGAACAGATTTTTTGTTTTCTTTTAGAAGAAGACTGTCGAGTGCCGTTTGTCCATTCGCGAAAGCGAAAGAGAAAAGAATTATAAAATATAGTATATACTTCATTTCTAGTTTTGATTTAATATTCCCTTAAGTTATAACCTTTTTGTTTTTTTTGAAACTTTTATATTACATGTTCATTTTTGTCTTGACACAAAAACGAACCAAAAAAGTCAAGACGATCTATAGGAAATTGCTGCGCATCATTCGTTCATGCGCTTCATGCTTGATGCTACGCATCGCAATTCCGTTTTTCACTCATTATTTCTTAAGATCGTCGCTGCCAATTATTGAAACATCACGTAAAAAGCAAAGCAATACTAAATTTTGTATACTAAAGCACTATTTAAGCAACTGTTCCTTGGCAACTACTTCCTGCGCCAGCTGTACAACCGTAACAGTGTTGCGAGATGATAATATTTCGTTTGCTTAAATCTTCTTCGTTGTATTCTGAAATGTGTTGTGATTTGCTTGCTACTTTTAAATCGAGCATTTGATTGAAATCGCAATCGTATAACCAACCGTCCCAACTTACAGAAATTGTGTTGGTACACATTACACTTGCAACTGCGCTTGGATTGAACGCTTCTACTAATGAATACATGTAATCTTCGTAGTTTTCGGAAGCAATTAGGTAATCTAAGAAACGACTTATTGGCAAGTTGGTGATCGCAAATAGGTTATGAAACTGAATGTTGAAATCGTCAAATAAAGCCTTTTTGAAATCTTTTTCCATGGCCATTTGATCGCCTGGTAAAAATGCTCCTGACGGATTGTATACCAAGTCTAATCGCAAGTCGCTATCTGGCATACCATAACCAACAGCATTCAATTCTTGTAATGCTTTTATAGATTTGTCAAAAACTCCATCACCACGTTGTTTGTCTGTTTTTCCGCGTGTCCAATGTGGCATTGAAGAAACAACATGTACGTTGTGTTTTTTGAAGAATTCGGGCAAGTCATAGTATTTTTTGTTGGCACGAATAATGGTTAAGTTTGATCGTACAATAAAATCTTTCACACCAATTTTTGACGCTTCTTCAACAAACCAACGAAAGTGCGGATTCATTTCGGGTGCGCCACCAGTAAGGTCGAGTGTATGTGCGCCTGTTTTTTCAATGACATTCAAACATTGTTGCATGGTTTCGCGCGTCATGATTTCTTTTCGATCTGGACCTGCATCTACATGACAATGTGAACAAACCTGATTGCACATATAGCCGACATTGATTTGCAATATTTCAATGCTTTTTGGTTTTAGGGGAAATTGATTTGTTTCTTTTATTTTGTTTGCGAATGTTGGCAATTCACCACTTTGAAAGATTCCGTTTGACAGAATTTCCAATTGACGTTGTGTATTTGCTAATTCACTTTCTCTTTTTTGTAGGGACTTTGTCGCCATGTATTCGTTTGAATTTTGATTCTACTCTTTTAAGAGAATCTTTTATTTCTAATTATGAGATCCTGATTTTCATCGGGATGAGCGATCTGTACGATTTTGCTTGGCAAAATTAACAGCCTGCTCACATCTCCAATTTATTAACTTTATTCATCATTTGCACGCCATGTACTAAGGTTGCACCACTTTTTATGGCAGCGCCAACGTGAATAGCTTCCATCATTTCTTCTTTTGTAATTCCGCGTTGCAAACCATCTTTTGTGTATGCATCAATACAGTATGGACATTGCTCGGTATGTGCAACGGCTAATGCGATTAATGATTTTTCGCGTGG
>NZ_JBGCDL010000089.1:0-3694 GCF_045105435.1 Kordia sp. | reverse complement strand
TTTAGAATCTAAAATATAAGTTTAAGAAATACGTTCTTCCTCTACCATACCAGTACCTGTTACCAAATACTCTTGTTTCAAGTGCAGAGTCGTCTCTTAATTCTCTGAAGTTTGCATTTCTTCCTTGCTCAAAACCTCCAGTTCTGTATTCTTTGTCAAATAAGTTATTGATACTTGCAAAGAAACCTACGTAATAGTCACCTAGTTTCCATGATTTTCCACCAACTAAGTTTACTAACATATAATCATCAAATTGTTCTTGTCTTAATAATTCACGTGCCAATTCTGGATCGTAATCATTAAATACTTGTCCATCAAAATCTGTGTAGAAGTTACTACTTCTTTGTAATGGACTTACGTCGATGTATGCGTTTGAGAAGAAGTTACTTGTAGCTCCAAACCACCAGTAATCTGGATCTCTATATTCAAACCCTACAGAGAAAGCTCTTTGTGGTCCTCCAGCAATTCTATAGTTTTCTAACGCAGCTTCACCGAAATCTAATTTTCCATCAACAAATCCTGCAGCTCTTGTTTGAATGTTATCTTCAGAAGTTACAAATAAGTTTGGATTGTTATCGTACGTATATTGACCTAAAGAGGCAACACCTTTTAATTTGATTGTTGAAGTTACTTGTGCTTCAATACCTAATTCACCACCAATGTGTCTTTTGTCTACACCTTGTAAAATTTCTTGAACAAATGCTTGATTGTCTCCTCCAATTCCATCAGCGAAAAAGAAAGAAATTTCATTTGCATCTTGCATTTTAGTGTAATAACCCGTTAATCTAGCTTTTACTATTGGAGATCTAAAGATATAACTTGCATCAATTGATGTAATTTTTTCTTCTGTAATACCTGGTACAACATTGTTGTTTTCTCTTGAGTTAGAGAATGTATTACGAATAGATGGTGCTCTTGTTACATATCCTGCATTTAGATCAAATAAGTGACGACCTGTTAATTTATAAGTCAATCCTGCTTTTGCTCCTAAACCAGTAAAAGATAATTTTTCTCCTTTTCCGAATGAAGTATCAGCAAAACCACCGTTTCTGTACAATCCTTCACGTTGGTACGTTGTATTTTCAATACTACCTGCTACAAAGAAATCTACTTTTTTGTATTTGAATTGTGCTTGTGCAAAACCACCAATGGTGTTTGATCTTATTTCGAAGTTGTAACGGAAACGATCTCCTTCGGTTACTAATCTATTAGGATTGTTTAAGTCATTTTGTACAGCATCTGGCTCTAATATTAAGTCACTTGCAAAAGCATCAACATCTAAGTATGCACGAGCGCCTAATAAATCTGTTAATTCAGCAAAGTTTTCAGAAACTAAAGACGTAAAGTTTGCACTTGCGTTTAATGTGATGTTATCGTTAATGGCTGTATTTAAAATTGTATTTGCTGTAAACTGTCTGTCGTCAGCTCTATCTTCGTATACAATATTGACTGCATTTCCACCAGCAACTAAGTTGTTTTGGTTGGCAGTGTATAAAGCTTGCCAATCAAGTTGACCGTTATTGATAAAGTCTTCACGCGCTCCGGCAGCTAATGCTGGATTGTCAGGAGAGTTTCTTTCAAAAAAACTTGGTAATTTTTGGTAGTATGTAGGACTTGGATTTGGCGATCCTCCAATTGGAAAACCACTCACGTCTAAATCTGTACCTCCAAAGTCTAAACGACTTCTTCCTTGCTCACCAAATTGGTATGCTATATTTGTAGTTAAGGTTGTACTTTCGGCAATATCCCAATAATGATTTAACATTAAGATTGGCTCTACAACTCTACGTACTCTTGAGTTACGTTTTTCTCCATCTTGGTATCCCCAAAAATCGTTGTAACGAATTCCTTTTAGGTCGTATACTTCTTGTGTATTTGCAGAAGATAAACCTCTTCTGTTTGGTGCGTATATTCCTGTAAAGTTAATACTATGCTTATCGTTTAATTGTTTTTCAACGGAAACGAATAAAGAATTTGCGTCATAGAAAGTAGCGTCGTTAAAACCTTCATCTCCCCATCTTCTTCCTGCTGAAACTGTATACGCCCATCCGTTTTCTAGTAAACCAGAAGAATAGGTTGCTATAAGTCTGTTAGTGTAACTTCTGTCTGATGACGAATACGTTACTCTACCACCTTCTCTGTATTGAGAAGCTCTAGTACTGATGTTTGTTGTTCCTAAAATACCTCCAAATGTATAATCTGAAGCACTTAAACCATTTGTAAGTTCTTGATTTCTTACAACGTCATTCAATCCTCCCCAGTTACTCCATTGTGGTCTTCCGTTGAACTGTTTGTTCATTTTAATACCATTAATAAGTACTGTTCCATTTTCAGAGTCTAAACCTCTTACTCTGAAGAAAGTTGCTCCGAATTCAAAAGCCGCAGTTCGTAAGTATATATCTCTTGAAGATTGTAATAATCCTGAGATATTGTCTGCTGCCGTTGAATCATCATTCAATTCATCATCTGTTAATGTTAAAAGGGTAACATCTTCTTGGATGAATTTTTTTAACAAAATTGTACCTAAGTCAATTGCTTGACCGTCAGTAACTGTTACAGGCATTCTTAATATTGAATATCCGTCTTTCGTAAATACGATATCCACTTCACCTGCCGCAACATTTGTTAACTTAAAAGCTCCAGATGCATCTGTAACAACTTCTTTTTTGTTGTTACCTGCAACCGAGACCAAAACATTTTGAATTGCGTCATCTGTGTTGGCATCAAGAACGATTCCCGTAATTGAATTTTGTCCGCTGACAAACCAAACTGATAGCAATCCAAATAAAAAAATAAGTTTTTTCATACTGTAATTTGCAATTAATTATTATTCGAGTTTAAAAAATCTTTAATAACGACGCGCAAATGTACATTATTTATAATTAATAACTACTTTTGGTCTATCTTTTGTATAGATTGTTTTAGATAACGTAACATTCAATAAATGAAAAACCTTAGATCCCTAGTATCACTAGCTTTTTTAGTAGTTTTTACCCAGGCATGGGCACAGAAAAAAAAGCAGTATAAAGTGCAAACAATAGCTTTTTATAACGTTGAAAACCTGTTTGACACCGTTAATGACCCACTGAAAGATGACGAGAAAAGTCCAATTATGGAAATTCAAGGTGATCGTTCAAAAATTTATGAAGATAAAATATCAAAACTTGCCCGTGTAATTTCGGATATTGGGTACGATGTTTCCAAAACAACACCTGCAATTTTAGGTGTAGCCGAAATTGAAAATAAGAAAGTTTTGGAAGATTTGGTAAAGCATCCAAAGTTGAAAGATTCTGATTATGGTATTATCCATTTCGATTCGCCTGATAAAAGAGGTATTGATGTTGGATTGATTTATAAGCAAGGTGTTTTTCAGCCGCACAGTTTCTCAAAACATCCGCTGTATATTTATGATGGCGACAAACGTATTTATACGAGAGACCAATTGTTGGTCTCTGGTGTATTGGATGGTGATGAAGTACATATTATTGTAAATCACTGGCCATCACGAAGAGGTGGAGAAGCCAGAAGTAGACCAAAACGTGTAAAAGCTGCCGAGTTGAATAAGCGCATTATTGATTCTTTACAAGACATTGATAAGAAAGCTAAGATTTTTACGATGGGCGATATGAATGATGATCCTTTTAATGTAAGTATGAAAGAAGTACTTAAAACAAAAGATAAGCGTGAAGATGCC